>CAVZVX010000125.1:0-55710 GCA_963778775.1 uncultured Spirochaetota bacterium | reverse complement strand
ACCGCCGACATGGCCCAGATGACGGCGCCGGAGCTGCCGAGCAGCGAGGTCTGCATCGACGCGATGGCGAGGGCCTTGCCGAGAGCGGGCACGGCGCTGTTGAAGATGAACTGCCAGATGTAGCCCAGCACGATGCCGCCGATGAGATAGGGAGTGAAGAAGCCCGCGCGGTAGAAGTTGCGGAAGCGCAGGTTGCTCGTGACGAGTAGGGCCAGTGCGAAGCCCACCGCGTTGACCAGGACCACGTTTATCGCCGTGTAGGCCATCGTGATGAGGAAGGAATACAGGAAGCCCGGCTCGGAGAGCGCCATCGCGAAATGGACGAACCCCACGAACTTGATCGACTCGGAGACGCCGTTCCAATCGGTCATGGAGTAGAAGAGTCCGAAGAAGAAGGGGATCAGCATGACCATCGTGAACGCGAAGGCACAGGGGAGGACGAAAAGGACCTTAGTAAGGCTATGTTGGCGCATCGCTTGAACCTTCGTTCCGTGCCGGGCCGCGGCCCGGCGATCTTCGTCGTGCGAGGCCTTAGGCGAAGGCCTCGCACGGAAGGATTAACTGCCAGTCACATCGTGGGAAGGCCGGCGACGGCCTTCTTCATGTCCGTGACGAACTGATCGATGTTGTCCGGGTTCTGGGCGAAGAGATCGTAGATCGGGCCGAAGACGTTCTGCCCGGCGCCGTCCGGCAGCATTCCGAAGAAGACGCCGTAGTTCCCGCCCCTGGCGTTCGCCGCCATGAGGGCCTGGCTGAGCTGCCCCTTGGGCTGTAGCTTGACCGACTTGAAGGCAGGGATCATGCCGGCCTGGTTGACCATGTAGTCCTGGCCCTCCGGGGTCATGGCGATGGAGGCGAGGAAGGCCTTGGCTGCGGCCGCGTTGGGACTCTTGGGGTTGACGCAGTACCAGCTGGGGGCGAAGAGATAGAGGCCCTTCTCGACCGTGTCCAGGAAGGCGTGGGGGGCGTAGCCCATCTTGAAGGTCACGCCGAGCTGCTTCATGTTGGGGTCGACCCAGTTCCCCTGGTGGAGGAAGGCGGTCTTTCCCTGTGCGAAGGCGGCGACCTGGTTATCGTAGCTGCCGTTCTGGAGGATGTTCTTGTCGGCGTACTTGAACAGGAGCTGGACGTACTTCGCGTACTGGAGAAAGCGAGCGTCGTCGAGCTGCCCCTTCATCGCTTTCTGGATGACGCTGGTGTCGTCGAAGGCGAGCCCGCCGCCCCAGTAGCAGGCCAGGTTGTGCTGGGCGGCCACCCACCACATGCCGCCCGCGACTGAGGCTGCCATGGACACGACGGCGTCGAGGCCGAGCTCCTTCTTCTTCGCGTCGATAGTCTTGAAGGCCTTCTCGTAGGCGGCCCTCGTGGTCAGCGTTGCGGGATCGACTCCGGCCTTCTTGAGGATGTCGGCGTTGTAGGCGAGACCGTAGCCCTCGATGGAGACCGGGAAGCCGTAGACCTTGCCGTTCACCTTGAAGGCTAGGTCGGTGTCCTTCACCCAGGGCTGATCACCGAGGTCGGCGATGTAGTCCTTGAAGACATTGTACTGTCCCATGCCCTCGATCACGAAGATGTCGGGCATCTGGCCGGCCTGGATCTTGGCCTTGAGCGCGCCGCCGAAGTCCGCGCCGCCGCCCAGCGTCTCGACGCTGACCGTGACGCCCGGGTGGGCGGCCGAGTACTTGGCCGCGTAGGCGTCGAGCGCGTCCTTGATCTCCACCTTGAGCTGCATCATCGAGACCGTCGTGGTCGGAGCGGCCGTGAGGGCGGCGCCGCCCATTAAACAGAGCACCAGAGCCATCGTGATGATCCGTCGCATCGTGAACCTCCTGCGATCGATATTCGGTATCACCCGTCAGACGGGCGAAAGTGCCTATAGAACAGCGGAAATCCTCGCCTCCCAGGGCTCGAGGATCCCGGGCGCCGGCTCGCCGGCCGTCCCGACCGGGACGGTCGGGGATCGGTTCGAGATGAGGATCGTCGCGCAATTGCCGGACGCGACTCCCTCCGCGACTTCGTTCGACATGTTTATCTCGACGAGGAGGCGCTCTCCTTCGCCCTCGCGAATGAAGGCGAAAAGCCGTCTATCCTCGCGGGCGAGGAGCTCGAAGGAACCGTAGACGAGGGCCCGGTGCTTCCTGCGCAAATTAATCATTGCGCGAGCGAAGTGGAGCGGGGAAGCCGAATCGGCCTCCTGGGCCTCGACGTTGACCGCCGCGTAGTCGGGATTTACGGCGATCCAGGGACGTACCGCGCTATCGCGCGGTGCGCTGAAGCCGGCGTTCCGGTCGGCGCTCCACTGCATGGGGGTGCGCGCGTTATCGCGGCTCATGTAACGGATCGACCGCATCGCCTCCGCCACGGTCGAGCCCGCGGCGAGGGCCTCCTTGTAGTAGTTGAGCGTTTCTACGTCCCGATAGTCGGAGATCGAGGAGAAGGCCGCATTCGTCATGCCGAGCTCCTCCCCCTGGTAGACGTACGGAGTGCCGCCCAGCGAAAGGTTGAGGAGGAGGAGGGCTTTGGCAGACTCGTTGCGGAAACGACGGTCGTCGCCGAATCGGGAGACCGAGCGCGGCTGGTCGTGGTTCATCAAATAGTTGCTGTTCCAGGCCCGGCCCGCGAAGCCGAGCTGCCATCGCTCCACGATGCGCTTCATCTCGACGAGGTCTATCGGCCGTTGCCGCCACTTGTCCCCGTCCACGTGGTCCACCCCCATGAGCTCGAACTGGAAGAGCATGTCGAGCTCCCCGCGTCCCTCGCCGACGAGCTCGAGGGCCTTATCTACCGTCGATCCTGGCGCCTCGCCCACCGCCATGACGTCGAAGCCTTCGAAGGCCTCCTTGCGCATCTCGCGGATGAAATCGTGGAGCCGGGGGCCGTAGACGTATGGCGCCGTCGGTGAGAACATCCCCTCCCCCGGCGCGAGGTCGCGGTAGGAGGGATCCTTCGAGAACAAGGTCGCGACGTCCATCCGGAAGCCGTCGATGCCGCGCTCGAACCAGCGCCGCATCATGGCGTAGACCGCCTTCCGTAACTCGGGGTTTTCCCAGTTGAGGTCGGGTTGGCCGGGGTCGAAGAGGTGGAGATAGTACTCGCCGGTACTTGAGTCGAGCTCCCAGGCGCTCCCGCCGAAGCAGGCCTTCCAGTTGTTGGGAGGCCCGCCAGCTCGGCCGGGCTTCCATATGTACCAATCGCGCTTCGGCGATTCCTTCGAGGATCGCGATTCCCTGAACCAGGGGTGCTCGTCCGAGCTGTGGTTGACGACGAGATCCATGACCAGGCGGATCCCCCGCTCGTGGAGGGCCGAGACGAGGCGGCCTAAGTCGTCCATCGTGCCGAAGTCCTCCATTACCTCCTCGTAATCGCTGATGTCGTATCCGTTGTCTTTGTTGGGCGAGCGATAGACCGGGTTCAGCCAGACGATGTCGACGCCGAGCGAGGCGATGTAATCCGCCTTCCGTGTAATTCCCGCGAGATCGCCGATCCCGTCGCCGTTCGAATCCATGAAGCTCCGAGGGTATATCTGGTAGACCACCCCTTCCTTCCACCAAGTCCGATTCACACGTATCCTCCAAGCGCAATCGGTTGCACAATAGCAATGAAAGACCTCAACAGCTTTCCCTTCGGACGAGGGAAGGAGAGATCATGCGCTGCTCGACTCCGCCGCCCCGGCCCTCGAGGAGGGCGAAGAGCCTCTGGGTCGCGAGGCGCGCGATTTCTCCCCTCGGCTGGTGGATGCTCGTCAGCCTGGGGCGGGACCAGTTGGCGATCTCTATGTCGTCGAAGCCGACGACCCTCATGTCCCGCGGGACCTCGATCCCCTCGTCGGCGAGGGCGCGGAGGGCGCCGAGAGCCATGATGTCGGTTACGGCGAAGAGCCCGTCGGCCGTCCGTAGCGCCTCGATGTTGCCGCGAACGCAGTCGTAGGACGCCTCGAAGCTGTTGACGGCCTCGAACCTCAGGCGGCTGTCGGGGACGATGCCGCGATCTTCCTGGGCCTTTCGCCAGCCCCGCTCTCGGTCTATCATCTCGCTGTTAAGGTCCAGCACGGTCATGCAGGAGATCCGGCGCGAGCCTGCCTCGAGCATGGCCTCGGTTGCGAGCCGACCGCCCTCGTGGCTGTCCGTGAAGAAGTAGTCGAGCCGGCCCGTGTCAAAATAGGAAGGGGCGTAGTGGACCTGCACCACCGGTATCCCCCGCTTGCGGATCAGCGTCCAGTCTTCGGGCAGGGTGCTGGAGAGGAGGAGGAGGATGCCGTCGACCTTGCGCTGGAGGACGAGGCGCCTCAGCGAGCCCTGGCCCGACGGAGAGACCGTATCGGTCACGATGCAATCGAGACCATGGTCGGCGAGCGCCCGCCGCAGGTCGTAGATGAGGAGGTTCACGTAGAGCCCATCCTCGAAGCGGTCGAGGAATTCGGGGCAGACGAGGGCCACCGTGCCCGAGCGGCGCGTCGAGAGGCTGCGGGCGCTGGCGTCGAACTCGAAATCAAGCTCCGCCGCGATGCGCTTGATCCGCTCCCTTGTTTCCGGGGAGATGCGCGGGTTGTCGTTGAGGCTCCTGGATACGGTCGAGACCGACACGCCGGCAATTCGCGCGATGTCGCGCGCCGTCATAACCATGGTTCCCCTTTGCGCAATCGCTTGCACAACATAAGCATAATAGTCCCAACCCCACAGGGCGTCAATCTAAATTCTCGGAAAATCGTAAGCTCGTTCCCGGCAATTTTGGCATAATCGCGCAAGCTCATGGAGGGATATAGTATGCCAAAGATGAGATGCTCCTTTGAGGTTCTCGCGGTGTCGCTCATCGGCTCGATCTCGGAATCCGCGATATCCCGACGCAGAGCGAAGCGACGATTCCATCTATAATGAAATGATGATGGCAAAGCCGATACCGGATGTCCTGCTTCGCTTCCTGGCCAAGATCCCCGATCTGGACGACGCGGAACGCCGGCGGCTCGCGGAAGAGCTGCCCGTCCGCGAATTCCTGAAGGGCGCCGTCCTCTTGCGTCAGGGCGATGTCCCGGTCAGCTGTTATTTCGTCCTGAAAGGCTGCGTCAGGCAATTCTCGCTAACCGAGGACGGAAGGGAGACTTCGATCGAGTTCTTCATGGAGGAGGAGGCCGTACTGATATTCGGGAGCCAGGCCGAAGGAAAGCCCGCCGAATACAGCCTTGAGTGCATCGAGGACTCCGTGCTCCTGGTCGGAGTCTTGAACGGGCTGCCCGCGATGTTCGCGAAATACCCGAAGCTCGTCTCCATCACGCGGACGATGATGGAGCGGGACTTCGCGAAGACGCAGGCGGACTTCGCGGCCTTCAAGGCCCTGAGTCCCGAAGCGCGGTACCGAAGCCTCCTCGAGAAGCGGCCCGAACTCCTCGCTCGGGTCCCGCAATACCTCCTCGCGAGCTACCTAGGTGTCACGCCGGAGTCCCTGAGCAGGATCAGGAAGCGGATCTCTTGATCGCCCCCGCTCTGGCGCGGCCCCCGATAAATCATACTTCTTTGGGAACCGCCGCGCCTTCCTTCGCGCCGGCGCGGGCGCCAAGGATCAGCATCCAGAGCATGCACGAGATCTCGCCAATGTTGGTTTCGACGAGGAACACTGCTGCGATGTCCTGGTGATCGGGCCAGAAGAAACCCCCGAGGGCCTTGATCAGGTAGCCCAAGCATCCCACCATCAAGGCGAGCCCGATCGGTCTGGGCAGATACCGCGACTTCCAGATCAGGTAGCCCAGCGGGAAAAGCCAGAGCCCCCAGAAAATGAAGGTCATGAGGTCGGCGTACTCGAAGAGCCTGAGGCAGAGCGTTACCACGGCCGCGGACTGGCCCGCCTCGGCGAGGAGGAGCGCGCCGACCGTTCCAAGCTGGACGAGCATCGAGACCGGAATGGACGCGAGGATGATCGCGAGCAGCGTCCTCGCCCTTTTCCGGTCGAAGGCCGCGAAGAGGTCGAACAGAGCGAGGCCCAGGAACAGGAAAATCGTCTGTCCCGCCAGATTGGCGGCCACGCTTCCGAGCGCGCCGGCCCTGTCCCCGAGCAAGCGGGCCAGCGTCCCGGCGGCGTCCGCGGAGTCGACGATCCGGGTCTTCAGGGCGAATCCGCCGCCGCTCAGGATAGCCATGGCGAAGTAGAGCGCTCCGGCGATCCTACCCTTGTTCTTTAGTGTGTTCATGGGCGGAGTATCGCGCCACTCAGGCGGGCCCGTCATTGACGATCGTCAAGATGAACGTATGATATAATCGTTTCCTGCAGAACAACGTAAAAAGGCCTGGAGCATCAGATGGCGCATAAGCTTTCCCTGTCCTGGCTCGAGAACTTCCTCGAGGAAGCCTGCGAATCCCTGCGCGGGAACATGGACGCCTCCGAGTTCAAGGAATACGTCATCGCCATGCTCTTCCTGAAGCGGGTGAACGATCAATTCAGCGCCGAATGGAAGGCGCGTAAGCAAAAGCTGGAGAAGAAGGGCATAGCCGGCAAGGAGCTGAAGGAGGGCCTCGAGCGAGAGGATGCCTACACCTTCTTCGTCCCCAAGCGCGCCCGATGGGAGACCCTCAAGCATTGTAAGCAGGAGGTAAGGCTCCGAGCTCATGAAGGCCTTCGCCGAGCTGGAGGACAAAGACCTGGGCAGCCTTGAGGGAGTCCTCAAGCCCATCGACTTCAATAAGACCTTCGGCAAGAACAACAAACGCATCACCGACGCCGATATGGTGGAGCTCATCGCCCACTTCGACAAGGTCGCCCTCACAGACGACAACCTGGAATTCCCCGACCTCCTCGGCTCGGCCTACGAGTACCTCATCAAGTACTTCGCCGACAGCGCGGGCAAGAAAGGCGGCGAATTCTACACTCCGCGAACCGTCGTCAAGCTTTTGGTTAGCATCCTCGACCCGCCCGAGGACGCTGAGATCTGCGACCCAGCCGTCGGCTCGGGCGGCATGCTGATCGAGTCCTATAACTACGCCGAGAGCAAGTACGGAAGCGCCCGAAGCTTGACCCTCTACGGCCAGGAGAAGAACGGCAGCACCTGGGGCCTGTGCAAGCTGAACATGCTCTTCCACGGTATCATGGACGCCCAGATCGAGAATGGCGACACGCTGAACGAGCCCAAGCACCTGGAGGGCGCCGAACTACGGCGCTTCGACCTCGTCATAGCCAACCCGCCCTTCTCGCAAAACTATTCGACCGACGGCATGAAGTTCAAGGACCGCTACCAGTTCTGGATGCCCACCAAGGGCAAGGCCGACTTCATGTTCGTCCAACACATGCTGAGCAGCCTCAAGTCCAGGGGCCGCATGGCGGTGATCATGCCCCACGGAGTCCTATTCCGCGGCGGCGAAGAGCGCAAGATGCGCGAATGGATGATTACGCGCGGCTTCCTCGAGGCCATCATAGGACTGCCCCCCGCCCTCTTCTACGGCACCGGCATCCCGGCCTCGATCCTCATCCTCAACCGCGCCGATGCCGACAAGCGCAAGAAGGTTCTCTTCATCAACGCCGATCGCGAGTACAAAGAGGGCAAGGTCCAGAACATCCTCCGCTCCGAGGACATCGAGAAGATCGGCTACGTCTACCACCACAGAAGTGAGCTTCCGGGCTACAGCAGACTGGTGAGCAGGCCCGAGCTGGAAAAGGAAGAGTACAACTGCAATATCCGCCGCTACGTGGACAATAGCCCGCCCCCCGAGCCGCAAGACGTCCGCGCCCATCTCCATGGCGGCATTCCCGCGTCGGAGATCGAGGACCTGGCGGACTACTGGCAGAACTACGCGGGGCTCCGGGACAAGTTATTCGTCCAGGGCAAGGATTCCTACTGTCAATTCATCGAAGGCATAGAGAGCAAAGAGAGGATTAGAGTGATCCTGGACGAAAGCCCGGAATTAGCGCGCAAACACAAGAGATTCGCGAAGAGCCTCCGTGCCTGGTGGGAGGAGAATCTGCCTGCCCTGGAAAAGCTGCCGAGCAAGCGGAATGTCTACGAGCTCTACAGCGCCTTTTCGGATACCATAGGGACGCGTATCGGCAAGCTGGGCATATTGGACGAGTTCGAGAGCCACGGCGCCTTCGCGAGCTACTGGGCCTCCCTCTTCACCGACCTGCGCAGCGTCTCGGCCTCGGGTTGGAATGCCGAGCTTATCCCCGACGAGGAGATTCTGCAAAGCCAGTTCCCCGAAGTCCTTAAAGAGCTGCGCGACAACGAGGCTCGTCGCGACGAGCTGGATGCCCTGTTCAAGGAAGTAAACGAACTCGACGAGGGAGCGTGGAGCGAAGAGGACTACGAGGTCCTTCCCAAGGAAGAGCTGGCCAACGCAAAAGCGAGCATCAAGGCCCTGGGCGGAGAGCTCAAAGAACTGGAAAACCAGATCAAGAACGACGAGCGTCGGGTCAAGGCGCTCAAGAAAGCCAGCGAATCACCTAAGGCTGTCGAAAAAGAAATCGCCACCATCGAGCCCAGGGTCGACGAGCTTAGATCGCGTATCGCGGAAGAGGAAAAGCGCATCGAGCGCCACGCCGAGCTCGACGCCGAACTGAAGAGCTGCAAGAAGATCATCAAGGAGATCAAGGAGCGCAAAGAGCTCCTCGTCGAAGAAGCCCGTACCAAGATCGGCGACGAGGAAGCTAAAGAGCTCATCCTCGCCCGTTGGGAGCGTACACTTTACGCGACGGTGGAGGAGTACCTGGCACAGTACAGCAGCGGCCTCCGCTCTCGCGTAGAGAATCTATGGGAGAAGTACAATCAGCCCTTGCACAGCATCCTGAAAGAGCGGGACGAGGCGAGCAAAGAGCTCGCGGGGTATCTGAAGGAGCTGGGGTATGAGTGAGTGGATAAAAAGTCCCCTAGGTCAAATTACAGATATTCGCGTAAGTAGTGTTGATAAAAAAATCCACAAAGATAAATCACTAGTTAAATTGTGCAATTACATGAATGTGTATACCAATTCTTATATCTGTAAGGGAGATTCGTTCCAGGTTGGCTCAGCTGATAGTAATGAAATATCTCGGTTTTTATTGAAGCCCGACGATGTAGTCATCACTAAGGATTCAGAGACTCCAGACGATATTGCTATTCCGTCTATTGTTTCTGAGAGCATTGATAATCTTGTCTGTGGTTATCACCTTGCAATATTGAGACCAAACCAATCAATGCTGGATGGCGCCTTCCTAATGCATAAATTCAAACTTCCCGAGATTAAAAAGTATTTCTATCAAGTAGCCAATGGCAGTACTCGTTATGGCCTGACCATTAACGACATTGAAGATACATGCATTTATGCCCCAACTTCCCTCGCCGAACAGCGCAAGATCGCGGGCATTCTTTCAACCGTAGACACAGTGATCGAGAAGACCGAAGCCACCATCGCCAAATACCAGGCCACCAAGGCGGGCATGATGCAGGATCTCTTCACTCGAGGCATAGACCCTTCCACGGGCAAGCTGCGGCCGAGGCAAGAAGAGGCGCCGGAGCTGTACAAGCAGAGCGAGCTGGGATGGGTGCCGAAAGAGTGGGAAGCCAAACCATTAGGAGAATATTTACAATTCATATCATATGGATTCACGAATCCAATGCCTGAAACAGAATCAGGCCCACATATGGTAACCGCCACAAACATCTATGATGGTGAAATTCAAATAGAAACATCTAGAAAAACATCACAGACCAGTTTTGATCTTCTTTCATCAAAGAGTAAGCCATCTATTGGTGATGTCTTGATTACCAAGGACGGCACTCTTGGCAGACTAGCGATTGTTAAAGTACAAAACATATGTATCAACCAATCAGTCGCAGTAATACGATTTAAAGATCAATACAATCCTGTTTTTTTTAAGTTCAGACCTCGTTTATCTACGGAAATAGCGTAAATATAGTAGCCATGCTAATTGACAATGTTAGCGATATTGCTCATACTACTTTCATGAACAGCCAGCTGATGCTAGGGCCCAACGGCCTAGTTTATGCAATTAAAGAACCAGACGGCTATGTACGGCTTTACTGGGGGCCTCTGCCCTTTTACGCCTACAAACAAGATGATCCGGAAGGAATGAGAATAGGCATAGTAATGCTCGCCAACCAAGGGATGAACCATCAAAGCATTGGCGAGCTCTTTAGTATCAATCGACACACAGTAGGCAAGATCCAGGCAGTTTATGAGAAATCCGGAATGGATGGACTGCGGAATCATCATCAAGGACTAGAGCGGATCGATGAAGCGACCTGCGCCTTCGTCATCACGGAATATGCTCGGCTCAATGGAGCCAGGGGCTATCAGAACAAGATTCTTGACGCTATCGCCGAAAAGGCAAAGGAAGGAATATTCACCTGCGCCATTTCACGAAGCAAGATGCAGAAGATAATCCATGCGCACAAGGAAGCGACGAGGAAGAAGCAGGACGAGGAACGGAAAGAAAGGGAGCTTAAAAAGGAACAAGAGCAACAGGGCCACTCTCGTCGCCAGGCGAAGGAAGCGGAAATCAGGAAAGGTGCAGGACAATCGGAATTAGAGCTGCTCCAGGAGCGGGTATGCGTTGAGCATGGAGGAGCGGCGACCATCATTCCGCTGCTGGGACAACTGGGATTGAGGAAGGCCCTACCCGATGAGCCCGAGCATGGGAACAAACTGTATAGCATAGGGGAATTGGCAGTCAGTTTCGCCACCTTGAATGCCGCGCGGCTTGCGGAAGTGGAGCAGGATTTCAAGCTCGCGCCCAGCGATCAGATGGGCGGAATCATCGGCAGGATACGGCTGCCCTGCCTGTCGGTATTCCGGGAACGGATCCCTCAGGCGGTGGAGAAGATGGACATGCCCTCGGTGTTGATGAATTCTGCCCGTATCGCGGTGAGTCACTTTGGTACGACCCGCATTGCCTACATCGACGGACACTTCATGCCCTACCACGGGGAAACGAAGACCCTATACGGGTACAATACCCAGAGGCGGCTTGCCATGCCCGGCCGCGAGTATGTGTACGTTCATGACGAGGCAGGCGTGCCTATTTTCGCATCGTTGTCCGATGGCTATCGGAAAATGCAGCATTATGTAGAAAGCTTGGACCATTCATTGCGGAGCATCTACGGCGTTGGCAAAAAAGAGATCCTTGAAGTTTTCGACCGTGGCGGGTACTCGAAGGAATTCCTGATCGGGATTTGCGACCGGATCAAATTCGTCTGCTGGCGTACCGATGCGCGAGTGCCCCCCGATGTCCCACGGGATGAATGGATCGATGCGTCGGTTGAATACCAAGGCAATACGATTGAGGATGTTCGATGGAAAAAGCTACAGGCATGGGAACGGCTGACGACGTTGGAGTGCGATGGGAAACAGGGAACGTTCCGGGAGATATGGATCAAATCGGGGAAGAAGGTTTCTCCGGCGCTGAGCAATGACCTTGACCTTCCGCTGCCTGAGCTTGTCGCCGCACTGACAGGGCGTTGGGGCAATCAGGAAAACATGTTCAAGGATCTCAAGGATCATGGGATTGACCGGATACATTCCTACCAGAATGAACCCTACAGCGAAGAGCATTTGTATGCCCGTGGGCTGGAGGATCGGAGCAAGGGTATCCGTCACGAGATCGGCAATCCTGAGATACGGAAGATCAATCAGAAATTGAAGGGTTTGCGAATCGAGAAAGAGAAGCTGGAGCGGAAGATCGAAGATGCGACGAAACGCGAGAAGATAGAGGTCACTGGCCTGAAGAGAAAATTGGCAGGGCTTGCCCGCCGTATCGAAAACCAGATCGCTGAGCGTGAGAAACTACCCAAGACAATTTTGTTGATGGACAGGATCGAGAACGATGGTGTTCTTCGGCTTTGCGATGGAAAGAAGATGTTCTTCGATTGGCTGAAGATGAATGCCATCTGGTCGAAGAAGATGCTGGTGGAAGTTGCAAAACCTTTCTACAAGGATTTGCGCGATGTCAACAAGTTCGTCCTTTCCATTCTGCAAAGCAGGACCTATGTATTACGTAAAGGAGATGCTCTTGATGTCGCATTTCCGCGGCAACGTTCAAGAAATGGCAGCATGGCGCTTGAGGCAATCTGCGAGTTCCTTAACAAAAAGAAGGCCTTCGATCTTGGCCTGTCATTCAGAACTATCACGTTCCGTGTCGGAACGATACACTAAATTTCGCTGGATAAACGAGGTCTGAAATTATGAGAACGGCCAAATATCCAGGACCGTCCATAATCCCGCCTGCGTCGCCGTAACGGGATATTCCGCCGAAGAACTTTCCGACGACCCCTATCTCTGGTTCAAGATGATCCTGCCCGAGGATCGGGACCGCGTCGAAATGCATACGGCGACTCTTCTCGATGAATCCAGCCCCGAAAGCATCGAGCATCGGATCAGGCGCAAGGACGGAACGGTCAGGTGGATACGAAACACCCCCGTCCTGCACTTCGACCCGAGCGGCGCCCTCGTTTCCCAAGACGGGATAATCGTCGACGTAACCGAGCGCAGGCGCACGTCGGGATTCGATTAGTTGCTCCGCCAGGGTACCGTTACCGGCTTGCCCGGAACGGGAAGTCTCGCCCGATAATCGTTGATGTAGGCCTTGTATTTGCCTCCCGGCTTGACGTCGAGGGCGACCAGGCCGTTCGGCTCGCCGATTCCTCCGCGGGTCATATGGCCATAGGCGACCGTCTGGTCGCTCGTATAGCCGTAATGGTAGTCATCGGGTGCTTCGACGAGCCGAGCATAGAAGACATACTTTCCCGGTTTCTTGAGGTTGACGACGATGTACGGCGTATGAGGATCGTAGGGGAAAAGCCGAGTTTCCCCGCTGTCGACCTCCTGAACGTACACCGTCGCGGCAAAACTGTTGTCGCCTCCCGCGATATCGAACTTGACGTTTACCTTCGCGGGCTTGGCTCCGAATCCGAGCAGTCCGCAGCCCGCCAACCCGAAGCTGAGCGAAAGCAACGCATAGACTCCGATTCTTGCGAAGCCATTGCCGATATTCCTGTCCGTAGAGCGATAACCGAGGATCGAGGGGGCCTTCATCGAGTCGTCTCCTTCAAAATGGGACTTCTCCCTATTGGATTAGGATGCTTTTCTCGAGGCCATGGATGCGGGGCGTCGGGCGTAAATCGCCCGGCGACGTCATGGAGGCGGCAAGACCTCCCGAGCGCCCGGATTTCCGGCTCCAGGTAGGCTGGCTTGGATCTTGCGAGGCAGTATGGAAAAAGTGAGGACGACGCTGAGGCCGGGGTGGGCCTCGCCCGGATTCGTCGCGCCGATCGTCAACTGCCCATCGATCTGGTCCGAAAGGGAGCGGATGAGGGTATAGCCCAGCGAGGCGGAGTTCGCGGGATCGAATTCGGGCGGAAGCCCGACTCCCTCGTCCCGTACCTGGAGCCTCCGCTCCTTATCCGAGCGCCTATAGCTGACGAAAATATGACCCGCGGACCCGGGCGGGTATGCGTACTTCATGGCGTTGGTCACGAGCTCGGTTACGATGAGGCCGAAGGGCATGGCTTCGTCGATGGAAAGGACGTCGAGTTCGGCCTCCACGTGGACCAGGGGATTCTCGTAGTAGCCGGATATTTCGCCGACGATGGCCCTGATGTACTCCGCGGAGTCGATGGAAGAGAGGTCCTTGGAGCCGTAGAGCAGCTCGTGGAGATGGGCCATCGATCGAATGCGTACCTGCGTGTCCCTATTCATCTCCCTGTCCGATTGGTCTCGACAGGACGCCTCCTGCAGTGAAACCAGGCTCGATATCACCTGGAGATTGTTCTTTACCCGGTGGTGGACTTCGCGAAGGAGCACCTCCTTCTCCGCGAGCGAAGCGCTCAGAAGCTCCTCGTGCCTCCTCGCCGCGGTGATGTCCCGCGCGACCAGGATGACGCGTTCGGCGTCCAGGGGCACGAAGCGGCCTTCGAAGCGCCTGGTTCCCGTCGCGATGACCGCCTCGTATTCCATGACGACGAGGCGCCTCTCCTCGAGGGCCGCTTTGATGCACTCCTTGATCCGATCGGCGAGGCCTGGCCCCAGGTCCACCTCGGTGACGAGCCTGCCGAGGAATTTATCGGGCAAGACTATGAGCTGATCCATGGAAGCGGCGCCGTATTCGAGATATCGGCCATCCCGGTCGAAAGTGAAGAAAAGATCAGGCAGAGCGGCGATGAAGGCCCGGTTCTTGGCCTGGCTCGCCTCGAGCTCCTCCAGCCTTTTCTGGACCTGCTCCGTGGCCGTCGAGATGCGCCTCTTGAGCACGAAGACGAAGAGGGTGAAGACGAGGCAGAGGCAGAGGAAGACCACCGCCACGACGATCCCTATCCTGGGATCGACGGGGGCGGGAACCTTCATCCCGAACCACTTCCGGTCTATCGCCGCATAGGATGAGCTTGGTATCGCATCGAAACCCGCGTGAAGGGCGGCGAGCAGATCGGCGCGGCCCTTCGTGACCGCTCGATGGAATTCGCCTCCCGGCAGTACCAGGGAAGATCGGAATTCCCCTTCGATGCCGAGCTTGTTGAGGAAATAGAGAGCCGGCGGAAGGTCGATGCAGAAGACCCGGACCTCTCCCCTCGCCGCGGCTCTGACGATGGCCTCATAGCTCGGATACTCCTCGAAATCGTTTATCCCGTTGGCCGAGAGCTCTCCGAGGAGGGCATCGCCGGACTTCACGGCGACATGGAATCCTTTGAGGTCGGAGAGCTTCGCCAGGCCGCTGATCGTCTGATGGAAAAAGACGGCCGATCGAATCTTGGCGTAGGGTGGACCGAAATCGAACAGGACCCGGCGCTCGGGAGTATCGAATATGGTGTCGATGACATCTGCCTTTCCCGACTCCATTCTCCGCAAAGCTTCATTCCAGTCCATGCCGACGAGTTCTACCTCTCTCCCGGTTGCTCGCTCCCAAGCCCGCCATTGGTCGACTACGATGCCCTGGAGTTCCCCAGTGGAACTTCGAAAGGCATACGGGGGATAGTTGTCGTCGGTCAGGACGCGAAGAGGATCTTCCGACGTCGCAGCGAGTCCCTTCGTCAAAAAAACGAGGCAGAAGGTCGCGGAAAGGGCGACTCGAATGCAATTGATCGAAGATATCGCGCTGGCAGTTTTGTTCGAGTCGCTGGGCAGACTCTTCCCTTTGGTGATTTTTTGTCTCCCTTTATCATTATAACGGCCCATTTTGAAGCAAAGTCAAGGGCGATAAGTCCGCAATCTCGCGGCTTGTAAACAAGCCAGAGAGTGATTGGGGGCGAGAAATAGTGTCAACTGGTCCCGGTATCGGGACGGTCGTCTTCGAGGGTACCGCCGAAGCGCTCGTAAGAACGCTCGGATTCCCGGCGCCCCGAGCATCGAGAAAGGGCCCCGCATCAGTATATTATCCCTCGATGAGAAGCCAGAATCAGTTGCTGTCCAGCCGGACTCGCGTCCGGCCGCGGTATGCGTTACTGCCTCTCGAAGGCATCCCCCTTTCCCGCCTTCCGGAGTGGCCGGGGGCCTCGATAAGGGTATTCGCCGCGCCGGCCTTGGGCGCGCGGTTCGCCGAATACATGATCGATCTGCGAGCGGGCCAGGGGGGCGGGCACCAGGCCGACGGCGGGGTCGAGTATTTCCTCTACCTTCTCGCGGGAGCACTCGATCTCTCGGTGGATGGACGTGGCTATAGGCTGGAGGCGGGCGGCTTCGCCCTAATGCCTCCGACGAGCGGATTCGCGGCCAGGGCCTCGTCACCGCCGCAAGCCTGCTTTTATTGCGCAAGTGCTACGAGCCGCAGCCGGGTATCCCCATGTACGATCCCCTGGTCGGAAGCCAGGAGAAGGCGCCCTGCGACATCTACAGCGGCGATCCCGGCGCCAGGCTTCAGGTTTTGGTGCCGGACGATCCCGCCTACGACCTGGCGATGAATATATTCACCTTCGAGGTCGGGCACAGCCTGCCGGTGACGGAGACGCACGTCATGGAGCACGGACTGTTCGTGCTGCAGGGCAAGGGAATGTATTTCCTGGACGATACATGGATGGAAGTCGAGGCTACGGATTTCATCTGGATGGGGCCCTTTTGCCCCCAGAGCTACTATGCCACCGGTCCCGAACCGTCAAAATACATTTATTACAAGAACGTGAATCGCGAGATTCCGTTGTGAGGAGTCTATTATGGAGAAGATCTATCGAGACGCCGACGTAGATATATCGATCCTTTCGGGCAAGACGATCGCCGTAATCGGTTACGGTATTCAGGGAAAGGTCCAGGCGGCCAACGCACGGGACTCGGGCTGCACGGTCATCGTAGGGACCAGGCCGCCGGAGGAGAGCTCCTCGCGCGCCCAGGCCCAGGCCGACGGCTTTACTTCCCTCGGCGTCGCCGAGGCGACGCGAAAGGCGGACATCCTCCTCATCGAGCTCGCCGATCCCGCCCAGCCCGCCGCCTACAAGAGCGACATCGCCCCCCATCTGCGTCCCGGCCAGACGCTCTGCTTCTGCCACGGATTCAACGTGCTCTACGGCGCCATCCGCCCTCCCGAATCGGTGAACACGGTGCTCTTCGTGCCTAACGCGCCCGGCGCCTTCGTCCGGCAGAAGTACCTGAAGGGCGAGGGGGTCTATGGCTGCGTCAGCGTGGACCACGACGCGACGGGAAAGGCCCTGGAGATCGCGCTGGCGATCGCCAAGGCCGTCGGCTCCACGCGCGCCGGCGTGGTGGAGCTCTCCTTCCAGCACGAGACCGAGGGAGACAATTTCGAGGAGGAAATCCTCTATGGCGGCGCCATCCAGCTTATGCGGCTCTGCTTCCAGGTCATGGTGGAGAACGGCTACCCGCCCGGCTTCGCCTATGCGAAGGCCGTGCGTTCCCTGCGGAGCGTGCTCGACGTGATGGACGAGAACGGCATCGAGAGCTACCTCACCACGCGCTGCAGCCGCACTTGCGAGTTCGCCGTACGCACCCGGGGGCCGCAGGTGATCGACGAGGAGGCGGTTCGCCGCATCTTCCGGGAAACCGAGCGGGGAGCCTTCGCCCGGGACTGGATGCAGGAGTGGGCCCTGGATACGCCGCAGCTGCACAGGATGCGCCGCACCGCCGCCCAGAGCCTCATGGAAAAGACCGGCGTCGAGTGGCGCAGGGATTTCGGGAAGTAAGGCTCCCATGAGCGCCGCGCGTGTCGAAGAGGAGCGGATAAGCCCGGGACATCGAGGCCATCGCCTCGTTCAACGAGACGGACCCGAGGGTCGGCTACAGCCGCCCGACCTTCTCGCCCTCGTGGCGCCGCGCGCGCGACTACGTGATCGAGCGGGCGGCCGAGGCCGGTGCCGCGGCGCGGATCGACGCGGCGGGCAACGTGCACGCGCGCCCGCTCGGGCTCGAGGCAGGACGGAAGGCCTGGCTCTGCGGCTCCCACATCGACTCGGTGCCGACGGGCGGCAAGTTCGACGGCGTCGTGGGCGTCGTGGTGGCCCTGGAGGTCTTGCGCGCGGCGCCCGAGGCTCCCATGGAGCTCATCGTATTCGCGGAGGAAGAGGGAACTACCTTCGGCCTCGGCATGGTGGGAAGCCGGGCCTGGGCGGGAACCCTGGCGCCCGAGAAGCTTCGCTTGTTGCGCGACGCCGAAGGACAGGACTATCTCGCCGCCGGCGCCGAGCACGGCGTCGCGGCGGAGCGGCTGGCGGCCGAGCGCCTGCGGCCCGACGAATACCTCGGACTGATCGAGGCGCACGTGGAGCAGGGACCCGCCATGTGGAACGCGGGGCAGGCCATCGCGGTAGTGACGGGCATAGCGGGTCGCAGGCAGTACTCGTGCACGCTCGCGGGCCAGGCTAACCACGCGGGAGCCACCAGGATGAAGGATCGCAGGGACGCATTGGCGGGAGCCGCGCAGGCGATCGGCGCGCTCGAAGCCTGGGCTGGGGAAATGGAGGGCGAGCAGAGCGCTACGGTGCTCACGGTGGGCAGGCTCGAGCTGGAGCCGAACGCGGTCAACGTGATCCCCGGAAAGGCGACATTCACGATCGACTTTCGCGCCCGCTCGGACGAGATCCTGGCGCGTGGCGATCTCGCCCTGCGCGCTCTCGTCGCCGATATCGCGGCCCGGAGGGGCCTGGACTGCGAGCTCTCCCGCACCGAGGAGCTTCCGGCCGTCCGCCTCGACTCGGGGATCTGTTCTCGTCTCCGCGATGCGGCCCGGCGGCAAGGCGTCGAAGCACCGGACACCGTCAGCGGCGCGCTGCACGACACCGCCATCCTTGCGCCTTTCTTGCCCGCGGCTATGCTCTTCGTGGCGAGCGAGGGGGGATCAGCCACAATCCGGCGGAGTTCAGCAGGATCGAAGACGTGGCTCAGGCCGCGCGTATCGTCGCCGAAGCGGTACGAGCGTGAAGAAGGTAACCCTATCTTATCTTAATGGCCTCGGGCGCGGGAGCTTTACCGAAATCTGCGGTCCCTGCTTCGAACTTTCGCCCTGGATCTCGGATCGCGCCTGGGAGCACCGACCCTTCGCGAGCCGCGAGGCGTTGCTTGGCGCCCTCGTAGGCGCGATGCGGGAGGCCTCGGAACCGGAACGGATCGCCCTGATTGCCGCCCACCCCGACCTCGTCGGAGCCCTTGCGCGAGAAGGAAAGCTCGAGGCGGCTTCACTGGCGGAGCAGAAGGCCGCGGGCCTGGACCGGCTATCTCCGGAGGAGATCGTCCTCTTCGATTCGTACAATGAAGCGTATAGGGAAAAATTCGGATTCCCCTTCGTGATATGCGCGCGGGAGAACAGGAAAGAGGCTATCCTCTCCGCCTTTCCGTCGCGCCTGGGCCATATGCGGGACGAGGAGATCGAGACAGCCTTGCGGGAGATCTCCGCGATCGCGCGCCTGCGACTCCTCGACAGGGTGGAGGAGGGCTGACACGATGCTACGATTGACGGACAACGATTACGGTAAGAGCGGCGTTCGCCTGACGAAGGTAGTCCGCGAAGGCGAGACTCAGAGCCTCTACGAGATGAAGGTGGACATCCGCCTGGGCGGAGAGTTCGAGCGCGTCTACACCGAGGCCGATAATTCCCTCTGCATACCGACGGATACGATGAAGAACACGGTGTACGCCCTCGCTCGCAGGGAGAGCTTCGATTCGCCCGAATCCTTCGGAAGCCTGTTGGCCGCGCACTTCGTGGGAGGCTTCCCTCAAGTGGCTTGGGCCGAGGTGGTCATCGAGCAGACCCTGTGGGAGAGGATACGCGTAGACGGCGAGCCCCACCCTTATGCCTTCGCCGGCACGGGATCGGCGCGCCGCACGAGCCTCTCCCGCCGCGAGCGCGACGGCGCGAGAGTCCGCATCCGCGGAGGTATCGCCGGCCTGGAAGTCATCAAGACGACGGGCTCGCGCTTCAGCGGCTTCCTCGTGGACGAGTTCACCACCCTGCGCGAGACCGAGGACAGGATCCTGGCGACCTGCATCGACGCGACCTGGGAATTCCCCGCCGAGAGCTCGGACTACAACGGCGTGTTCGAGACCGCCCGCCGGATCATCCCCCGGACCTTCGCCCTGCACGACAGCCACAGCGTCCAGGAGACGATCTACGCGATGGGCGAGGCTCTCCTGGCCGAGGCGCCCGCCATTTCCTCGGTCAGCTTCAGCCTTCCCAACCGCCATCGCATCGCGGTGAACCTGGAGCCGTTCCGCATGACCAACGCCAATGATATCTTCGTGACGACGAGCGAGCCCTTCGGCATCATCTCTGGCACCGTCGCGAGGGAGTGAAGCATGGGCAGGCTGAGCACCCACGTCCTTGATACCAGTCGCGGCGCGCCGGCGGCCGGCATGGGCATAGAGCTCTTCCGCCGGGACCCCGGCGAGGCCGGGGCGCCCGGGGCCGTGGCCATAGCATCCGCGTCCGCGAACGCGGACGGCCGAACCGATGCGCCGCTGCTCGAAGGCGCCGCCCTCCTCCCCGGCCCCTATCGTTTGGTATTTCACGTCGGCGAGTATTTCCGAAAGCAGGGCCATCCGGACGCGGGACTCTTCCTGGAAGATGTGCCGGTGGACTTCGTCATGAGAGATCCGGAAGGGCGGTACCACGTGCCGCTTCTGGTCTCTCCCTGGTCCTACGCCACCTACCGCGGGAGCTGAAGAAATGAAATACGACCTTGTGATTCGCGGAGCCTCCGTCGTGAGGGCGACCGGAGTCGAGGCCCTCTGCATCGGAATCGGAGACGGCCGCATAACCGAGATGGCACCCGAGCTCTCGGGCGAGGCGAAGGAAACGATCGACGCGCGGGGGCTGCTTCTTTTCCCGGGCGTGATCGATGCCCACGTGCACTTCAACGACCCCGGCCGATCGGAATGGGAGGGAGTCGCTTCCGGCTCCAACGCCCTCGCGGCCGGCGGAGGGACCTGCTTTATCGACATGCCGCTGAATTCTTCTCCGCCGACCCTCGACGCCCCGTCCTTCGCGGCCAAGCTCGCCGCCTGCAGCAAAGCGGCGCGCACCGATTTCGCCCTGTGGGGAGGCTTGACTCCCGACAATCTCGACCATCTGGAGGCTCTGGCGGATTGCGGGGTCGCGGGCTATAAAGCATTCATGTCCGGCAGCGGCATCGACGACTTCCGCCGATGCGACGACGAGGATCTGTATCGGGGCATGCGCGTGGCCGCCGGCCGAGGGCTTCCGGTCGCCGTGCACGCGGAAAGCGAGGCCTTGGTCGGCGCTCTTTCCGCGGAGGCGCGCGCCGCGGGCCGCGCTTCGGCGCGGGACTTTCTGGCTACGCGTCCGGTGGATGCCGAGACCCGGGCCATCTCCCGCGCCATCGTCATCGCGGCCCAGACGGGCTGCAAGCTCCACGTGGTCCACACGAGCTCGGCTCGCGGAGCGCGGCTAATCCGCGAGGCCACCGCCGCCGGGCTCGCGGATGTCAGCTGCGAGACCTGTCCCCACTATCTGTTCTTCACGGATTCCGACGTCGAGCGGCTCGGCGCGAGGGCGAAGTGCGCCCCTCCCCTTCGGCCCGCCGCGGAACGGGACGCCCTCCTGGCCCTCGTCGCGCAGGGCCAGGTGGACACCATAGGGTCGGACCATTCCCCGGCGCCTCTTTCAATGAAGGAAGCCGCCGATTTCTTCGATGCCTGGGGAGGAATCAGCGGGGTCCAGTCCACGCTTCGCGTCATGCTCACGCTTCCGATAGCCTTACCCCTCCTCTCGCGTCTTCTCTCGGACAACGTGGCGCGCCGTTTCGGCCTGTCGGGCAAGGGCGGCCTACAGGTCGGGGCGGATGCGGATTGCACCCTTGTCGACCTCTCGGAAACGCCGATAGTATCGTTAGAGGAGCTGTTCGACCGCCACCGCTTGAGCCCCTACGTGGGCAGTTCCCTGCGCGGCAGGATAAAGCGAACCCTTCTGAGAGGCCATACCGTCTTCCGGGACGGCGCTCTCGTCGGCGATCCGGAAGGACGCTTCATCCGCCCCGAGCGATGATGAGACGCGAATAAGCTCCGGCCCCGGAGGCTCGACGCCCATGAGCGAATTCACGGTCACCATCAACGGAAAGCCGGTTTCGGTAACGAACGAAGCCCCCACGACGACGCTGCTCAATTTCCTGCGCTCTCGCGGATACACGGGCGGGAAGGAAGGCTGCGCCGAGGGAGATTGCGGGGCCTGCACGGTCGCGCTGCTGGATCGCGACGCCGCGGGCAAGCCTAGCTATCGAGCCATAAACAGCTGCATCGCCCTCCTCCCCATGTTCGCCGGCCGGGAGATCGTGACGGTTGAAGGCCTGGCCGCGGGGAACAGGCTCCACCCCGTGCAGGCGCACATGGTAGAACAGTACGGATCCCAATGCGGCTACTGCACGCCCGGCTTCGTCATGTCCCTTTTCGAGGCCTACTACCGCGACGATTGTCGGGACGCGAGACGGCTCAGCGACCAGCTGGGAGGCAATCTCTGCCGATGCACGGGCTACCGCCCCATCCGCGACGCCGCGCTGGGCGCTCTGGCGCAACGCGATGCCGGAGAGACCGAGGGCGGAGACCCCTTCCGCGCCCGTCTGGGCAGGCCCGTAGAGAGCCTGCCGGCCCTTGGCTATGAGGCGCAGGGGGAAAGCTTCTTCAGGCCGACGAGCCTCGCCGATCTCTTCGCCCTCATGAAGAAGCATCCTAAGGCCCGGCTGGTGGCGGGCGCCACCGAAATAGGCGTCGAGATCAATAAGAAGAACGCCTCCTTCCCCATCCTCGTCTCGACGGAAGGAGTTCCCGAGCTCACCCGCATCGAGGCCGGCCCGGGCGCCTGGAGGATCGGAGCCGCGGCTACCTTCACTGCCATTGAAGAATCGATGTCCGGCGAATACCCTTCCCTGGCAAGGATGCTTCATGTCTTCGCCTCGCGCGGCATCCGAAACCGCGCCACGATGGGCGGGAACATCGCTACGGCTTCGCCGATCGGCGACAGCGCGCCGGTCCTCCTTACCCTCGATGCCGTCCTGGTCCTGGCCTCGGTCGAGGGCGAGCGGAGGGTGGCAATCTCCGATTTCTTCCTCGGCTACCGCTCGACCGCCCTGCGCCCCGGAGAGATCCTCCTCGCCATAGTCGTGCCGCGCCTACCTCAGGTCGAAGGGATTACCCGGAGAATGGATTTCCTCAAGGTATCCAAGAGGCGGGAACTCGACATCAGCATAGTCGCGGGCGCCTTCCGAGCCGAAGCGGACGCGCAGGGAATCGTGCGCCTGGCGCGCATCGCCTACGGCGGGGTCGCGCTGAAGTCGTCACGGGCCTACAAGGCCGAGGAAGCCCTCCTGGGCCGCCGCCTCGAGGACGCGCAGTCAGAGGTCGCAGAGGCGCTCCGCGGCGAATTCCGGCCCATAGACGACGTGCGCGGAAGCGCCGCGTACCGCCGCGGCCTCATCGTGAGCCTATGGGAGAAATTCGCGAGAGCGGAGCGCAGCGTCGCTAACGACGGCGACCTGGACTTCGAATTGGGAGAGAAGTTCCCCGATAGCGACGCTTCCCGATCCCTCGAGCACGAGAGCGGCAGGGGCCACGTCACCGGCGGAGCCCTGTACGTCGACGACGTCGCCAGGCGCAGGCCCATGCTCGAAGCCTGGCCGGTCTGCTCTCCCTACGCTCGCGCGCGGATCAAGTCGTGCAAAGCTGAGAAGGCCCGCGCCGCTCCAGGCGTGGCCGCCGTCCTGATGGCCGAGGATGTGCCGGGGGAGAACAATGTCGGCACGGCGCGGCACGACGAGCCCCTCTTCGCCCGGGACGAGGTCCTGTACCACGGACAGATCGTCGCCCTCGTGGTCGGCGCCTCTCTGAAGGAATGCCGGCTCGCCGCGGCCATGGTGGAAGTGGAGTACGAGCCTCTCCAGCCGATCCTCGGCCTAGCCGAGGCGATCGCCCGGGACAGCTATCTCACCGAGCCCCATGAGTTGCGTAGGGGGGATTGCGAAAAGGCCCTCGCCGAAGCCCCGCGCAGGCTGGAGGGCGAGTTCGAGTCCGGGGGCCAGGAGCATTTCTATCTCGAGACTCAGGCCGCTTGGGCCGAGACGGGAGAGAAGGGCACGCTATTCATAAGCTCCTCCACCCAGCATCCCTCCGAGATACAGACCATCGTGGCGGAGGTGCTCGGCCTTGCTCGCAGCAGCATCGTCGTCCAGGCTCCGCGCATGGGCGGCGGCTTCGGCGGCAAGGAGGTGCAGGGCAACACCTTCGCAGCCCTGGTGGCGCTGGCCGCGATGAGTACGGGCAGGCCGGTGCGCATGCAGCTGGATCGCGACCTCGACATGACGATCACGGGCAAGCGACATCCCTTCCATTCGCGCTTTTGGGTGGGATACGACGATGCGGGACGACTTCTGGCGGCCCGCGTGCGGCTCTTCTCCGACGGAGGATGGTCTTTGGATCTTTCCCAACCTATCCTGGACCGCGCCCTCTTCCACCTCGACAACGTCTACTACATCCCCGCCGTGGATTTCAGCGGACGCGTCGCGCGGACGAATACCACTTCCCACACGGCCTTCCGCGGATTCGGCGGACCCCAGGCCATGCTCGTCATGGAGGAGATCATGGACCGCGTGGCACGAAATCTCGGGCTGCCTCCCGAGCGGGTGCGCGCTGCCAACCTCTACCACGGCAGCGGAGAGACGAATACGACCCACTACGGCCAGGAGATAGGCGACAACCGGCTTAATGCCATGTGGGAGCAGGTACAGGCCGAGGCGGGCTTCGCCGAGCGCCGCCGCGCGATAGATCTCTGGAACGGTCGGCACGCCGGCGTCAAACGCGGTCTCGCGATTACGGCGGAAAAGTTCGGGATTTCCTTCACGCGGGACGCGTACAATCAAGGGGGCGCCCTGGTCGTCGCCTACCAGGACGGAAGCGTCCAGCTAAACCATGGCGGTACGGAGATGGGCCAAGGTCTGCACACGAAGGTGCTCGGCGTCGCGATGCGCGAGCTGGGCCTTCCCGCCGAAAGCTTCCGGATGATGCCGACGAGCACGGACAAGGTGCCGAACACCTCGGCCACTGCGGCCTCGTCGGGAGCCGACCTGAACGGCGCGGCAGTTCGGAATGCCTGCGCGACCCTCCGCAAGCGGCTCGCGCCCGTAGCGGCCGCTCTTCTCGCCGCGAAGCTAGGCGGTTCCGTAGCTCCCGGCCAGGTCCTGTTCTCGGACGGATTCGCGCGCCTCGCCGGCCAGGCCGGGGCTGAAGTACCTTTCGCGGCCGTCTGCGCGGAGGCCTATCTGCAGCGAGTCAGCATGTCGGCGCTCGGCTACTACTATACGCCGGGCATCGGCTGGGATTGGCAGAACTCGCAGGGGCATCCCTTCTATTACTTCGCCTGCGGGGCCGCGGTGAGCGAAGTCGAGGTCGACGGATACACGGGGATGCACAGGGTACTGCGCGTGGACATCGTGCACGACGTCGGGGACAGTTTGAATCCGGGCGTAGATCGGGGTCAGATCGAAGGCGGCTTCGTGCAGGGAATGGGCTGGCTCACGCGGGAGGAGCTGCGCTGGGACAAGGAGGGGCGCCTCCAGACGCACGGCGCGAGCACCTACCAGATACCCGCGATCAGCGACGCCCCCCTCGAGTTCCACGTGACCCTCCTGCCCGAGGCCGCGCAGAAAGGCACGATACATGGCAGCAAAGCGGTGGGAGAGCCTCCCCTCATGCTCTCGATCTCGGTTCGCGAGGCGATCCGCGACGCCATTGCAGCCTTCGGCCGTCCGGGCGGCGAAGTCCGTCTCCCTTCTCCCGCCACGGGCGAGGCCGTCTTCGCCGCCATCCAGGAGCGGATCCGAGGCCGAACGCTTTAGCGCGCGTCCTCTTTCCCGGCGCAGTCGCGGCAGCGGCCGTAGAGTATCCTTCGCGCCGCCTCGACGCGGAATCCCCTGGGGCCTTTCTCGGGCGGCCGCGAGCGGTCCGGAGGAAGATCGAATATGCGACCGCAACGGGTGCAGTAGGCATGGTCATGGATCGAAGTGTCGGGGTCGTAGTTCACCTGAGCTCTCGCGATCCTGATCTCGAGAAGGAGCCCGGCCTCGACAAGACAGCGAAGCGTGTTGTAGACGGTGGCGAGCGCCATGCTCGGATGCTCGGCGCGAAGGGCCTGGAAGACCTCCCCCTCTATGGGACGGCCGCGGACTCGCGCAGCGGGAGCTCGGCTTCGTCCCTGAGAAAGAGCGGAATGTCGTCGAGGGGAGCCTCGCAGAGCACCGTCTGCCCCCCATGAAGGATCGCATCGGTCCTTACCTGCCTCCACGTCGACCCTTTGGGTAGATATGCTTGTCTCTCTCGCTCTCCCCGATGCAGGACGGGCGCCACCAGGAGATCGGGACCGAGCATGAATTGATCACTCACTTCCCATGAGGATTCGTCATCAGGAAAATCGTAGAACAAGGGTCTCATGACCGGTGTGCCTTTTTCGTGGGCCCGTCCCATCTGCCGGGAGAGATAGGGCTTTATCCTTTCCCTGAGGAAAAGAAGCTTCGTCAATATCTCGTACGCCTCGTCGCCATAGCTCCATACTTCGTTGGGTCCCCCCGAAAAGACGTCCTCGCTGGCGCTCCCGTCCGGATGCATCAGACGGAAACGGGGGTCCTTATCGACTCGGAAGCCATGGAGCCTGCAGACCGGGCAGAATGTCCCATACTGGAACCAGCGAATGAGGAGCTCCCGGTATGCGGGATCGTCCGGGTCCCCGCCGCCGAAACCGCCGATATCCGTGGTCCACCAAGGTATGCCCGCGAGGGCCATGTTGAGCCCCGCGGCGAATTGGTTCCTCAGGGATTCGAAGGTCGTGTCGATGTCCCCTGACCAGACCAGGGCGCCGAAGCGTTGGCTTCCCGCCCAGGCACAGCGGACCAGGTTGATGACGTCCCCGACGCCTGCCTCCTTCATCCCGTCGTAGAAGGCCTGTGCGTAGTGGAAAGGGTAGATATTCCCGATCTCCAGAGTCGATCCGATATGGTATCGGTACTGGTCGAAATCATAGACCGAATATTCGGGTTCGGCCTCGTCGAGCCAGAAAAGGCGGATGCCCTTGTCGAAGTAGTTTTTCTTGGCGATGTCCCAGACATAGTCCCGCGCTCCGGGATGCGTCGCGTCGAAAAACAGGGTATTACCCATGAAATCGAAGTTGGTCCGGATTCCCGCCTCGGTTCTGACCAGGAACCCTCTGGAGAGCATGTCGGAGTAATTCTCGCTCCGCCTGTCCACCGTGGGCCAGATCGAGACCATGAGCTCGATGCCCATGCTCTTCAATTCCCTGACCATTCCTTCGGGGTCGGGCCAGTATCGAGGATCGAATTTCCATTCTCCCTGGATCGGCCAATGGAAGAAATCCGCTACGATGACCGAAAGAGGCAGCCCCCGCCTCCTATATTCGCGCGCTACGTCCAAGAGCTCTTCCCGAGTCTTGTATCTCAGCTTGCACTGCCAAAAGCCCAATGCGAACTCCGGCATCATGGGGACCTTGCCCGTGGCCTCGGCGTAGGCTTCCTCGATTTCCGAAGGAGTCTCGCCGGCCGTTACCCAGTAGTCGAGTTGCCGCGACGACAGGGCCACCCATTCGGTGAGGTTCGTCCCGAAGGCGACGCGACCGACTGCCGGGTTGTTCCACAGCATGCCATAGCCCCGATTCGAGATCAGGAAGGGTACGCTGGCCTGGGAATTCCGCTGCGCGAGTTCCAGGACGCTCCCCTTCAGATCGAGGCGACCATCCTGGTATTGCCCCATGCCGAAAATCTTCTCTCCTTCCCAAGCTTCCCAACGCTGGGTTATTTGGAAGGAATCTCCGTGCAATGGCTTGAATTCGCGGCCCGGGACATTGGTGGCATTATAGCCGAGTCCCGCGATATCCCTGTTGCGCCATCTCTCGTCGAGGAGGACCAGCCCCCTTCCATCGGTGAAGGTGAGCCTGCCGCGATCGTGGATCCTCGCGACGAGATCGCCGTTGCGGATGGAACCCTCGTCTCTCTCTATCCGGAGAGAGGCCTCCGTTCTCGTCGGCGGGAGGAGGGCCCAATCGCGGGACTCGTCGACATTCGCCAGGCAGGTGGCCCGTACCCTCAGGCTATTCTTGCCCCAAGGCTCGATCCATAGGATTTGATGGTCATGCTCCCATACTAGCCTATCGTCTGCGATGCTTAGCATAAGGCCCCCTTGGCGCGGTTCGAAGCGGGAAAGTCCGGGCTAAGGCCCGGACTTTCCCGTCGGGCGAGAATCATTTCAAGACTTGATCTATCTTGGCCTGCGCGTCGTCGAGGGCAGCCTGCGGCGTAGCCACGCCCAGCAATCCCTTGTCGAGGGCCTCGGAAAGGGCATTCGATATCTCGGGCCATCGAGGATGGGGGCCGCGAGGCATCGCATATTTCATCTCCTCCAAGAAAGTGGCCAGGATGGGGTCTTTGGTCCATACGTCGTTTACGGCGATCGCGTCGCTGCGCGAGGGGAAGGTACCGGTCAAGGCGTTGTACTTATTCTCGATCTCCTTGCTCGTGAAATACGACACGAAGGTCCAGGCCGCCGCGAGGTCGGCGGTCCTCGTGATGGCGATGTTCTCTCCGCCTAGGACCGACGAGAATTGCTTGTCGCGGGGGATGAGCGCCAGGCCGAAATCGATTTCGGGCGAGTCCCTCTTGATGGAGCCGATGTTCCAGGGGCCGTTGATGATCATCGCGGCCTTGTGGGCGGAAAACTGCTTTTGCCCGTCCTGTTGGGTCCAGTTGATGACTTCGGGGCTCATGGACTTGTCGGAGACCAAAGAACGGAGGAAGGCGAGGGACTTGACCGCGTCGGGAGAATTGACCTTAGTGACATCGGCCCCCGTGGACAATAGCCAGGGGATGAACTGGAAAGTCCCCTCCTCCGTCTTGGGGGCGGAGATGGCCAGGCCGAAGCGAGTGCCCGTCGTCAGCTTCCTGGCCGCGGCGCGCAGCTCCTTCCATGTGGTCGGGACCTTCACGCCGGCATCCTTCAGGGCCTTCTTGTCGTAATAGAGAGCCAGGCAATTGCTGTCCATCGGAATGCCGTACTGCTTTCCATTGTACATGGTAGACTTCCATGGACCGGGATAGAACTTGTCCTTTCCTTCCCAGCCGGCGACCTGGCCCGAGAGGTCGGCGAAAGCGCCCAATGCGGCGTAGGATGCGTTGTCCGGGTTGTCTATGATCACGATATCGGGCATGTCCTGGGCCATCACCGAAACGGTCAGCTTTTGCTTGAAAGTAGCGAAGGGCACAAATTCGTAAACTACTTCCACCTTGTCTTGCGACGCGTTGAAATCGGCGATCATCTGCTGCAGGACCTTCGGACTGTCGCCTTCCTGATAGCTCCAGAGCGTGAGCTTCGTCTTGTCGGCGGCGAAGAGCGCCAGGGACCCCGCGATGCAGGCGATCAAAACCATCCAAAGCTTTTTCACACGACCTCCTTATAGTCGGAACGATGACCAGAGAATCCACCGTCTTTCCCGGTCCGGCAAATGCTAATTTCTTGACAATGGTCAGGTTTTTTAATGTAGACAAAAAACCTGACCAGGATCAAAAAAAAAGGGCTTACGGTCGTCGATCGGAGAATCTAGCATGTGGCAGTAGGGCGTACGATTCTTGACAAGCCTCTTAGGAGAATATCGGTGAACTCGCGACGAAATCTCGCAGGATACCTGTTCAGCCTGCCCGCCTTGATCTACATGACCGTCTTCGTAGGCTATCCTATCGTCAATAATTTCATATTGAGTTTTCAAAGCGTGAATGTCATGACCTTTTCCCGACCTCAGCATCCCTGGGCCGGGTGGACTACCTATTCGACGCTATTCAAGGATCCTCTGACCATCACTTCTATGGTCAACACATCGATCTTCACGGTCGTCTGCATTTCCTTCCAATTCATCCTCGGCTTCGTCCTCGCCGCCCTGTTCCAGCTGCGGTTTCCCGGTTCTCGGACGATACGGGGGCTCCTGGTCATCACCTGGATGATGCCCATCACCATCACGGCCCTGGTCTTCAAGTACATGCTGAGCCCGGGGGACGGCATTATCGATTATTCCCTCATTCAGATAGGGATACTCCAGAAGCCCGTGGGTTGGCTGATCAATATAAGGACCGCGATGATCGCGGTAATCGCGACCAATATCTGGATCGGCATCCCCTTCAACATGATCATTCTTTCCACCGCTCTCAGCACCGTCCCTAGGCAATTATACGAGAGCGCCAAGATCGACGGCGCCTCGTCCCTCCAGGCCTTTTGGGCCATCACGGTCCCCTGCGTGAAGTCGGCTATCCTGTCGGTGCTCGTCCTGGGCGTAATCTACACCTTCAAGATATTCGAGCTTATCTTCGTGATGACCAACGGCGGTCCGGTAAACGCCACCGAGGTCCTTTCCACGGTCGCCTATAGGCACTCGTTCGCCGAGTTCAATTTCAGCGCCGGGGCCGCGACGGCCAACGTCCTATTCGTCATCCTCTTCGCCATCAGCCTCGTATACCTTCATCTCGTTCGGAAAGAGGAGAGCTATTGATGAGCCGGAAATCGATGACTCGCGCCGCATCCGTCCTTTCCATCATCTTCGCCGGCATCTATCTTTTCCCGGTCTTATGGATCGTCATTTCTTCCTTCAAGAGCGATGCCGAGATGTTCCGATACCCTCCCACCTTCCTGCCCCAACGAATGACTTTTTCTTCCTACTATGAAGGCCTGGAGGGCTATTCCATAACCAAGGCTTTTACCAATAGCCTGACCATCTCCGTCCCTTCCTGCCTGCTTTCCGTCGTCTTGGGGGTCCTGGCGGCATACGGAATGGCGCGATATCGGCCGAAAGGAGAGAGGGCCTTCCTCCTCGTGTTCCTCGTGACCCAGATGCTGCCCGTTTCCCTTATCCTGACTCCGCTATTCATCATGTTCAAGAATACCGGGCTTCTGAATACCTACGCGGCCCCGATCTTCTCGACCGCCACGATCTCGATTCCCTTCATCGTGCTGACTTTGAGACCCTTTTTCCAGCAGCTTCCCCGCGAATTGGAGGAGGCCGCCTGCATAGACGGCCTGGGCCGCTGGGAAACCTTTATCAGGATCTTTCTCCCCATTTCCGTTCCGGGGATCGTCGTCGCCGCGACTTTCGGATTTCTCTTCGCCTGGAACGATCTCATCTTCTCGCTCACTTTCCTGTCCAAGCAGAGCACCAGGCCCCTGTCGGCGGGAATCTATAATTTTATCACGCAATACGGCATTTATTGGAACAAGATCATGGCGTTCGGAAGCATCATCGTCATGCCCGTCATCGTGATATTCATCTTCCTCCAGAAACAGATCGTAGCCGGCCTGACCGCGGGGGCCCTGAAGGACTGAGCGTCATCTGAATCGCGCGCGAAATTCGCTGGGAGTGAAGCTCGTCTCTTTCCTGAAAACGGAGCAGAAATACTTCGAGTTGTGAAATCCCAGGGAGGCCGAGACCTGGTGGATGGTCTTACCATGATCGGCGAGCATGGTCTTCGCGAGCTCGATGCGCTTCCGCATGACGTACTTGGAAAAGCCTTGGCCCATCTCGGCCTTGAAGAGGCGGCTGAAGTATTCGCTGCTTAGGCCCAGATCCTCCGCGCATTCGGCGAGAGTCGGCGGATCGCATAATTGCTCTTCCACCAACCTCAGGGAGGACAGGACCTTCATGTTGTCGGTACCCTCCCGCCCCGCTTCCCGGCCGGTCGCGCATAGGAGATCGGAAATTTCCTGGAAGATTCCACCCACTTCCGCCGCATCGAGGGCATTGCCCAGGCGCGATACCGGGTCCATGGACTGAAAGGCGCTGAAGCGGGCCGTATCGATGTCTTTCAGGAAATTTTGGGTGAAAAAGAAGAATCTCCGCGAGGCCATGAGGACGGAAGCCGGGTCGAAGCCTCTTCGGAAGTATTCATGGCGGAAACGATCCAGGGCGGAGACGATTAAGGCGGGGTTACGGGACTGAAGGCCATTGACCAATTCTCTCTCCAACGACAATTGATAGCTCACGGGCGGAGGGATTTCTTCGGGATACCCCCACAGGAAGTCCGGGCTATTTTCCAGAAGAGGATATCTTAACAGCGTCCTGAGTATTTCCGGACCGAAAGCCCCGTCGGCATCGGAAACGAGTAGCGCGCCGCCGATGACTCGGCAGTGGAGCTTGAGACGCAAGGCTTCCATCAGCCGATCCGACCCGGCGCGCGGGAATTCATGAAGGCCTCGGAAGAAGAAGAAATACTCCTTCGCGGCAGGGACCTCGGCCACCATGCTGCCGTGAGGGTTGCCCGTTTGGCGGGCCAAGTCATGCCGGAGAGTCTTCTTTTGGAGAACCGAGAGGGGCATGGAGGACCGGAACAGGAAGATGACCCCGGGGCCCCGCAAGTCCTTTCTCCCCTCGACCCAATCCGAGAGCTCGCCATCGGCCCATCGGCCGTCCTCGACGGATCGGACGGCGTCGAGAATGGTTTCGGCCGTTGCCGGCTTGAGGAGATAGTGGCTTACGCCCAACGATAGGCAGCGCCGGGCGTACTCGAAATCCGGATAGCCGCTTAGGACTATTATTGAAGCTCGAGCTCCGATTCTCCGTATGGAGGCGATCATTTCCAGCCCGTCGATATCCGGCATCCTTATATCGGTGATGATCAGGTCCGGTTCCTGCTCCTTGACGGCGTTCAGGCCCGAGACCCCGTCCATGCGGGGCTCGAGGACGGCCCAATCGACGGAGCCGTTCGCGAGCAAACGTCGAAGCCCCTCGCGAGGGCCCGGTTCGTCCTCGACGATCAGGATCTTCATGACCTTACCTCGGGGACTTCGAGCCGGACGACGGTGCCTTCGCCCGGTCGACTGGCATAGGTTAGGCTGGCCTCTTCACCATAGTATGTTCTCAATCTCCGTTCAGCGTTGGAAATTCCGATCGTGGAGTCGAAGTCGGTCTCCCGCAATTTCCCTACGTCGAAGCCCCGACCATTGTCCTTGATCGTAGCGCTCAGGCGCCTCTGCTCCGACATGGCGAAGGTAATTTCCAAGAGCTGTCCCGGTTCGTTCGGCGCGAAGCCGTGGACGAGGGCGTTTTCCACGAATGGCTGGAATAGGAGTTTGTACAGTCGGAACCCGGAATCGACCCCACCATCCTCGATCCTGCTTTCGAGGTTCCCCCCGAAGCGGAGCTTCTGGAGGGACAGGTACTTGTCCAGCCAGTCCCTCTCATCCTTCATGGTCGCTGCCACGTCGATCTGGGATATGCTGTACCGCATGATATCGGCCAAGTCGCTCAGCGCGCTGCTCAGCACCGTCTGCCCTTCCCCTATCGCCATCCAATTGAGGGTGTTGAGCGTATTGTACAGGAAATGGGGGTTCACCTGCGCCTCGAGGGATCGGATCTCGGCGAGCCGGCGATCTTCCGCCAGGGAGAGGAGGGAGGCGTTCCGGGCATTGACCTCGCCCACCAGTTCCGAAACGCGGTCCCGCATCCTCGCCCAGGCGGTCCCCATCACGTCGAACTCGTCTTGGCCCCTTTCGGCGGGATGTATGTCAATGCGAGCGTCCTCGATACGGACATTCTCCATCCACTGGGAGAAGGACCGGAATAGGCTCCGGGACATTACGGAAATGGCCCCGCCCGACAGGGCGAGAAAGAACAGGCCGATGACGAGGGTGTAGACGGCGATAATGTTCCTGTCGGAAAAAACCGAAGATTCGTCGTATACCGTGCCTACGGTCCACCCGGCGAAAGGGCCGGGCACGGTTGCGACGTTGACGGTCTTTCCTCGGAATTCGGGAAGCGCCTTCGCCAGGCTCGCCGGGCTCAGGAAGGGCCTTCCTCCCGGACCCTCGTCGCTATTACCGAAGAAACGGTCCTCGGGGGCGCTGTATAGGTGTCCCGCGCCGTCGTAGAGGATTGAGCGGGTGAGGATGCCCGTCGCGTCGGACTCGGGCGGATTGAGGATGGCGCGCAGGGATTCTTCCTCGATGAGGAGGAAGAGATAGCCCTTTTTAACTCGGAGCGCCACGTCCACAAAAGGGAAGGCCACGAGGAAGAGATTCTTGGGTAGGCCGGCATTGTCGCGGAATACCGTCGTGGGAAAGAATCGCAGTCCCCCCTGTTCGTCTACGGTTTCCATGATTCGGCGCAGCGGGAAAAGCCTGTCGAAGCTCGTAGCGTCCCTCGCCATGAGATACTTGTCGTATTCCACCAACCTTCCGTCATTGCGTATATACCCGATTCCCGCCAGCGAGGAGTGGAAGATGCACAATTGGGAAAAGACCTCGATCAATCTGCTTTCCTGAAGAGCCTCGATGCCCGCTTCCGAGCCGGAGAGCGACCGGATCGTTTCCGCGATGGATGGATCGCCGGCGATCTGGTATATTATGTCGACGTTGTCTCGCAGCATCAGCCGGATGTTCTCCTTTTTTTGCTGGAGGCTGTAATCGATCAATACCTTTATCTTATTGCTGATGGACGGGACATAGAATACGAAAGTGTACACTTGCATTATCGCTATCGGAACAAGGGAAAAAACGAAAAGGAAGAAAACCAAACGACGCCGAAATGTCACCTGCAGCGTTCTCCTGCTTCGAAAAAAACAGGATAACATATCAACATGAAGCATGGTCAATGGAAAACGCAGAATCGAGGCGACGCTCGCGCGGGGGGAGGGGGAGGCATTGATAAGCATCTACGATGAGCTGTCGACGAAGATAGGCTTGGGTGCGAGGCGCGGCGACCGCGACGGGGCGAGGCGGGATCTCGGTCTTCTCCTTTTTGCTCAACGAAATCTCTTGAGCGATCTCTGGAAGGCCGCCGAACGCTGTACCGGCCTCCTCGACGCGGAAGCCTCAGGAGACCTGCGCGAAGCCGTCGAAAGGCTCAAGCCGCTGTTCGGGGAGAGGGCGGGATGAAATAGGGCGAAAATCCCTGTTGACAGATTCCATTGATCGCTTAAAATAGGACAATAATTATCCTGGTTCATTGAGGGAGCGGATGCAGTGGGTGGGGCCGGAGAAGATGCTAATAACGAGGGAAACTGATTACGCGATCCGCACCGTCGTCTACCTCGCCCGCGAGAGCGATCGCGTCGCGAACGTAGCCGAGGTGGCCGAGGCGATGCGCATCCCGAAAAGCTTCTTGGCGAAGATAGTGCAACGCCTCGCGAAGAAAAAGCTCGTCGAATCGCTTCGCGGAGTCCATGGAGGCTTTCGCCTGGCGATGGATCCGAAGGAAATCACCGTGCTCGCGATTCTCGAGGCGATCCAGGGCGTGGCCTCGATCAATATGTGCGTCGCAGGCAGGGGGAAGTGCGGTTTGAGCCCGACCTGCGCAGTGCACCCCATCTGGGTGGATATGCGGGAGGAAGTGGAGCGAAGGCTGAGGGATCAGACCATCGCGAGGTTGCTCGAGGGCTGATTTTTTTGTCTTTAATACAGGACTATATCAATCCTGTATAGTTCATCGAAGGAGGCGCTTCCCATGGATACTGTGGCTCTGAGCAGACTGCAGTTCGCGGCGACAGGGGCATTCCATTTTCTTTTCGTCCCGCTCACGCTCGGCCTTTCCGTTCTGACGGCATACATGGAAACGAGGTATGCGACGGGGGGAGGGGACGTCTATCTCAAGATGGCTAAATTCTGGGGGAAGCTGTTCATCGTCAACTTCGCGCTCGGCGTGGTGACGGGGATTACGATGGAGTTCCAGTTCGGAATGAACTGGGCTGAGTATTCCAAATACGTCGGCGACATCTTCGGCGCTCCCCTGGCCATCGAGGCCACGGTCGCCTTCTTTCTCGAGTCGGTGTTCATCGGCTTATGGGTCTTCGGCTGGGCCAAGCTCTCGAAACCGATCCACGCGCTCTGCATATGGCTCGTCGCCTTCGCGACGAACCTGTCCGCGCTCTGGATACTCGTCGCGAACGGGTGGATGCAGCATCCCGTCGGCTACGCCATCCGCAACGGCCGGGCCGAGCTGACCGATTTTCCCGCGGTCCTCTCGAACTGGTACGGCTGGATCAAGTTCGGCCATACGGTCGTCGCGGGGTACCTCGTCGCGGCCTTCTTCGTCATGGGGATCTCCGCCTACCACCTGCTCAAGCATAACGAGCCGGAATTCTTCAGGCGTTCCTTCCGGATCGCGGCCGCCTTCGGTTTGGCCGCGAGCGTCCTCGTCGTGGTCCTCGGGGACTTCCACGCGGTCGAAGTCGCGAAGACGCAGCCGACGAAGTTCGCCGCCATGACAGCCGTATGGGACACGAAGAAGGGAGTCGATTTCAGCTTCCTCGTCATTCCCGATACGAGGAATGAACGCAATTCCGTCGAGGCCCTGAGCATCCCGAAATTCGAGAGCTTCCTGGCCTTCCGCGACGCCGGCGCGGAAATCAAAGGACTCAAGGATTTTCCCCCGGATCGGCGACCTCCCGTGAAAACGACGTTCTGGAGCTTCCGCTTCATGGTCGCCCTCGGCTTCATAATGATAGTCCTTTGCGTCATCGGATTCGCGTTCGCCAGACGAGGGACGCTCGAAGCGCGTCGCCGATTCCTCTTGATCATGCTCTTTTCCATTCCCCTGCCCTATATCGCGGGGCAGCTCGGATGGATCGTCTCCGAAATCGGAAGACAGCCGTGGATCGTCTATGGGATGCTGGAGACGACGAACGCGGTTTCGAAATCCGTCGGTACGGGGCAGGTTTGGACTTCGTTCCTCGGCTTCGTCGCGATCTACGGCCTGCTCGGGTTCGTGGACGTCTATCTCTTGGCAAAGATCGCCAGGACGGGCCCGGATTCGGAGTCGGTCGCGAAACCGAAATTCGCCAGGCAGGAGGCATGAGATGGCTTTCAATATAATCTGGTTCGTCCTGTGGGGCCTCTTGTGGGCCGTATATTTCATGCTCGACGGTTTCGTCCTCGGCACCGGAATGCTTCACGCGGTCATGCCGAAGAACGAGGCGGAAAAGCGGGTGCTCATCAAGAGCGTCGGGCCGATTTGGAACGGCAACGAGGTCTGGCTCATCACGGCCGGAGGCGCTACTTTCGCCGCCTTCCCCACTACCTATGCCCTCATGTTCAGCTACCTCTACACGGCCCTTCTCCTGCTCCTCTTCTCGCTCATCATCCGCGGCGTCTCGCTTGAATTCAGAGGCAAGCAAAGCGGCGAGCGATGGACGAGGACCTGGGATGTCGGCATCATCCTCGGCGGGACCCTGCCTTCCCTTCTCTTCGGCGTGGCCTTCGGGAATATCTTCAGCGGCTTGCCGATGGACGCTACGGGCTATCACGGCAGCCTTCTCCGGCTCCTGAACCCATACGGCCTCCTAACCGGCCTGCTTTTCGTCGTCATGTTCCTGGTCCACGGAAGCCTGTACGTTTCGCTCAAGACCGACGGAGAGCTTCAAAAGAGATCGCTCGCACTGGCCGGGAAATTGTGGATCGGGCTCCTCGTCGTCGCGGTCGTCTTCCTGGGAGCCACGGCCCTCGCGACGAAACTGTATGATAACTTCCTGAAGGCCCCGGAATTCCTGGTCGTTCCCCTCCTCGCGGTCGCCGCGCTGCTTGGCACCAAGTTTTTCCTCGCCGGGAACAAGCCCGGCGTCGCCTTCGCCGCATCCTGCGTCACCGTCGTAATGGTCGTGGCGACGGGGGTCGTCGGCCTTTTCCCCAATTTGATCCCGTCCAGCCTGGATTCGGCCTACAGCCTGACTATATACAACTCGTCCTCGAGTCAGTATACACTTTCGATAATGACCATCGTCGCGGCGATCTTCGTGCCGATCGTCATACTTTACAAGATATGGGCTTACCGACAGTTCCGCGCCAGGATAATATTGCGCGAAGTCATGGAAGGAGAAGCATACTGAGGAGATGGGAATGGGATACGGAACCGTGTTGCTGTTCCTCGCGACGGCTCTCCTACTGGGCGTAGCGATTCTCGGTCTGAATCGGGCTCTGATGCCCTATCGGCCCAACCCCGTCAAGAACGCCAGCTACGAGTGCGGCAACGAACCCACGGGAGACGCGCAGATCCGCTACAACATACGGTTCTACATATTCGCGCTTCTTTACGTCGTTTTCGCCGTGGAATCGGGCTTCCTCTTCCCCTGGGCCGTCGTGTTCCGCGAGATTGAGGGCTTCCTCCCCCTCGGCGAAGCGGGAGTATTCATCGGCATTCTCGTGCTCGCCCTCGTCTATGCATGGCGGAAGGGAGCCCTCCAATGGGATTGATGAACGGCGTGGATTCGAGCAACCTCATCCTTCGCTTGCCCGGCGGGCAGGTACTCGTGTCCTCGCTGGACAGGGTGATCAACGCCGCGCGAAGCAATTCCCTCTGGACCCTCACCTTCGGCCTCGCCTGCTGCGCGATCGAGATGATGGCCGCCGGCGCCGCCACTTACGATTGGGCCCGCTTCGGTTTCGAGATCCCCTCCGCCTCTCCGCGGCGGTCGGACGTGATGATCGTCGCCGGTACCGTCGTGCGAAAGATGGCGCCAATCATCCGGACCCTCTACGAACAGATGCCCGATCCCAAGTACGTAATCGCGATGGGCGGCTGCGCCATCTCGGGCGGTCCCTATATATACGACTCGTACAGCATAGTGCGCGGGGTCGATGAGATCGTGCCCGTGGACGTGTACGTTCCAGGGTGCCCCCCCAGGCCCGAAGGGCTCCTGTACGGGCTCATGACCCTTCAGGAACGCATCAAGGGCCAGAGCGTAAAGAGGCCGGAAGGCGCCGCATGACCTCGGCCGAGGTCCTCGACGCCTTCCGAGCGCGTTTCCCGGGCTCGATAGCCCGGCCGCCGGACGGCGCTCCGCACGCGACCGTCGAGCCCGAGTGCCTTCGCGCGGATCTGGAGTTCCTTCGCGACCGGTTACGCTTCGACTATATGGTTTTCGTGACTGCGGTCGACCGTCCGGTCCAGTCTCGGATCGAGCTGGTCTATAGGCTTTTTTCCTACGAATCGAGGACCGCAGTCGTGCTTCGCGCCCTTTTGCCGCGGGACGCCCCCAGGGCGGAAAGTGTCGCGGACCTCTACCGGACGGCGGAGTGGCACGAGCGCGAAACGGCGGAGATGTTCGGAATCGATTTCGCCGGTCACCCGGACCCGAGGAGGCTGCTCCTTCCCGATGACCTGGAAGGCCAGCCCCTGCGCAAGGACTTCTCTCATCCGAACATGATCCGGCTGCCGGAGGTGGAGTAGTGGAAATCGCTCGCCTCGCGTCGCAGTCCGCGTCCGACGAATTCATCCTCAACATCGGGCCCCAGCATCCCGCCACGCATGGCCTGCTCCGGGTCGTCGTCGCGATGGACGGCGAAGTCGTGAAAGACGTGGTGCCTCACATCGGCTACGTGCATCGAGGGCTGGAGAAGCTGCTCGAGAATCGGAACTACGAGCAGATTATCCCTTACACGGATAGGACGGATTACCTCTCCGCGATCGCGAACAACTTCGCCTACGTGACGGGGGTGGAGAGCTTGCTCGGCCTGGAAGTGCCCGAGAGGGTGCAGTACATCCGCGTCATCGCCGCCGAACTCAACCGGATAGCGAGCCATCTCCTCTGGCTTGCCGCCTTCGGCTTGGACATGGGCGCCTTCACGCCCTTCCTGTATGCGTTCAGGGACCGCGAGGAGATAGGCGCGATGATCGAGGAGGCTTCGGGCGGCAGGCTTACGACGAATTATTTCCGCATCGGCGGGTTCCGATTCGACCTTCCGAAGGGATTCTTCCCGAAATTGAGGAAGTTCGTCGACCGGTTCGGAAAGGCGATCGACGAATTGGACGACCTTCTGGTCGAAAACGCGATCTTCGTAGCGCGCACGAAAGCCGTCGGGGTCATCGGCAGGGAGCGCGCGATCTCCTACGGCATGACGGGACCCTGCCTGCGCGCTTCCGGCGCCCCCTACGACCTGCGGCGCGATACGCCGTACTCGATCTACCCGAAGTTCGCCTTCGACGTACCCGTCGGAAGGAACGGGGATACCTGGGACCGATCGTGGGTGCGCATCGAGGAGATGCGCCAGTCCCTCCGTATCCTGAGGCAGGCCATGGACGGAATTACCGATGGGGAGCACTGCGCGCGCGTACCGCGCGTGATCGAGCCGCCCCCGGGCGAGGTCTACTCGTCCGTAGAGGGACCGCGAGGCGAGGTCGGCTTTTACATCGTGAGCGACGGCACGCGCAAGCCTTATCGCATCAAGCTTCGGAAGCCGAGTTTCTCGAACCTCAGCGCGCTGCCCGAAATCCTCAAGGGATTCAAGATCGCCGACCTGGTGGCCGTCATGGGCAGCCTCGATCTCGTGGTTCCCGAAATGGACAGGTGAGTGCATGGGACGCTTCCTGTACGCGCTTTTCTATGATACCGGGGATCTCCTGTCGACGTGGAGTGCGGCTGCTCATGCGTCCTGGGCCGCCCGCGGGATGCCGCTGGCGGCGCTCGACGTCCTCTTCCAGCTTCTGGCCGCCATAGCGGTCGGCCTCTTCATAGTGCTCAACGCGCTGTTCATCATCTGGTTCGAGCGTAAGGTGGCTGCGCGCCTTCAGCTGAGGCACGGCCCCAATAGGGTCGGCCGCTTCGGTCTGCTGCAGACGCTCGCGGACACGGTAAAGCTCCTCATCAAAGAGGATATCGTCCCCAGCGCGGCGGACAAGGCGGTGTTCCGCGCGGCGCCTTTCGTCGTCCTCGCCGCGACTTTCCTGCTCTTCGTCGTGTTGCCCTTCGGCAAGGGACTGACGCCGGCGGACCTCGACGTGGGCCTGCTGTACTTCCTGGCGATTGGCAGCCTGTCGGTCATCGGCATCCTCGCCGGCGGGTGGGCGTCGAACAACAAGTTTTCCCTCATGGGCGGGATGCGTTCTGCGGCGCAGATCGTGAGCTACGAAGTGCCCGCGGTCCTCACCCTGCTTTCCGTCGCCATGCTGGCCGGATCGCTGAAAATGGGGGACATCGTGCGCGCGCAGCCCCCCTTCGGCTACGCGCTCCTGCAGCCGGTCGGATTCCTCCTCTTCCTCATCGCGTCCAACGCGGAGATCAACAGGGGACCCTTCGATCTGCCGGAATCCGACTCGGAGCTGGTTTCAGGATTCCTCACCGAATACAGCGCCATGCGCTTCGCCTTCTTCTTTCTCGCCGAGTATACGAATCTGTTCCTCGCCGGCGCTTTCGGGGCCACGTTGTTCTTGGGGGGCTGGCGCGGGCCCCTGCTGCCGCCGATAGTCTGGTTCCTGCTCAAGAGCTACCTTTTGGTCTTCGTCCTTATCTGGGTCCGGTGGACCTTTCCCCGACTGCGCGTGGACCATCTCATGCAGTTTTCGTGGAAGGTCCTCCTTCCCATCGCGCTGGCGAACCTTCTGGTCACGGCATTCATCGTGAAGGTCCTATAATGAAGAAAAGGGACGATGTCGCCCTTATCGGGTGGCTCGAGGGCGCGATGTCCCTGCTCAGGGGCATGGGGATCACCTTCCGCTACCTTTTCCGCAAGCCTATCACGATTCAGTATCCCGAGGAGCGCGCCTCGATCCCGCTTCGATTCCGCGGCAGGCTCGTTCTTCCAATCGACCCGGAGAAGGGCGCCGACCGCTGCACCGCCTGCAAGATTTGCGCAAGGACCTGTCCGAACCACTCCATCGAGATCGTGAAGGAAACGGGGCCGGACGGCGCGCAGAGACCGAGGCCCGCGAAGTACCTGTATAACGTGGGCTCATGCATGTTCTGCAACCTTTGCGTGGAGGCCTGTCCCTTCTTCGCCATCGTCATGTCGGACGACTACGAGCTGGCCACTACGGAGAAGGGCGGGCTCGTAATGGACCTCGTCGCGGAAAAACGCGAGCTGATCGGGAAGAAGGCGGAGTGGTGGCGAGCGAAGTTCCGCGCCGCCGGGGAGGAGTGAGGATGGCGCAGGCGATCCTGTTCTACGCGCTGGCCGCGCTCACGGTCTTCGCCGCGGGTCTCGTGGTGACGGTCAAAAACGTGTTCCACGCGGCTCTCTACCTCGCGTTGGCGTTGTTCTCCCTGGCTGCCCTCTACGTCACCCTCGACGCGTACTTCCTCGCCGCGATCCAGGTCCTTATATACATCGGCGCCGTAGTCGTGCTCGCCATCTTCGTAATCAACCTCACGCGGACCGTCACCGGCACCGCCGTCACCCTTTCCCGCCGATGGATCATCCCGGCCGCGCTCGTTTCGGCTCTTACCGCCTGCCTCATCGCGGTCGCGCTGATGAAGTCGGCGTCGGGCTCGGCCGCGCCCGCGCGGGACTCAGGCGACGCGACGGCGCGGATCGGGCGCCAGCTTCTGGGAGCGTATGTCCTCCCCTTCGAGCTGGTGTCCGTTCTCCTGCTATCTGCTCTCATAGCGGCCATCGCCATAGTGGGGAAGGATCGGGAGGACGAGAAATGACGATCACGCTCACCCATTACCTGATTCTCGGTGCCGTCCTGTTCGCGCTCGGCATCTTCGGGGCGATCTCGCGGAAGAACGCCATCGGGATTCTCATGGCCCTGGAGCTGGTGTTCAACGCGGTAAACCTCACCTTCGTAGCCGCCGGCAGGTGGCAGCCCAGGCCCGACGGCGTGGGGCAGCTTTTCGCCCTCTTCATCATCGCCGCCGCGGCGGCGGAAAGCGTCCTTGGCCTAGCCATCATCCTGGCCATCTATCGCCGTCGCCTCGTCGTGAACGCCGACGAGATGGATCTCATGAAGCACTGAGGAGGCGCGAGTGGATCATCTCATCGTACCGGCGCTCGCCACGCCCCTTCTTCCGCTCGCGGCCTTCGTCCTTCCGCTGCTGTTCGCCCGGCGCCGGCCGCGCCTGAGAGCAGGGGTCTCAATAGCCGCCGCGGCCCTCGCCTTTCTCTGCGCCGCGTGGGTCCTGAGCCGACAGGTCGCCGAACCCGTTTCCGTCGCGGCCGCGATCCCCTGGCTCGACGCCGGGAAGATATCGATCTCGATCGGGATCCTCGTCGATCCGCTTTCTTCCCTCATGGCGGTGATCGTCGCTGGAGTCAGCCTCCTCGTACAGGTCTATAGCCTCGGATACATGCGCGACGATCCGAGTTTCGGAAGGTTCTTCTCCTACCTCTCTCTCTTCGCCTTCTCCATGCTCGTCCTGGTGCTGGCCGACGACTTCATCCTGCTGTACATTGCATGGGAACTCGTCGGCCTGTGCTCCTACCTCCTGATCGGCTTCTGGTACCAGAAGCCGGAGGCGGCGAGGGCGGCGAAGAAGGCTTTCGTCGTAACCCGTGTCGGCGACCTGGGCTTCCTGATCGGCATCCTCTTCCTCAGCATCACAGCGGGTTCCTTCGATTTCGGGGTCGTGACCAAGTTCCTAGGCGGCGGAAGCGTCTCGCAGGGCCGCGCGACTCTCGTCGCCCTCCTCCTGTTCTGCGGGGCGATCGGCAAGAGCGGCCAGTTCCCGCTCCACGTCTGGCTCCCCGACGCCATGGAAGGGCCCACTCCGGTATCCGCCCTCATCCACTCCGCCACCATGGTGGCGGCAGGCGTCTATATGGTGGCCCGGCTCTACGGCATTTTCGAGGCCAGTCCCGACGCCATGCGCGTCATCGCCTCCCTCGGCGCGTTCACGGCGCTCTTCACCGCGTCCATCGCCATTGCCCAGGACGATATCAAGCGCGTGCTGGCGTACTCCACGATAAGCCAGCTCGGGTACATGATGCTGGCCCTGGGAGTCGGGGGATACGGGGCCGGGGTCTTCCATCTCGCCACCCATGCCGCGTTCAAGACCCTGCTCTTCCTCGGAGCGGGAAGCGTCATTCACGCTTTGGGGACTAACGACATATGGAGCATGGGGGCCCTGCGCCGAAGCATGCCGGTCACCGCGGCGACCTTCCTCGTGGCCCTGCTGTCGATCGCGGGCATCTTCCCTTTCGCGGGCTTCTGGAGCAAGGACGAGATTCTCCAGGCCACGCTCGCCAGCGGCCGCGGCGGCCTCTACGCGATGGCGATGGCGACGGTGTTCCTCACGGCCTTCTACATGTCTCGCGTATTCTTCGTCGCGTTCACGGGCAAGGCCCGCGAGGCCATTCGGGCGCACGAGTCGCCGCCGGTCATGACTATTCCCCTTTTGATCCTGGCCATCCTCGCGGCCTTCCTGGGTTTCGCGGGTTCTCCCTGGCTATCGAAAGATATCCACGCCTTCCTGGAGCCCCTGGCGGCGCGCCAGGCCGGAATTGACCTCTCAATGCTCCTGCAATCGAACGGCCTCGCCCTCGCCGGCATCCTCGCGGCCTTTCTCCTCTATAGGCGCAGTCCGGCGACGGACCCGCTTCGCCGCCTCGGTCCCGTGCACACCGCCCTCTCGCGCAGGCTCTACGTGGACGAGTTCTATCTGCTGATCATACGGGGCGCCTTCTTCACCGCGACCGTCGCCGTCGCTTGGTTCGACAGGCACGTGGTCGACGGCATCGTGAACGTCGTCGGCGACGTCTCTCGAGCCGGAGGAGGGGCCATCCGGCGTACGTCGACGGGCAAGGTCCAGAGCTATGCGCTGATCGTGCTCTGCGCCATGGCCGCCGCGCTCGTCTTCCTGCTGGCTCGCGGGGGCGTCAGATGAGGTTCCCCCTCCTTAGCCTCCTGTACGGCCTTCCGCTGCTCGCCGTCCTCGTCCTCTTCTGCCTCCCTGCCAGGTTCCGCGCGGCCATCCGCGTGGTCGCGCTCGCGTTCTCCGCGGCCACCCTCGTCATCGCGCTGTGGCTCTTCTTCCGCTACGATCGGGACGCGGCCGGCCTTCAGTTCGTCGAGCGCGTCCCGTGGATCCCCGCCCTGGGAATATCCTACTTCGTCGGCGTGAACGGGATAAACGTCCTTCTCCTCCTCCTGGCGGGCGTCATCGTCACCGCCGGGGTGCTCGCGTCCTGGGCGCTGGAGTACAGGCAGAAGGAGTTCTTCATCCTCTTGCTCACGCTGGCGACGGGCGTATTCGGCGTATTCATGTCCTGGAACCTCTTCCTCTTCTTCCTGTTCTACGAGATGGCCGTCTTCCCCATGTACCTTCTCATCGGGATATGGGGGACGGGCAGGAAAGAGTACGCGGCCATGAAGCTTACGCTCTACCTCATGGCTGGGAGCGCCTTGATCCTGGCCGGCATACTGGGGCTCTATTTCGCCTCGGGGGCGCGAAGCCTCGACTTGGACGTACTCGGCAAGGTCACGTACGACGCGACCTTCCAGAAGATATTCTTTCCGATACTTTTCGTCGGCTTCGGGATCCTGGCGGCCCTATGGCCCCTGCACACCTGGTCGCCCGACGGGCACGCCTCGGCTCCCACTGCCGTCTCGATGCTTCACGCCGGCGTGCTCATGAAGCTCGGCGCCTACGGCTGCCTCATAGTTCCCATGACTCTGCTGCCGGGCGGCGGCCGGTTCTGGCTGCCGCTGGTCGCCGTACTGGCGACGGTAAACATCGTCTACGGCTCCCTCGGAGCCGCGGCGCAGACCGACCTGAAATACATCGTGGCATATTCGAGCGTCAGCCATATGGGCATAGTCTTGCTCGGCCTCGCCTCCGCGAACGGGACCGCCGTGAGCGGCGCCGTCCTCCAGATGTTCTCGCACGGGATCATGACCGGACTCTTCTTCGCCCTGGTCGGTATGATCTACGGCCGGACTCATACGCGGCTGGTCGGCGAGCAGGCCGGCCTGGCCGCGCGGCTACCCATACTGGCCGGGTTCTTCATCCTTACCGGACTGACCTCCCTGGGCCTTCCCGGCTTGAGCGGGTTCCCCGCCGAGCTCGCCGTTTTCCTCGGCGCATTCCGAGTCTACCCCGCGTTGACGATCCTCTGTACGAGCGGCATCGTCGTCACGGCCTTCTATGTCCTTCGCCTCGTGCAGCGCGTCTTTTTCGGCGTTCCCCGCCTCGCGCACGAAGTCGCCTTCGCTGACGCCAACCGAGTGGAAATCGCGGCCCTCGGCCTCCTCATGATCTTCATATTCGCGGTCGGTCTCTACCCGCTTCCCTTCCTGCGCCTTATCGGGTCCGCGGTAGCGCCGATCATGACCAGTGTCGGGGGATGAATGCCATGATCCTGCTTCCATATTCGGTCGAGATCGCCGTCGCGTGTCTCATCGTCGCCATTCTCGTCGCCGACATGCTTTCCAGGCGCGGCACGGGCGGCGTCTGGGCCGTTTACGTGGCCGGCATGGCCGCGGTCCTGGCGATGGCCATCGCGGCCCGCGGAGAGGGAAGCTACTTCAACGGCTCCTACTCGGCGGACGGCCTATCGTGGATCGCGAAGATCCTCATCGCGCTCGGCGCCGGCCTGACGGGCGGCCTTTCCCTGCGGGGGCTCCCGATACTGAGGAAATACCACGGGGCCTACGCTGCTCTCCTCCTGGGCGCCACTCTCGGCATGATGGTGCTGGTCTCCTCCCGCGACCTCTTGACCATGTATGTCGGACTCGAGACCTCTGCGATCAGCCTTTACGGCCTGACGGCGATCGCCAAGACCGACGATCTCTCTTTGGAGGCTGGCATAAAGTATCTCGTAATCGGCGCCTTGTCCTCGGGGATCCTTCTCTACGGACTCGGCCTGATCTACGCGGGGACGGGCGCCACCACGCTCGACGCGATCCGCGCGGCCGCGGCCGCCGGAAACCCGACGAACCCTCTTCTCGCGATCGGCGCCCTCCTCGTCCTGCTCGGCGTCGGCTTCAAGCTCTCCATGGTCCCGATGCACGCATGGACGCCGGACGCCTACCAGGGCGCGCCGACGCCCGTATCCGCCTTCATCTCCGTAGTCTCGAAGTCGGCGGGCTTCGTGTTCGCCGTGCGGCTTTTCACTTACGCCTTCGCCGATCTTCGTCAGGTCTGGGAACCGGTTGTGATCGCGGGAGCGGTGCTGTCGATGACCGTGGGGAACCTCGCCGCGATTCCGCAGCGCAGCGCGAAGAGATTGCTCGCCTATTCCACGATCTCTCAGGCCGGCTATCTCCTCGTCGGCTTCCTCGGCACGGCCTCGACGGGAACCGGCGCGGTATTGTTCTACCTGTTCGTCTACATGCTGTCGAACCTCGCCGCCTTCGCGGCGGTGGCAGCCTTCTCCGCCGCCACGGGCTCCGATGAGCTCGACGACTACTCGGGCCTCGCGCGGAGGGAGCCTGTGCTCGCCCTGGCCTTTACGTTCGCCCTGCTTTCCCTCGCGGGAATCCCTCCCCTGGGCGGCTTCATCGGCAAGTTCTACCTTTTCGCGTCGGCGATGGAGAAAGGATACCTGTGGCTGGTGATCGTGGCATCGCTGAATAGCGTCGTGTCCCTCTTCTATTACCTGTCGGTGCTCAGGCGGATGTACATCGGAGAGGCCGGCGCGCAGACGGCGCGGCTCTCGATCCCGATCCCCCTGAAAGCGGTCTTGCTCATCTCCTGCGTCGGGATATTTTGGCTCGGAATCTTCCCCGGTCCCCTCATGAACGCGATCATCGCCGTGTCGGCACGGGTTTTCCCATGACCGGACGCGGCAAGGATCGACATTCGGGATCTACGAGAGGAGGACGGTGACGAGCTCGCCCGGACGACCGATCCTCGTCTTGCCGGATAGGGAACGAAGCTGACTCTTGCAGGTCTCTCGACTGAGCTTCACAAGAATTCCAAGCCGAAGAGTAAAAAAATTCCAAACGAAGGTAATGAGGTCTCATGTACAGGATGATTCCGGGCACATATAGTCTGCCCATCATTATCCTACGCAAAGGAGGCTTCATGAAAAGAGCAATCCGAATCGGCGCCATTTGGTGCGCGATCGCGGTGCTGATGGTCGCCGGGGCGTTCGCCCAGACGGAAAAGGGGTCCATAACCCTCTGGTCCCAGTTCGCCGATCCCAACTCGATGGACAGCGGCTCTATCGCCTTTTACAAGGCGCTCGCCGAGACGAAGGCACACTTCCCCAAGGTCGAGATCGATCACGTCGGTTCCGGCGGCGAGGCGTACAAACAGAAGATCCCCGTAGCCGGCGCGGCCAACGAGTTGCCCGACATGTTCTTCTGGTGGGGCGGCGGCACCGCGCAACCGCTTATCCAGGCCGGGCGCGTTCTCGCGATCGACGATCTGGCCAACGACGGGACTCTGAAGCGTCTCGTAGCCGGCACGACCGGCAATTTCCAGTCGGGCGGAAAGCTCTACGGCCTGCCTATCTATATCAGCACCGCGCAGCTCTACGTCAACAAGGAACTCTTCGCCAAGGCCGGCGCCAAGGTACCCGCGACTTGGGAAGAGCTCACGGCATCCATCGCCGCGTTGAAGGCGAAGGGGATCATCCCGATCGCACTCGGCGCCAAGGACCGATGGCCGGCGATGTTCATGAGCGCGATCCTCGACATCCGCATGGGCGGCGTCGCCTCCATGAACGCGGCGCTGAACAAGACCGGAAGCTTCGACAATCCCGAGTTCGTCGCCGCGGCCACGAAGCTCCAGGACCTGGTGAAGGCGGGGGCATTTGGCCCCAACTACTTGGGCACGACCTACGACGACGCCGTCAATCTGTTCCTCACGGGCAAAGCCGGCATGCTTTTCATGGGCGCCTGGGTCAATGGCCAGATCGAGGCCGACAACTCCCTCGTGAAAGGCAAGGTCGTCCCGATCAAGTTCCCGACGATCAAGGGCGGGAAAGGGGACGTCGACGAGTGGCATGGCGGTTGCGGCGAGACCTTCTTCCTCAACGCCAATACCCAGAACAAGGAGCTTGCTTGGACGGTCTACAAGTACTTCGTCGAGACGATGGCGAAGGAAGCCTTCATCTCCGGTTCCGGCTCGAGCGCCTGGCTTGGCGATCCGGGGGACGTGTCCAAGATCAATCCCCTGGCCCTGGAGATCGGCAAGCTGTCATCCAAGGCGACCGGCTTCTCCTACTGGTGGGACCAGATGCTGACCGGCAACGATACGGAACTGATGTTCGGCTCCCTCATGCCGTTCATGGCCGGTAAATCCACGCCCGAGCAGTATTGCAAGGAACTTCAGACCAAGATCACCGCGAGCAAATAGGTACGAGGCAGGAGAGGGCAATGCGCAACGTATTCGGAGACAAGAAGGCCATTGCCCTCTTCGTGCTGCCGGCCTTGATACTATTCGTTCTCGTCTGTTTCATCCCGATCATCCAGTCCGTCTACTACAGCATGCTCAAGTGGGACGGCATAGGGGCGGCCAAATTCATCGGTCTCTCCAACTACAAAGAGCTGTTCATCACCGATGCCAACGGGATGAAGTTCGACGGGTCCATCGTCAATTCCCTGGTCATGGCGGCCATGATGGTGGTCCTGCAATTGCCCATGGCCTTGCTGCTCGCCTTGGTCCTGGCCCACGGGGTCAAGGGAGAGAGGGTATTCAGGACGATCTACTTCATCCCCGTCGTCATCAGTTCCGCATCCATCGGTGTCATGTTCCTGAAGATATACAATCCCGACTTCGGCGTCCTGAACGTCTTGCTGGACAAAGTCGGCCTGGCCGGCATGAAGCGCGACTGGCTCACCGACGAGAGGACGGGCCTCATGAGCCTCGTCCTCCCCGTCGTGTGGCAATACATCGGCTATCACATGCTGTTGATATATGCCGCGATAAAGGGAATCCCCGAGGAGCTCTTCGAGGCGGCGATCATCGATGGCGCCTCACCGGCGCGAATGGCGTTCTCGATCACCATTCCGCTCATAAAGCCGATGCTCAGGGTGTGCCTGACCTTCGCCATAATCGGATCGCTCAAGTTCTTCGATCTCGTGTACGTGATGACCGGAGGCGCCCCCGCGCCGCTCACCGACGTTCCGAGCACGCTCATGTACAACACGATATTCGCTCGGCGGCTGTATGGGCACGGCAGCGCCATGGCCGTCTTCCTGGTCGCCGAATGCCTGGTCTTCTATATGGTGCTGCAGAAGACGCTGCGGGACGAAGCGAGCAAGGAGTCATGATGAAGCCAAAAGCCTTGGGAGCCCGCCGGGGGGCGGCCGCTACGCTTCTGCAGGCGCTCCTCTTCGTGTTCGCCGTCGTCCAGCTGTATCCCCTCGTCTGGCTCGTCTTGAGCTCGTTCAAGGACAACGTCGAAATAACCGGCGGGAATGTCGTGGGATTGCCCGAGCTCTGGAGATGGGCCAATTACCGCTACATTATGACCGCGACCAGCTTGGGCGCCAATTTCCTCAACAGCGCGATCTATTCCGTGGCGACCGTCGTGTTCTCGGGGATCCTGGCCGCCATGGCCTCCTACGCCATTACGCGGATGAAATGGAAAGGCAGCAAGCTCGTCCTGGGCCTGTTCATGACGGGGCTGATGATACCCGTGCACGCGACTTTGCTGCCCGTGTTCCTCATGCTCAAAACGACGAAGCTTCTCAATACGTACTGGGCGCTCATCATCCCCTATACCGCGAACGCGCTGCCGGGCACCCTCTTCATCATGACTGGTTTTTTCGGGGCGATTCCCCGCGAGCTCGAAGAGGCAGGGGTTATCGATGGCTGCAGCATATACTCGGTCTTCCTCAAAATCATCATGCCTCTCATGAAGCCCGCGTTGGTGACGACGGCGGTATTCACTTTCCTGGCGACCTGGAACGAGCTCATGTTCGCCAACACGATGGTGAACAAGTCGCGCCTCTTGACCATCACCGTGGCCATCAATTCCCTTCGCGGAGTGCATTTCTCCGAATACGGCGCGATCTTCGCCGGGCTGACGCTCGCGACGATCCCGCCCATCGCCCTCTACATCCTCTTCAGCGACCAGGTGCAGAAGAGCATGATAAGCGGGGCGGTGAAAGGATAGCCGTGGGCTCCTCTCGGTTGTACCATGGACTCATGAACATCCATCTGCGGGAGGGTCCGTGAAGGTCAGGACGCAGATCACGCTTTATTACGGCGTATTGCTGTTGGCGTCGATCCTGGTCAGCGGCATGCTCTTTCAACGCGTGAACCGTGCGCTCGCCCAGCGGAAGATCGAAGACCTCGCGCGGCAGAACCTCTACGCCATAAAGAATAGCGTACTATTGCTCCTGGAGAACGCGAACAGGTACTCGCAGAGGATCATCGCGAGCTCCGCGGTCCAGGATTACCTGAAAACCGATCCGAACAGGCAGGGCACCCCGACCTCCAACCGCGCGTTCCAGAACGTGGTCAATGAGGTACTCCTTGCCGAGCAGACCATCTCCTCCATCTACATCTTCCGGGATGACGTGCTCTATTTCTCCTGGGACAATTTCCTTCTTGGGATGAAGGGGCCGGGCATCCGGGAAGCGCCGTGGTACCAGGAGGTCATCGACAAGAAAGGCGCCCAGGTATGGGTGAAGAACTCGGGAGGCGTCCTGAAGACCAGGCCGGGCGACGAAGAGTATCTATCGCTCATCAGGATGATCGACGACCTCTATACTTACAAGCCGATCGGTATCTTGATGATCAACATTCCGATGGGCGGAGTACGGAAAAGTTTCGAAGGCGCGATAGACGGGAACCAGGTCGAGCTGATGGTTTCGAGGCTGGGAGAGACGCTGATACCGTTCACGGACAAGTCCCTGGCCACGTACGCGGCGACCGCGGATTTCAGGACCAAGAAGGGGGGAACGTTCACCAAGGCTGTCTCGGGAAGGGAACACCTGTTCGTATCGAGCGAATCTACGGGATGGGAGTTCGACATTGCGTTCCCCGCGAGCTTCTGGTCGAATCCGTACGAGCCGATCAACCGCGTGCTGCTCCCGATCGCGCTCTTCGGCCTGACCATGATCTTCTTCGGGTCCATCGGAATTTCCAGAAATATAACCCGGCCCCTGGTCGATCTGCTGGGAGCGATGCGGCGGGCCGAGGGCGGAGATTTTTCCCCGTCGATCCTCTCCGGACGATCCGAGGAGATATTCCAATTGCAGGACCGGTACAACAGCATGATCATGACGATCGAGCGGTCGATCGCCCAGGATAAAGAGGCGCAGCGGGACAGGCGGCGGCTCGAGCTCGACATACTCCACGAGCAGATCAAGCCTCACTTCCTCTACAACTCCCTGGAATCCGCCGGGTACCTATCCCTGACCGGCGAGCGCGAGAAGTCCTACCAGCTCATCACTGCGCTGGCGAGTTATTACAGGCAGAGCCTGAGCAAAGGCGGCGAAGTCATTACTCTGGCGCAGGAACTCGAGGTGACTCGACATTACCTGACGATCGAGACCATGAGATACCCGGACGCGTTCGCCGTTTCGTACCAGGTGGACGGGAGCCTCGATGAATGCCTGATACCGAAGCTGACTCTACAGCCGCTCGTCGAGAACGCGGTCTGTCACGGGATTATCCCGACGGCACAGCCAGGCGCGGTGAAGATAACCGCCGAACAATCGGGGGAGCGTATCCGCCTTATCGTCGAGGACAACGGTATAGGGATGGAGGAGGCGAAGATGAGGACGATCGGTCTAGACAGCCTTGAGGAGAATTCCAACAGCTTCGGCCTGCGAGGCACCATTAAAAGGCTCAAGCTGTACTTCGGGGACGGATTCGAGCATACGATACTCAGCTGGCCAGGCGAGGGGACCGTCGTGACGCTGCTGTTCCCGAAGCTGCGCGCGTGATGGACACTACGTCCTTCATGGAAACTGCTCCCATCAAGGCGATCGTTATCGACGACGAAGAGCACGCGAGGAGGCTCTTGCCCCTACTCGTCGATTGGTTTTCCATCGGCTACGAATTCGTCGGCGAGGCGGCGGACGGCTTCGAGGCGCTCGACCTGATGGAGACGGCGAAGCCGGACGTGGTCTTCGTCGACATCTCCATGCCCTATATGGACGGCCTCGAATTGTCGCGGCGCGTCAACGAACGATATCCGCTCACCAAGATAGTGATAATAACCGCCCACCAAGAATTCGAATACGCCAAGCGCAGCGTCAAGCTCGGGGTCTACGATTTCCTCCTGAAGCCCTTGCAGCCGGAGACGGTGGCCAAGCTCGCCCGGGACCTCAAAGGTCGCATCCTCGAGGAGGCCGCGCATTGGAACGAATACCGGCGCATGAAGGAGCAGCTGGCCGAGAGCGCCGAGTACCTTCGGGAGCAATTCCTGAACGAACTCGTCGCAGGGCCTGCCGAAAGCGGCCGGATCGAGCCGAAATACCGATACTTCTTCGGCGCGGGGACGGGGTTTACCGGTCTGGCGGTCCTCGAGGCCCAGTCAGGCGACCAGGGCGGGGAGGAAGACCGCCTCCTTCTCGGCATGAAATGCTACCTCTTCCTGAAAGCCTTCCTCTCGGGCAATCCCGCGATCACCCTTTTCCGCGACCATTGCGGGCGCCTCGTACTGCTAAGCCAAAGTCCCGAAACGGAGCTGTCTCTGGTCGGCGACAGATGCATCAAGTCGGTCTACGACAAGCTCGGGATCGAGGTGGCTGGGGGCTTGGGCGGCGAGCTCTCCGCTTTGAGCGGAGTCAGCGCCTGCTACCGGCAAGCCCTGGAGGCCCTGCGCTACGGGAAGATGCTCGGAGGCGGGCACATGGCTTCCTACGACGAGGACATTCTATTCGCCGATGGAACCTGGGAGCTCCCCGCCGTGGCGCTGGAGGAGATAGTCTTCTTCACCAAGGCAGGAGCTCGGGAACAGGTGGCTCAGGCGATCGAGCGCCTGTTCGCCGAGCTCTCTCTTTCGCGCGGGGCGACCATCGAGCGGGCACAAGCCGTCGCGGCGCATCTCATCACCATGCTGACCGGCGCCCTATCCTCGATCGGGCTGACCCATCTGAAACAGGAGTGGAGCGGCATTCCCATATTCGGCCGCGTCTTCCAATCGGCCTCGGTGCTTGAGCTTCAATCCATCCTGCTCGAGCTGGCGGGTGAAGCTTCCGAGCTGATCCGCAGCACGAGAACGGCGAAAAAGGAGCGGATGATCGACAAGGTCAGGGAGTACGTCGACGGCGGGTTCCGTGACCCGAACCTGAGCCTTTCGTCCGTATCGCATAAATTCGGGTACAACGCGAGCTACCTGAGCCGTGTTTTTAAGCAGGAGTCGGGGCAGAGCTTCACGGATTACCTGCTGAAGCTGAGGATCGACTCGGCCGCCAGGATGATGGATGAAACCGATTTGAAGGCCTATCGAGTCGCCGAGAAGGTCGGCATCAAAGATCCGTATTATTTCAGCTATTGCTTTAAAGAGTCCTGGGCATCTCCGTCCACGAATACCGCAAGCGCGGCTAGCGCTGAAAGAGGAACGAACAGATGGCTTTCTGTTTCGGAGTTGATTACTATCCCGAGCACTGGCCGGAAGCGCGGTGGGACATGGACGCACGGTTGATGGAAGAGATGGGCCTTGAGATCGTCAGGCTCGCCGAGTTTTCCTGGCACAAGATGGAGCCGGCCGAGGGCCGTTACGAGTTCGATTGGCTCGACAGGGCCCTCGGCACGCTGTCGCGGCACGGCTTGAAAGCGATTCTCGGAACGCCCTCGGCTGCGCCACCCGCCTGGCTGGTAGCGGCGCATCCGGATATTCTGCCGGTCGATTCGACGCTTACCGTCAGGGGATTCGGGGGTCGGCACCACGATTGTCAATCCAATCCGGTTTATCGCGAGCATGTCTTTCGCATCGTGCAGGCCATGGCCGAGCGCTTCGGCCCGGATCTCCGGGTAGTAGGCTGGCAGGTGGACAACGAGCTCGGAAACAGCCACGAGGACCTCTGCCACTGCGAGCACTGCCGCCGCGGCTTCCAATCCTGGCTCGAGCGGCGCTACGGAAGCGTCCAGCGGCTCAACGAAGCCTGGGGAACGGTATTTTGGAGCCAGACCTACGATAGCTTCGAGCAGATACCGACGCCAAAAGTCACCCCGAACGCCCACAATCCGTCGATGCTCCTGGATTGGCGGCGGTTCCGTTCCGACCTGGTCGTGGATTTCGCCAGGCGGCAAGTAGACATCATTCGACCTCGGAGCCCAAGCCAGCTCATCACCCACAACTTCATGGGCTTCTTCGATCTGGTCGACTACTTCGACTTGGCTGCGCAGTTCGATTTCGCCAGCCACGACCAGTATCCCACCGGATTTTGGGAGACGCCGCCCGGAAGGAGTCCCGCGGAACTCGCCGCGACGCTCGACCTCGTCGCAAGCCTGAAGGGGAAGCCATTCTGGGTGATGGAGCAGCAAGCCGGCCCGACCGGATGGCAGATCCTGGCCAGAACCCCGAAGCCGGGGCAGCTTGCGCTCTGGGCGGCGCAGTCGATCGCGCATGGCGCCGATACGGTCGTCTTCTTCCGGTGGCGCACGTGCACAATCGGCACCGAGCAGTACTGGCATGGCATACTGCCGCACGACGGAAAACCGGGCAGGAGATACCAAGAGCTCGCTTCGCTCGTCGCCGCCCTGAAGCCCGTGATGCCGCGCTTCGAAGGCTCGCTGGGCCGAGCCGAAGTCGCGATCCTCCATTCCTACGAGCAGAACTGGGCCATCGAAATCCAGCCCCACCACCCTGAGTTGGATTACCTGAAGACATCCTTGGATTATTACCGCGCGTTCCACGAGCGCAATATCCCCGTCGCCTATATTCCCGCGACCGCGGATTTCCAGGCGTTCAAGCTGATCATCGCGCCCATCATGTTCCTCGACCTTCCTGGCGTCGCGGCTCGGCTGAAGGCTTTTGTCGCGGCTGGAGGCCACCTGGTGCTATCGCCGAGGTCCGGCGTCAAGACCCACGATAACGTCTGTCAGGTGGAGACGGTTCTGCCTGGCCCCTATGCCGAGCTGCTGGGGATCGAGATTCTGGATTACGATTGCCTCCGCGGCGCAGAGGTCGAGGTCCAGTCGAACGGAGTCGGGGGCCGCGGAAGGCTCTGGTGGGATGTCGTCACGGCGAAGGAAGCGGTTCCGCTGCTGCCCGCCAGCGGCCTCGAGCACCCGGGCGAGAGCGCCCTCACCATGAACCGCTATGGTACCGGGTTCGCCTGGTATGTGGCCACTTTCCCCGACGAGAGCCTGATGCGCGAGATGACGGCCCTTTGGAGTAGTCATGCCGGCGTAGCCTCGCTGGGCGACACGGAAGGCGGCATAGAGCTCGCGCGCCGGTCGACTCCCGAGGAAGAGTTCCTCTTCGCGCTCAACCACGAGAGCGAAGCTCGCGTTTGCGAGCTTGAAAAGGGTTGGGTGCCTTTGGTCGGGGGCCATGAATTGGGACCGTTCTCGTTTTCGCTGTTCCGCCGCGCCAGCAAGAAGGAGGAGTAACATCAATGGGCTATAAAGACGCATCGCTACCAACAGAGGAGCGAGTTCGGGACCTCGTAGCGCGGATGAGCGCCCGGGAAAAAGGGGCCCAACTCGGAAGTCTCTGGGTATACGAATTGACCAGCGACAGCGCTTTTGACGAGGGAAAGGCGACTAATATT
>CAVZVX010000124.1:0-3372 GCA_963778775.1 uncultured Spirochaetota bacterium | reverse complement strand
AATATACTGTGTATATATAATCCACCAAGCTCTCGATGATCTTTTGCGCCCTCTGATTGGCCTCGAACAGAGCGAGGGCCATCTCGATCGAGGATTGCAGGACAAAATCGTTGGAGCTCTTTATCACATACCCATAGCGGGTGATTCTCTTTACGCTCTCCACATGCTCTTTCCCTGTGTTCGAGGTAAGAAACACGATCGGAACCTTTCGCTCTCCGAGTATACGGCGAGCCGCCTCGGACCCGTCGATGCCGCCGCCGAGGTCTATATCCATCAGGATCAAATCGACCTTGCGCTGGGGCGATGCGAACCGTATCGCTTCTTCGCCGGAGTTGGCGACGATGACATCGTAGCCGAAGCGCTTGATCGCCTCCGATTCGGCGAGCGAGATTATGAACTCGTCTTCCACGAGAAGGATGGTTTTCCGTTCCGCCTGAGCCATTTTCGTCTTCTGACCATACTTTATCTCGGGAGGGATACAAGATATCCGTTGGTCTAGGCCCCTAAGGCTAAAGGACTAGTAGGCTTGCCCGGACAAAGACCGCTCTAGCCTGGATTTCCAGGCTAGGAAATATTGATTCGCTGTTCGGCCAGTATGCGCATGAAATCTATGCGCGAAGCGGCGTTCAGCTTCCGGAATATCGCCGCGAGGTGATTCTTTACCGTGGATTCGGTAATGCCGAGCCGGTAGCCGATCTCCTTCGACGAAGATCCCTGGACGACGAGGCGGGTTATATCGATCTGCCTGGACGTGAAGCCCAGCTCCGAAAGCCGCTTCGCCTTCTGGCTATTCGAGGGCTTCGAGGCGAGGGCGGCCAGTTCGGAGGCCAATCGCTGGATGCCTTCGACCAGGTCAGCCAAGGCCGCGTCGCGCTGCTCCTCGTGAGAACGGTCGAAAAAAATGATGATTCTCCGGTCCATAGAACCGTCTGCCTTGGACAGGGGAAAGCCGAGGCTGTCGCAAGGCAGGGGAAAGCCATTTTTACGCGTGAAGGACAATCGTTCATAAAAGAAACCTATCTTTGCGTAGGCATCGTCGATTCGCATGCTCAGGGCCTCGTCTTTATCGCGTTCTTTGGCGCCGATCAGATAGCCGAGAAGGAGCCGACCGCTGAACTCGTCCCTCCGGTATCCGAAGACGGTCAAGGCGGCCTCGTTGCAGTCGTATATCGTATGAGACGGATAGGCGACGATGAATGCGGGGTCCGCTATGCCTTTGAGGATTTTTTTGCCGAGATCCTCCGAGGGGTCGGAAATCGAAGAAGATACTTCCTTTCCCGCCAATCCGCCGACCATCAGGTAGCCTTGCGGCGCTCCCCCCGAGTCCGCGAGCGGACTTATGCTGAAACGGATCCGTACCTTCCCCTGCGATCGCGTCCGAAAGACGATTTCGCCGCCCCTCCTCTCCTTCGCTCCTTGGATCAGCCTCTCGATCCGTCTTCGGTCGCTCGTATCCACGAGCTCGACGAGGTTCTTCGCGTTCAGCTCGCTCTCCCGGTAGCCGAAGAAGGCCGCGACGCAGCGATTGACCATCACTATTTGAAGCTTGGGATCCAATATGAAAATGAAATCGTCTGCGCAGTCCATGAGTTCGAGAAGGATGGGGGAATTCAAGGGGTTGGAGTTCACCTTAAGCGGCCTCACTTATGCTGGGAATAGAGTAGGTTTACACTGTTCATTATATACCATAGAAAGGAAGTCGGAAATACGGTTTAGTAAATTTCCGGGCCCATTAAGCAAGACGATGGATTTGTCCCGCCCGGCCGAAGCTGACGGAGACCGCGTCTCAAGGCTTGGATTGCCGGTATATCCTGTTCGCTCTCGCGTCGAGGGCCGCGAGCGTCGAGTCGATATCGGCCCCGTCGAGGACGGCGTTGTACGACGCGCTGATGGCGTCTCGGACCTGCTCGTATCCCAGGTAGGAAGGCTCCGTCTTCTGATCGCTGGTCTGGAGAGCCTTCCACGCGGCCGCGAACTGGGGGTTCCCGGCGAGGTAGTCCCCCAGATGGCCGGCGGTGGACCTCCGCACGGGGAAATAATTGGAGGCCCTGACCCATTCGGCCTGCTGCTCCGGTTCGCTCATCCATCGCAGGAAGAGCCAGGCCGCGAGCTGTCTTTCGGGCGTGGACTTCACGATACTGACCGACGCTCCATAGACGTCGAGGACGGCCCTCTCCGTAGAGTGGGGAAGCGGGGCGACGTTCCAGGCGAAGGCTCCTCCCGCACCCTTCTCGACCGCCAGGCCATAAAAAGGGATGCCGGAGGTCGCCCCCATGGTAAAGAGGACCTTCCTGTTGGCGAAATCGGTTTCATCGCCGTAACGCTCGGCGATCTTCTTCGCCGAGCCTTCCCGGAACATCCTGCCCATCAGTTCGAAGGAGGCCTTTATCTGAGGGTTGTCCAGGCTATAGCCGGCCCCTCCGGGCGCCTGAAAATCGCCTCCCCGACTGATGGCCTGCGCGAAGACGTTGGAGGCGTCGAGGCTGATTTCGTAGCCAAAGGTACCTTTGTCGGAGTCGGTGGCCTTTTTCGCGTCGGCGTAGAACTCGTCCCAGGTCCTCGGAGCTGCGGCGATCCCGAGGGCTTTAAGCCAGTCGGCGTTGTAGTAGAGGACTTCGATGGACCTGTTGGGCGGCCATCCCAGGCGCTTGCCCCCGAACTGCGGGTTGACGTCCTGGGCGAGGAAACCCGGAAAGAAATCGGCAAGCTCGGCCTTGGAGAAGCCGAAGGTCGCGTCGGCGACGTAGGGACTTAGGTCGACCAGGGCGTCGCTCAGCTCGTAGGTGGCCGCGTTGTTCTGATAGGCGACGACGAGGTCGGGAGTCGATCCTCCGGAAATGGCAGCCGTCATCTTGTTGGCGATGTCGCTATAGCCGCCCGCGTACTCGCCTTTGACCGTGATGCCCCATCGGTTCGTCGCGTTGAAGCGGGCGAGCATCTTCTTAAGGGCCTCTTCCCGACCCTGGTTGTGCTGGTACCAATAGGTGACGACCGTACCCTTCAGGACGAGCCCATCGAAGTCCTGGGCTCCGAGGGCAGCGAGGGCGACGATCGACGCGAAGCAGGAAAATGCCAGGGATTTCAAGGCGGATCCGCTCATCCTTCCTCCCGTTTCGGGCCTCGAATCATTCCTTGATGCCCGCATTGCTGATCGATTCGATGATCTGGCCCTGGGCGACAATATAGACTAGCACGATAGGCAGGAGCGAGATCAAGGCACCCGCCATGCGGAGCTGGATCTGCGGTCCCGCCTCGGAGATGAGCCGAGCGAGACCTACCGAGATGGGTCGCCACCTCGGCGTCTGAACCACTACGAGGGGCCATTGCAGCGAATTCCAGGAGAAGGCGACGTCCAGACAGGCCACGGGAGAG
>CAVZVX010000123.1:0-22802 GCA_963778775.1 uncultured Spirochaetota bacterium | reverse complement strand
GATCTCAAGCAGCTTGATCTCCTGATCCTGGATGAATGGGGCTATGTACCCGTGGACCGAGAGGGATCGCAGCTTCTGTTTCGGATCATCGCCGACAGCTACGAGAGCAAGAGCCTGATCCTGACGACCAACCTCGAGTTCTCCAAGTGGGGCGGCATATTCACCGACGAGCAGATGGCGGCAGCAATGATCGACCGGCTCGTCCACCATGGGCACCTGATCATGTTCGAGGCCAAGAGCTATCGCATGACGCACGCCCTGATGCGGCACGGAACGCAACCTAAAGCGTTTACGCGAAAGGAAAGCTGATGACACTGACAAGAATTATGATAGAGAGGCTCCGCTTCCCCGGACGGATGGACATCAACCGTGAGCTTGAGGACCGGTTACTCCGAGAATTCGAAACTGAACCCCTTCCCTATGAGTATTCCGAGCAGGACTTGCATGAGCAGGTAAGGAAATACGTCATGAACTACAACCGGGAGAGGGAAACAGATTCGCAGGACTTTTGACGGGAATATTATGAGCCGCCCGCCACGTCAGGGAAAATGAGACGTGGCGGTGGCGAAATGGCGGCGTTGGGAAGGAGGCCGACGCCGCCAGACGGGTGATCACCGGGAGAAAACCCGATGGTGAAAGCCGGGAATTTCCCGTGGCGTTTTCCGGGAAGTACAAATGGCGAATTCCGGGAATTTTGCTTGACATAAAACATTGCGGCCTTGTCGGCCGGTCTCGGCGTTTTTCCAGCGTCGTTCCTGCGGGAAGACGTACTGCCATGGCCACTCGGTCGCTCCCTTGGTATATTTGCGATCCACGGCATCGGGCATCGACACGGCCCCCCCCAGCCTTCCGAAAGGTCGGCTTCATGGACGGTTTTGACGCGGGCGAGATGCTCCCGAAGCTTTCCTTTCAAGGTCTCGGGGAGCATAGTGATGCGGTCTTTAGCGCCTTTGCCGTTTCGCACCAGGATCGCGCTCCTCCCGAAGTCGATATCCTGAACCATAAGCATCAAGCACTCCATGAGGCGTATGCCCGTGCCGTACATCGGCGCTGCGGCGAGCCATTTGTCCCCGTCGAGCTTGGATAGGACGGCCCTGACCTCGTCCCGGCTCATGACCACGGGAAGGCGTATCGGCTTCTTGGCGCGGATGACCTCGCCCAGCTCTCCGACCGGGGTTCCCAAAATCTGCCTGAATAAGGAAGAGGAGGGCGTTGATATCTTTTTCGCCGAGGGAAGCGAGTGCTCGGCCCTTATGCCGGTCGAGGAAGCGCCTGACCCATTGGGCGTACACCTGAATCGTTCGGGGACTGTAATGTCGGGATTCGAGGGCTCGGCCGAGGGTTTGCAGAGTCTCGTCGAAAAAAACGGCAGGTTTGGCGTCGCGTGAATCGGAAAGGCTGAACATGCCCGTGTTATAGAGGGCATCGAGCAGCCTGTCTCCCTCGACCCTACCTTTCGGTATAAGCCAGGCTTGGTCGCCGGCTGACCATCTTCGGCCGGGTACTGTACTCATCGCGTCGACGACCTCTCGGTCGAAGGGAAAGCGGACGGCGAGGAATCCTTCGGAATGGCGAGCGATGGAGACGACCATGACGGCGAGCTCCTCGTGTTTTGGTATCGATAAATGGGGCGGGATTCAGATTATTGCCGCCGCCGCGGGATGTCAATCTGTATCCTCGGTTTTCGCTCACAATAGGAGGGCTCTTTTTAAAATGCGGAAGCAGCAGGAAAGGATGCTCGTTGTTGTACGTCGTATGTTTTAAGGTGGGGAGTTCCGCTGGTGCGGCAATGATTAAACTACCGGAACGAGGGTCTCGTCCGCTGGTCAAGGTGGGTGTTTTCGCTCTTCCCCGGCTTTTAGGAAGACTGATTTTAATAAATTATCTCGCCAGTTTCGATTCGTATCTAGCTACATAAGGGTGATATCTAGCTACAAAACCTTGATATCAAGCCAGATATGCCCTGTATCTAGCTAGCTATTGGCCAAGATTCAGTGGTCCCAGGCTCCGTTATCAGTGGTCCTAACTCCCTTTTCAACTGTCGCAAGCCCCATTCTTTTCAGGATACCAGGTTCGGTCAAATGCGGTCTCCATCTTGGCTTTATATTTTAATGGCGGGAACGATAGAGAAGAAACAATGATAGGCAATATCGATTTTTCCGCACCTGCAACCAGTCGTTTCGGAAACTCGATGAACCGTCGATGGTTAATTCATTAGCGGCGGGATGCTCTTGGATATCCCCCCGAAATAAGCCATGATCCACTTCCATCGACGGAAAACGCGAGGGCACGAATGAATCCACGCACAATACTGCGAACGCTGGCGCTCGGCCTATCTATGCTTGCGTTCGTGGCGACGTGGGCTCCGGCGGAAAGCGTCACGGCGCTTTCTGACGACGCGACTGTCTCTCTCCTTACTTTATGGCCCGGAAATGAAATCTATTTGGCTTTCGGTCATTCGGCCTTACGGGTAAGGGATTCCAGGAGAAATATCGACGTTGTTTTTAATTATGGTACCTTTGACCTTGAGGACCCGCTGTTCGTTCCGAAATTCGTGAAAGGCTACCTAGACTACTACTTGGACTATTATCCGTTTAGCGAGGATTTTGCCTTCGATAAAAGGACCGAGAATCGAATCTGGTACGAGCAGGTCCTGAATCTCAATGCATCCCAGGCGAATGCTTTGTACGATTTCCTTATGGATAATGCCCAGCCCGAGAAAAGATACTATCGCTATGACTTCATAAAGGATAACTGCGCCACCAGAATCCGGGATGCGCTGCTCACGGTGCTGGGGCCAGCCCTCCGTTTCGATCCCCACGATACGCGAGCGCCTCGTAAGAGCTACCGTCAAATGATCGACGAGTTCGTCATCGATAGGCCATTCTATCATTTCATGTTCTACCCAGTTCTCGGGATGGCTTCCGACAAAAAGGTCACTTCATTCGAATCTCAGTTCCTTCCGCTCTACATGATGAAAGTTTTCGAGGCCTCGACGATTGTCAATAATGGGAAAGAAGAGCCTCTCGTGCGGTCTTCAGAGCCTCTCTACACTCCGGCAGTCGCGATCGGTCGAGGCATTGAATGGGCTGACCCAGAGTATATTATTTGGCCCTGTGCCGTGCTCGCCCTTTTTTTCACGATCCGCAATTTCGCCATTCTAAGGAAGGATGGAACAATTCCGCCGCGCCGCGCCTTTTTCCGTTTCTTCGATGCTTTTCTCTTTTTTATAGTCGGTCTCTTGGGTTGCCTCGTCTTTTACCTCTCGGTCTTTTCGGTACACTCCGCGGCTAAAGGGAATCTCAGCATAGTCTGGCTGCTTCCTACCAACCTGGTCGCAGCCTTCTTCTTTTGGCGTAGGCCGGTCCCGAAGGCAATTTCGTGGTATTTTGCCGTCGTCGCCGCGCTTTGCGTGCTGCCTATTCTAGCCTGGCCTGTTTGGCCGCAACGAATGGATCCGAGGATGATCCCGTTAATAGTCCTGATCGCTACGCGAGCCTGTTGGACCTTTTTATCTACCCAGAGTTCGATCCGCGATCCGAAAGCCAAACCCGCTCAGAGAACAGGCACCCGCTTGCGTAATAGGCTTGAGCCAAAATAAACACACACAATATTAATGCGAATATGGGTTCTGCAGCTCAGCCCTTCCGGATACCCCTGACCGCGACGGCCGATGCCTAGGCTATCGAAATTGGTCACGAAATACTAAAGGTCCCCTAACCTTCGCATCGAGACAAGCAGGGGATAATGACTGCGGAGTCTACCCATGGTAAAGGCGACGCCGAAGTCCGACACGATCGATATCGAGGCAAAGTACTTCCTGAACGCCGAGGGAGTAGACTATTGCGTACGGAATAGGATCCCCGTTCGCGATTTGCACGGCCGCGACATGAGTCGCTCAAGCGGCTTCGAATGGCGGAAGTGCGGGGTCGATACGCTCTCGAGGCTCGTGTCCGGGGGCTACCTTTCGGCCATCGAGGCGACGCGTCCCGAATTCGCTTCCGCGCGCGAGCCCCTCGTCAGGCTGGCGGACATCGTGCTGTCGGGATTCCTCGTCTCCCGCTTCAGGTCCGACCTGAAGGGCCGCGTATTTCTGGAGCCATCCATATCCGCGCTCAGGATGGCGATGCGGGAGGATGAGCGGCTCAGGCGCGAGACTTCGGCCAGGTTCGAGAGAGGCGACTGGATCGATCCCCTCCGATCGGCGATCCGCTCCGCATGCGCGGCCGAGGCCGTCCTCCGCCCCCCGATCGAGGAAAGAGTGGAGCTCGAAGCGCGCTGCCTGCAATTGATCCGCGCGATCGACAAGGATACGCTCCTCGCGCTCGCCCTCGCGGGAGCGAGCCCCCTCGCCGCGGTAGCGGGGATCGTCCTCGCCTATGCCGGGCGCATGGGCGTCGCCGGGTACCTCTCGCCCATGCTGGTGGAATTCGTCCAGCTGGCGGAAAAGTCCTATCTCCATAATCTCGCGGAGAGGGATAGATACGTTCGGACCCATCCGCAGGAGCTCCAGCGCCTTCTCGCGAGCCCGAGCTTTCGCGAGAAGCTCATGGAGATCGCCGCGAGCCGCGGCGAGTCCATGCTCCTCAGGATCGAATTCTCTTCTCCCCGCCAGGGCTCCGGAGGAGGAAATCGCTTGGACATATCCACGAGGACCCGGGGCCTCATCGGATACGGCTCGCGCTACGACTTCGTGAACAGCAAATCCAAGGAGGTCAGGACCATGGACCTCGCCGCCCTGCTCACCATAGCGGCGGGAAACGACGGCGGGGCGAAGCTCGGCCTCGTCTACCATACGAACCTCGCCGCGGCCTGCGCGAAGGAAGCGGTCATCTTTTCCTCGAGCGTCATCCTCGACGAGCGCAAGGACGAGACCGTCGTAACCATGAGCGTGACCGTATAAAAAAGCCGGCGTTTCCGCCGACTCCGCTCGATCCCAAGGCCGAACCGATAGACCGGACTCGATGCCTCGAGAAAAAAGGCCGCCGCGTACCGGCGGCTTTTCCGGACTCTTTCCCGGACGAAGCCGCCGACGGGCGATGAGCCTAGAACTTGTAGCTATACGAGACGCCGATACGAAGATCGGAATAGGGAGCGACGTCGTTCTTATTGGAGCCGATACCGGTTATCGTGGTTCCGCTGACGCTGCCGACGTTGTCGACCTTGTTGAAGCGCCAGCCGGCGTCGATGGTGAAGGATCCGACCTTGGGCACGGAGATGCTGTAATTGAGACCGGGCTGGATGTAGGTGTCGTGGAAGGCCTGGCTCGACCCGTTGACGGTGTACGCCGGGTTGGTGGTGGCCAGCGCGATACGGGCCTGGACATAGGGCTTTAGGCCGGGGACGAGCTTCATGAAGCCCAGGTCGTAGGTTAGCTTGGGCTCGAGATACATGTCGTAGTAAGCGTTGTTGTCGTTGTAAGCATTGTAATAATCCAACTGAACGTCCAGCTGGGCGCCATAGGCGCCGGCCGAGACCTTGGGCAGGAGGTCGGTGAGCCAGGGATAGGGGCTCACGGCGTACAATACGCCGACTCCGGCCTGAACCCAGGTGGTCTTGTCGAAGCTGTACTTGTAGAAGGCCTTGAGGTTGATCGTGGGGATAAAGCTGTCGGCGCCGTCGAGGGGGTAGTTCTTCGAGCTGGTCTTAGGACCGACGGGCAGATAGCCGGATTCCTTATAAGCGTACTTCAGCTCGCTGTAGCCGCCCGCGTCGGCCGGGTTGTAGTAGTACATCGGGACCGCGAGAGTGACGTCGGCGCCGTAGCCGAGATACTCGGCGAGGGGGGTGATCAGGCCGACGTTCTGGCCCGACTCGCCGCCCTGGTTGGAATTGCCGCCGCTATAGAAGCCGTACCACCCGTCGTCGCCCAGGGCGAACTTCAGGGTGTTCGAGCTGTCCAAGGGGAGCGTGTAGGTGTATTTACCGTTCCAGTTGGCCGAGGGCGAGTACTTGCCGCTCTGGCCGTAGCTGGCAGGCTCGAAATTGGCATAGACCCCGGTGGGGTCCGTGCCGTAGTAGCCCGCGCCCAGGTCGAGCTGGTTCTGCGGGGCGGGGGCGGGGGCCGCGGTTTGCGCGAAGGCGAGGCCCGCCGTCGCGACGAGCATCGATAATACTAGGGCCTTTCTCATGTTGTCTCCTTTTCTCCTTTGCGATAATGGGCGCCGCGGCGTCGCGAGCCCGCGCGAGCGGAAAAGCTTCATGTGTTCCTCCTAGACTGGGTTCTGTGGACATTGCGATTCGCGCCTATAATGGCAGCGACGAATTAATGTTCCATTCGGTTTTTATTAGAAGTTCTCGCTGAAATATTAAAATATCGTTCAGCGTCAATCCCGAATGCGGTAGCCCACGCCCCGCACGGTCTCGATCTCGTTTCCGTAGTCGCCGAGCTTGCGCCTCAGCGAGAGGATCTGCACGTCGACCGCGCGATCGGTCACGGGATAGTCCCTCCCCTTGACCGCGTCGATGATCTGGCTCCGCGAGAAGACCCAGCCGGGGCTTCTCAGGAGGAACTCCAGGATGGCGAACTCGGTGGCCGACAGATCGACCTTCACCTCATTGACGCGAACCTCGTGGCGGGCCGAGTCGAGCTTGATGCTTCGCCCTTCGAGACCAGGGTCTCGGCCCGGAATGGATGGCGCTGCAGATCGACGCTCCTGCGCAGGGCGGCTCGGATGCGCGCGACCAGGACCTTGGGACTGTAGGGCTTGACGACGTAGTCCTCGGCCCCGAGCTCGAGTCCCGTCACGATGTCCGCCTCCTCGCCCTTGGCCGTCGTCATGATGACCGGCAGCCTCTTGCGCGCGGGATCGGACTTCAGGACCCGCAGCACCTCGAGGCCGTCGATTCCCGGAAGCATGATGTCCAGCACGACGCAGTCGGGATTGGCCGTGGGCAGGGCCGCGAGCCCCTCCTCCCCGTCCGACGCCATGATCACCGCCCAGCCTTCCTTGGCCAGGGAGAAGGAAAGAAGCTCCCGGATATCGGGATCGTCCTCTATGACCAGGATCGACGCCTTCGCCATTTCCCTATCCGCGCGTCAATCGTTGAGCTCCACGTGGCTGTCCCTCGACGAGGAAGACGACCGCCTCGCAGATGTTGGTCATGTGGTCGCCCAGTCGCTCGAGGAAGCCCGCGGAAAGGAGGATTCGGGAGGCGCGCTCGACCTGGTCGGGCCTCTCGTGCATCAGCTCCAGGATCTCCTGGACCGTCTTCCTGCGCTCGTCGTCGACCTCGTCGTCCGCTGGCAGCCACATTCCTCGCGGCCTGGGCGTCCTGGTTGAGGTAGGCGTCGACCGCGCCTCGGATCATCTCGCAGCCGATCTCCGCCATCCTGCAGAGCCGGTCGACCTGGCGGAAGGGGGGCTCGCCCGAGAGCCGGATGGCCGCCTTGGCCAGGTGGACGGCGTGGTCGCCCGCGCGCTCGAGGTTGTCGGTGACCTTGAGCACGGTCACGAGCTCGCGCAGGTCCCGCGCCACGGGCTGCTGCGTCGCGATCAGGACGGCCGCCTGGTCCTCGATCTTCAGCTGGAGCGCGTTGACGATCTCGTCGGAGGCCTTGACCTCCTGCGCCAGGTCGACGTTCTGGCCCTTGAGCGCCTCGAGAGCCTTGCGGAGGCTCTCCTCCACCCGTGTGCCCATGGCCAGCACGTCGTGATTGAGCCGCGAGAGCTCGTCGATGAAATGTATGCGCGTCTGCATGTGGTCTCCTCGATTCTCGTCGCGCCCTCTCAGCCGAAGCGGCCGGAGATGTAGTTCTCGGTGCGCTTGTCCTTGGGATTGAAGAATATCTCCTTGGTCGGCGCGTATTCGACGAGCTCGCCGTTCAGGAAGAAGCCCGTGCTGTCCGACACGCGCCCCGCCTGCTGCATGTTGTGCGTGACGATGACGATGGTATAGCGCGTCTTGAGCTCGTCGAGGAGGGCCTCGATCTTGGCCGTGGAGATCGGGTCGAGGGCGCTCGTGGGCTCGTCCATGAGGAGGACGTCGGGCTCGACCGCGAGGACGCGGGCTATGCAGAGCCGCTGCTGCTGGCCGCCCGAGAGGCCGAGGGCCGACTTGCGGAGCCGGTCCTTGACCTCGTCGAAGAGGGCCGCGTTGACCAGGCTCCGCTCCACCAGCTCGTCGAGGCGCCGCTTCTCCGCCTGAGTCCGGGCGCGGAAGCCGTGGACCCGCGGCCCGTAGGCGACGTTGTCGTAGACGCTCATGGGAAAGGGGTTGGGCTTCTGGAAGACCATCCCGATGCGCTTTCGCAGCTCGATGACGTCGGCGGCCCCGAAGATGTCCATCCCGTCGTAGAGGACCGTTCCCTCGATCCGCACCCCCTCTATGAGGTCGTTCATCCGGTCGAGGACCCGAAGGAAGGTCGACTTGCCGCAGCCGGAGGGCCCGATGAGGGCGGTGATGGCCGTGGGGTCCACGGCTATGGACACCTGCTTCAGGGCTTGGGTCTGCCCGTACCAGAGATCGAGGTTCTCGACGTGGAACTTGGGCGCTGTCGCGGCCATCGCGTCACTCCTTGTCTTCAGCTGCCGGAGAATCTGCGGCCGAGCCGCCGCTCGAAGAAGCGGGCCAGCAGGTTCAGGCCCAGGATCAGCACGATCAGGACCACGGCGGTCGCCGTCTGCCCCTGCTGCGCCGCGGGCGTGGGATTGTCCGCGAACAGCGTGTAGATATGCACGGCGAGGGTGTCGCCCGGAACGTGCGTCAGGCTCAGGTTGAACCAGCCGCTCGACGCCCCCGCCACCCCCGACGTGTAGATGAGCGCCGCGGTCTCCCCGATGACGCGGCCGGACACGATGAGCGTTCCCGTGACCAGGCCGGGCAGGGACGCGGGCAGCACCGACCGCAGCACCGTCTGCAGCCTCGTCGCCCCCAGGGCGAAGCTCGCCTCGCGGATGGAGTAGGGCACCGCGCGCAGGGCGTCCTCCGCGGTCCGCATCATCCAGGGGAGGTTGAGGATGGCGAGCGTGAGCGCCCCGGCGAGCCGCGAGAACTCCCAGCGCGCCCCCGTCCCGAAATTGGTCACGAACAGCAGGAAGCCCAGGAGGCCGATGACGATCGACGGCATGCTCGTCAGCGTCTCGGTCGCGAAGCGCAGCACCCTGAGCAATACGCCCTGCCGGGCGTACTCGACCGTGTAGATCGCCGCGGAGATCCCGATCAGGAGCATCGGTATCATCGAGAGGATCAGGATGTAGACGGTATTGAAGAGCTGCGGGGCGATGCCGGACGCGAAGTCCCCGCTCGTCAGGAATTTCCAGGTGACGTTCCCCAGGCCCCGCACGAGCGTGTAGCCGATGATGTACAGCAGCACCGCCACGACGAAGCCGGCGATGACCCAGAGGGCGACCGTGTTCCTCGCGTCGCGCCGGCGCTCGCGCAGATGCTGCCTCGCGGCCGATTGGCTCCGATCGGCCGTCGCCGTCATTTGTACACCCTCCTGCCCGCGAAGAACCGGCTTACGGCCACCAGGACGCCCGAGATGACGACCAGCACGAAGCAGATCGTCCACAGGGCGTTGTAGAGCGTCGACCCTTGGGTGGCCTCCTTGAAGTTGAACAGCAGCTGCGTCGTGAGGACGCTCGTGGGCCCGAGGTACAGGTAGGGATAGAAGTGCGTCAGCCCGATGGGAAGCCGCTGCGAGTTCCCGATGACGAAGGCGACCGCGACCGTCTCGCCCAGGGCCCGCGCGATGCCCAGGATCACCCCCGTCATGATGCCCGGCGTGGCGGCGGGAAGGATGATCCCGCGGATCGTCTGCCACCTCGTGGCTCCCATCGCCAGGCTCCCCTCCCGCAGCTCGCGGGGCACCGCCTGCATCGCGTCGTAGGAGATGGTCGCGACGGTCGGCAGGATCATGAAGGTGACGACGATCGCGGCCGGCAGGAGGCCGAAGCCGTTGAAGAAGATGCCCCCCGCGAGGAAGTTCATGAGGCGGCGCAGAAGGGGCACCACCACGATCAGCCCGATCAGGCCGAAGATGACCGAGGGAATGCCCAGGAACAGCTCGATCGCCTTGCGCATCGGCGATCGGATCCGGGCCGGCGCCGCTTCCGAGAGGAAGATGGCGACTCCCAGCGAGAGCGGAACGGCGAAGAGCAGGCTCACGAGCACGAGGGCGAAGGACCCGATGATGAAGTACAGGATGCCGAAGTTTTCCTCCGCGTCCCAATTATGCGAGAGGAAGAAGGCCCCGGCGCTCAAGTGGCTCTGCGTAAAGGTCTGGTAGGCCTGCGAGCCGACGAAGTAGTACACCATCGCCATGGCGAGGATGATGATCAGCGCGCTCGCGACGAACACGATCCGCCCCGAGGCGTCGGCGATCGTACCGCGCCTCGGACGAGGACGCTTGACGGGGATGCTGGTCGCATTCATTCGCGGCGCGCCTGATCGATTCACTTCTCGCCGGGGAGGGGATGGGTCTTCAGGGCTTCCTTGGAGAGCTGGCTCACCTGCAGGTAGCCGAGGGCGGGAAGCAGGGTGCCCTGGACCTCCGCCGTGACCGCGTAGTCGAGGAAGGCCTGCTCGACGCTGCCCTTGCCGGGCTTGCCCTTCGTGTAGGCGTGCTCGAAGCTCCAGAACTTGTGCTTGCCCGTATTGATGTTCGCGGCGATGTAGCCGATCGCGCCCTGGGCGACGATGCGCCCTCCGAGGGCGGAAGCCGCCGCCGTCGCGGCGAGCGCGGCGATCGTGTTTCTCTTCATTCCATTCCTCCACGGGACAGCTGATTCGGGCCCGTACCGCAGACCGGTGCCTCGACAATACGGAAGCGAGATCAGGGTTGGATAAGGATTGTGTTAAATATGGGTTAGGATGCGTTACCTTGAAGAGGAAGGCGGTCTTGAGGCGCGCGGCCTCGCGGCCGGCGCCTGCCGCATCCGCGCGGTCAAGCCGATTCCTAACCTATTCCTTGCAACAATCCGCTTTTCGCGAGGTATAACTGGGCGATAATGACCGAAACCTGGGAAAGCGTATTGGGCTATCTGCGCTTCGCCTTCCAACCGATAGTCCTTTTCTCCAATGGGAAGGCGTACGGTTACGAAGCCTTGCTCCGAGGATGGAAGGAAGCGGGTTTTTTCGGCATAGCTTCCGTATTCGACTGCGCCTATCTCGAGAATGTCCTGCCTGCGCTGGACCGATGCCTGCGCGCCAAGGCCCTCGCCGATTTCGCCGCGTGGGCCCCCGTCGGAACCAAGTTGTTCTACAATCTGGACAATAGGATATTCAAATCCGCCGATCACGCAATCGGCGACACGGCCGCAGTCGCGAAGGGCCTCGGCCTCTCCGCTGCGAGGATAGTCCTGGAAATCTCGGAGCGTCATGAGCTCGAAGGAGACACGGACTTCGAGCAGGTCATCGGCCTCTGCCGCGAATTGGGCTTTCGCATCGCCATCGACGACTTCGGCTCGGGCTACGCCGGGCTGAAGCTCCTCCAGATGTTCGAGCCCGATATCGTGAAGATCGACCGTCATTTCATCGCCGGCTCGGGAGGAGAGCCGCGAAAAGCCGCGTTCCTCGAGAAGATCGTCGGGATGTCCCACTTGATGGGCGTGCCGGTCGTAGCCGAAGGCGTCGAGACCGAAGCCGAGCTCGGCGCTTGCCTGGAGGCCGAATGCGACATGGTGCAGGGCTTCCTCGTCGCGAAGCCCTCCTGCGGGCAGGGCGCTTTCGAGACTTCCTTCCCGATCGTCTCGGGCTCGAAGTTCGAGGCCCGACGGGGCAGCTCGAAAGTCCGGATCGTCGAGCCGTCGAGCGTGCGCCATGTCGAGCCCATACTCGGCTCCAAGGAATTCCTGCAAGTGCTCGCTCGGTTCCGGAAAGAGGCCGACCTCGATATCCTGCCCGTGATAGACGACTCCTACGAGCCGATCGGCGTCTACCTCGAGCGCGATTTCCGCCAATACGTCTATTCGCCCTTCGGCATCGCGCTGCTGGAGCACCTCGAATCCGGGCCGGGCGCCTCGTCCTTCCTTCGCAAGGCCCCGATAGCCGCGTCGAGCGCCGACTTGGGGCGGCTTCTCGAGATCTTCAGCGCCATGCCCGCCTGGGGGGGAGTGATCCTCACTCGAGATTCCCGCTACGCGGGTCTCTTGCCGGCCGCCGAGCTGCTTTCGCTCGTTGCCGAGCGCGAGCTGACCGAGGCCCGCGATCAGAATCCCCTGACGCGGCTGCCGGGCAATCTGCGCGTGGCCGAGGTGATAGCACAGCGCATGGCGGAGACTTCGCGAGCTCGGGTCTTCACCTATTTCGATTTCGACGACTTCAAGCCCTTCAACGATCATTACGGCTTCCGGCTCGGGGATCGGGTCATCCAGCTTTTCGCGGACATACTCAGGTCCGTCTTCGGCCGGTCCGCCTCCTTCGTCGGCCATTTGGGCGGCGACGATTTCTTCGCCTTCGATTATGCCGAGTCGATAGGCCTGGCCCTGGGCCCGGTGAACGAGGCCTCGGAGCGATTCAGGCGCGAGGCCGCCTCGTTCTACACGCCGGAGGACAGGAATCGAGGATGGATACTCGGGCGCGACCGCTCGGGCATCGAGAGGGAGATGCCCCTGATAGGGGTCAGCGCCGCGGTCGTCCTCTCCGCGGAAGGATTCAGCCTCGATGCCGAATCCCTCTCGGACATCTTCGCCTCCCTCAAGAAGGAGGCCAAGCTGTCCCGGTCGCATATCGCCTATCGCGTGCTGGAGGGGCCGAATGAGGAGTGCGACGGGAGGAGCATCGCCGCCAAGTCCCTGGGGCCGGCGTTCGCCGTCTTCACGCCCGCCTTGCGCTCCACTACATGAAACCAGGCCACGAGCGCCCCATTTAACGCAAAGCTAATATTCCCCTAATCGAGGGCTCACGCGACTCGGGCATGGTGCTCCCGAAATGAAGGGCTCGAACATCGCCAAGCTGGCATCGTCGATGACCGCCATAGCGGCCGGCTGTCCCTCCGAGGACTTGCGCGACGAGTCGCGCTACGTGATCGTAGCCGACCTGAGAATGGGCGACGGCGGAAGCAAGGACGAGCTCGCGAAAGCCAGGAAGGCCATCTTCGCGATCCTCGGCAAATGGTACCTTCCGCGGGGCTATACCCTCGTCCTGAACGGCGACATCGAGGATCTCCGCCGCTTCTGGCTCAAGGACATCCTCGCGGCCTGGCCGGAGATGTACGCCCTCTTCGACTCCTTCAAGGAAAAGAGCCGCTTGCGCAAGATAGTCGGAGAACGCGACCTCGCCCTCCTGCGCCTCCGGTCATATCCCTACGAGCTGTCGCACGGCCTGAGGCTGGACGTCGAGAAGAGCTCCCTCCTCGTATTTCATGGCCACCAGGCCTCGCCGCCCTTCGTCGGCCGGGATTACCTGTCGGACTATATGGTTCACTGGCTCGGTTCCTCGAAGCGCTCCAAGGCCGAGGCCGAGGAAGAGGACAGGCGAGAGCGATTCAAGGCCGAAAGGCGACTGTACCGCGCCTCGTCCAGGTTGGGCATCGTCGCCATCCAGGGCCATACGCGCCGGCCGCTGTTCGAATCGAGAACCAACCGCGACTCGATCCGCGCCGAGGTGGAGCGGCTCCTCCACGAGGGAGACCCGCGCGAGGGCGACTCGAAGCTGGACGAGCTCATCGCGATATATCGCAGGGAGCTGCGTAGGGGCGCCCATCGATCGCTTCCTTCCGGCCCGAGCTACGATGAGCGGAACCTGGTCGTGCCCTGCCTGTTCAGCCCCGGCCGCGTCGTCGGTGCGAAGATCCAAGGCGCCCGAGGACTGCGCATGCTGGAGATCGAGAATGGCTTGCTCAGCCTCGTGCGCTGGGGTTCGGCCAGGAGCGGCGCGGCAGATCCGAGCCGGATCCTCGAAGGCACGCCCTATGCGCGATTCCTGACCCGCGCCGCCCCCATCCAGGGCCTTTTCGAGCGCATCGATCTCCTGGCTCCGAAGGGAGACGGACGATGAACTTTTCCGACTTCCTCGGCAGCTTCCGCGAATTCCTCGAGTCGAGTCCCCGCCTCCCCGTCGACGAGGGTTCCCGCTACGTCTTCATGAGCGACCTGCACATGGGCGACGGAGGCGACAGCGACGACCTCCGACCGAACCGCGAGCTCGCCACGACGGTTCTCGCGCGCTGGTACCTCGAAAAGGGCTATACGCTGATACTGGGCGGCGACATCGAGGATCTCCAGAAGTTCAAGCTCAAGCAGGTCCGCGACGCCTGGCCGGCGATGTACGAGATCTTCGACGCCTTCGCCGCGGACGGAGCCCTATGGAAGCTCGTGGGGAATCACGACCTCGCCCTGCTCCGCGAGAAGGACCATCAGTATCCCCTGCATCACGGGCTCAGGCTCGAGAGGAACGGGCGCACCCTGTTCTGCTTCCACGGCCACCAGGCCTCGAGACTCTTCGCCCGGTACATGTATATCAGCGATTTCGTCGTCCGCTATCTCGCGAAGCCGCTCAAGTTCAAGAACCAAAGCGTGTCCGGCGACTCTCGGCAGCAATTCAAGGCCGAGCGCCGGATCTATCGCGCTTCGAAGCGGCTGGGCATCGTCTCCATCTGCGGACATACCCATCGCCCCCTCTTCGAATCCCTGTCGAAGTACGACAGCCTCCGCTGGTCCATCGAGGAGCTCCTGCACGAATACCCTTCGGGTTCCGGCGAGCGGAAAGAGAGGATCGCCCAGCTCGTGGACCTATATCGTTCGGAATGCGAGCGCCTAGGAAAGTCAGAGCTCAAATGGGGCCTTTCCAAGAGCCTTTACGAAGAGAAGTCGCTGCTGATCCCCTGCGTCTTCAATTCCGGATGCGCGACGGGCAAGCATGGGATGAGCGCGATCGAGATCGAGGGAGGGAATATCTCTCTCGTGCATTGGGCGAAGGAAGGCAGCGCCAGGCCCTACATCCTCGAGGAGACTCTGCTCAGGGACGGCATAGGGGGAACGGAGATCTCGCGCTATCTGCTCAAGCAAGCCCAGCTCGACTACGTCTTCGCGCGGATCGATCTTCTCGGAAAGGGCTAAGGGCCGACATTGAACGCCCTGACGACGATGCTTCCCGCCTTCGTGACGAGGGATCCGCTGCCCTACGCGTTCTGCTTCCTCATGCTCTTCGGCTTCATGCTCCCGATCTGCGAGGAAATGGCGGTCGCCCTCGTCGGCGTGACCATGAAGGCCACCGATACTCATTTCCTCCTCGCCGTATCCGTGGCCCTCGCCGCCCTCCTCATCCAGGATTCCGGCGTCTTCTTCGCGGCCCGGCTCTTCGGAGCCAGGGTGATCAGGCACAGGCTGCTCGCGAGAATCATCAAGCCGAAGAGCATCGACGAGGGCGAGCGATACTTCCTCAGGCGCGGTCCCTTTATCGTGTTCTCGGCTCGATTCGTAGTGGGATTGAGGTCCGCGGTCATAATGGGAGCCGGCTTCCTCAGGATGCGCTGGTCCCGCTTCGCGCTTTATGACCTGCTCGCGGCCTCCATAATGACGCCCGCGTGGCTCTTCGTCGGGTTCATGCTCGGAGCGCAATTCGACGGGAAGGTCGGCCACCTGATGAAGCTCTTCGGAATCGCCGGTCCCATCGCCGTCGTGGCCGGGACAGTGTTGATTTACCGCGGCGTCAAGGCGGACAAGGCCAGGGCGGAGTCCGAGCCTTCCCTGGCGAAGACGGGAATGGAGCTCAAAGGGGCATCGACAGTCGAAACCGCGCCGCCTTCGAGAACGATCCCCGTACGCACGTCTTTCCACCGTTCCCCATTCGGAAGGTAGAGAGAGCGCCTCCTCGTTCCAGGGCGCATTACGGGCGCCACGAGGATGTCCGGCCCGAACATATACTGATCGCGGATGTCCCAGGCTGCGCGATCGCCGGGGAAATCGTAGAAAAGCGGTCTCATTACCGGGGTTCCCCGCTCGTGCGCGGCTCGCATCCGTTCCCTGATATAGGGCCTGAGCCGCTCGCGGAGGAACAGGTGCTCCTTGAGGATCTCGTAGGCCTCCTCCCCGTAGCTCCAGACCTCGTTCGGGCCGCCGGAAAACATCGCGCCCTCGGCTTCGCCGCCGGGCGCCGCCTTACCTTTGCGGTTGCCGTGGAGACGGAAGACGGGACAGAAGGTCCCCCACTCGAACCAGCGAATGAGCAGCTCCCTATAGGCGGGATCCTCGGGATCTCCTCCCTCGAAGCCGCCGATGTCGGTCGTCCACCAGGGGATGCCGGCGAGGCCCATGTTGAGGCCCGCCGCGAACTGCCTCCGGAAGGCTTCGTAGGTCGCGTCGATATCGCCCGACCACACGAGGGCCCCGTAACGCTGGCTTCCCGCCCAGGCGCAGCGGACGAGGTTTACGATGTCCGTCAGTCCCTCTGACTTCATCCCTTCGAAGAAGGCCCGCGAGTGCATCATGGGATAGATGTTGCCGATCTCGGGGACGCTTCCCGCGAAATAGCGGAAGCGTCCGAAGTCGTAGCCCTGGAACTCCGGCTCGGCCTCGTCGAGCCAGAATAGCGAGACGCCCTTGTCGTAGTAGTTTCCCTTGGCGACTCGCCACAGGTATGCGCGGGCTTCCAGGTTAGTCGCGTCGTAGAACACGGAATCGCCCCCGAACTCCATCGACGTGCGTACGCCGCCGTCTTTCCGCACCAGGTAGCCCTTCTCGAGCATCTCGCCGTAGCGCGCGGAGCCCTTCTCCACGTTGGGCCAAACCGAGACCATCAGCTTGATCCCCATGGCCTCGAGCTCGGCCGTCATCGCCTCGGGGTCCGGCCAGCAGCGCCGATCGAAATCCCAGTCGCCGAGCTTAGGCCAATGGAAGAAATCGCAGACGATGACCGAGAGGGGAAGGCCGCGTTCCTTGTATTCGCGGGCGACCGCGAGGAGCTCCTCCTGCGTCTTGTAGCGGAGCTTGCACTGCCAAAAGCCCATCGCGTATTCCGGCATCATCGGGACGGTGCCGGTCACCGCCGCGTAGCTCTCCTCGATGCTCGCGGGCGTGTCGCCGGCCGTCACCCAGTAATCGATCTGGGAGGCCGCCTCGGCGACGAATTCGGTCATATTGGCCGCGAGACTCGCGCGCCCGATGGCGGGGTTGTTCCATAAGAGGCCGTAGCCGCGGCTCGAAAGGAGGAAGGGAACGCTCGCCTGGGAATTGCGCTGAGCGAGCTCGAGCACGCTGCCCTTGAGATCGAGCCTCCCATCCTGGTATTGGCCCATGCCGAAGAGCATCTCTCCGTCGACGGCCTCGAAGCGCTGCGCGATCCTGAAGCCTCCGCCGGGCGTCGGCCGATATTCCCTGGCCCGCACTTCGGTCGAGTCGAACTCCTTCCTCCCCGGCCCGCGTACGCGCATGCGCTCCTCGAGCGCGATCTCGCCCCTCGCGTTCAGGAACTCGATCCTCTCTCCCTCGCGGATGCAGGCGCCGATCGCCCCATTCGATATCGAGCCCGTGTCGCCATCGGCCTGCAGGATCGCTTGGCCGCGCTCGTCCCGGAGGAGAGCCCAATCCTCGGTCTCGTCGATGCGGCCCCGCTCAGTGGCGCGTACGCGGAGCCCGTCGCGGCCCCAGGCCTCGATGATCAGGATTTCGGCGTCGAAGCTCCATACCAGCCGCTTCCCCTCGATCCTTGTCGCCATTCCGCCCCTTCCATCGGTCAAGATCGGCCCGTCGCCGTCTAGGCCGCCGTTCTGTAGCTCGAGACGCTCGCGTGGAGTTCCTTGACCGCTTCGGCCATCCTCCAGCTCAGGTCCCTCAGATGCTGCATGGCGGTGCCGGTATCCCTCGAGCCCGCCTCGATTTCCCCCATCCCGCCTTTGAGCTCCAGCCCGAGTCGCGCGACGATTTCCGCCGCCTCGGCCGCGCGGCGCGAATTGGACAGAATCTCCTCCGAACGCTCCTTGGCCTCGCGGGATTTCCCCGACACGAGCTCGATGTCCCGGGCCACGCCGGCGGTCGACGCGGAAAGCTCGCGCACTATGCCCTGCAGGTCCTCCATGCTCACTCGCGCCTTGCTCGTCAGGCTCTCGATCGCCTTGAAATCGACATCGGTCTGCGCGCTCGCCGCCGAGACCTCCCCGATCTTCTTGGCCATGTCGTCGATCGTATCTCCGATGACCACCGCGTTCTCGTTCGTCGATTCCGCGAGCTTGCGTATCTCGTCGGCCACCACCGCGAAGCCGCGGCCCGCCTCGCCGGCGTGGGCGGCCTCGATCGCCGCGTTCATCGCGAGGATGTTCGTCTGTTCCGCCACGGCGTTGATTATCTCCGCGACTTCCTTCACCTTCTCGACGCCCGCGACCGTGCTCGCGATCGCCGCGTTGGTCCGTATCAATCTTTCCAGCTCCGCGGCGGCCAGCTCCTCGAGCGTCGTCGATTCCTCCGCTTCCCGCCGCGCTATGGCCTCGGCCCGAGACGCGGCCTCCTTCATCTCGCCCGCGATATGGCTCGAGCGCGCGAGCGTCGTGCTCTGCTCGGCGAGCCGGGCGTCGAGCGCGCCGACGCTCGCGTCTACCGCCTTCGAGGCTTCGCTCGAAGAACCCAATCGCGCCACCATCTCGTCGATCCGCGAACGGACCGAGGCGATGTTCGCGGCGATCTGCTCGATGGATGCGGCGGTCTCGCTCGATGCGGACAGGATCTCCTCCCGTACCTCCGTCGCGTCGGTCGCCAGGCCCGAAACTCGCCCGATCAGCCCCGCGAAGTCGTCTATCGTGCCGTTTATCTGCAGCGCGAGAGAGGAAAGCTCGTCCTTCCCGCCCGAATCCACCTTTACGGTAAAATCCCGCCCCTTCCATTTCTCGATGGCCGTCCCGAAGCCCGCGAAGGAGCCGTTGAAGGCTCTCGCGAAGCTGATGAGCAGGAACGCCGCCAGAGCTCCGGCGGCGAGGGAGAGGACGATGATCACCAGGGACAGGGCCCGCTCCGTCGAATCCGCCCTCTTATCCACGGACAAGGTCAGTACGAGCGCGGTCAGGGTCACCGCGAGCAGCAGGACCATTCTCGTGCGGATTCTCATGTCATTCTTTGGAGCGAAGCCACACCCGCATCTCGGCTCCGGGGGCGCGATTGCCCCACTGATGGTAGGGAACGGCGACGATTCGATCAGGCGAGTAGCTCCTGGCGCGCGCTTCCCGGTAAGGGAGGGGCGAGCCGGCGGGGGCGGACGCCTCCCTGAATCCCGAGGCGGTGACTCGGACGCTGCCTCCCATGAGCGCGGGATCGAACTCGAAGCCGATCTCTCCATCGGGATCGAGGATCAGACCGTGGAGTCCCTCTCCGTTGTCGCAGGACTCCACGCAATAGACCAGCGGCCCGCGCTGGATGGCGAGCTTGCCCGCGAGCTCGGCTATCTTCGGGTCGGCCGAGAGGACCTTCGGTTCCATCTTCAGACGGAGCTCGACCTTGTCGCCGGCCTTCCAGCGTCGCTTGATTTCGAGATAGCCCCCGGTCAGCGGACCGGGCCGGACCGCTTGCCCGTCGATCTCGCACTCGAAGGAGGAGCACCAGCCGGGGACCCTGAGCCTCAGGGAAAACTCGACCTCTCGCGCGGGATGGACTTCCATCAGGATGTTCCCGGACCAGGGATAATCCGTCTTCTGGATCAGACGCACTTCCGTCCCCGCCACCGACGAGGTCGCCTCGCTCTCGGTATAGTGATGTACCCAGAACGCGCCCTCCGAGACGCCGTAGCCGTACGAGGCCATCGAGGCGACTATGCGGGCTATGTTCGGAGGGCAGCAGGCACAGCTGTTCCATTGCACTCGCCGGCCTTGGACGTGCTCGTGATCCCGCCGGCACGAGATCGCGGTCGGGACGGCCTCGAGGGGGTTCACGTAGAAATATCGAGTCCCGTCGAGGGAGACCCCGCTCAGCACGCCGTTGTAGAGGACCCTTTCGAACACGTCGGCGTAGCGCGAATCGCCTTCGATCTCGGTCATCCGCGCGGCCCAGAAGGCCAGGCCGATGGAAGCGCAGGTCTCCGCGTAGGCCGTGTCCGACGGAAGGTCGTAATCGGCGGTGAAGCGCTCGCCATGAGCCTGGGAACCGATCCCTCCGGTGATGTACATGCGGCGGGAGACGGCGCTGTCCCACAGGGCCCGCAGCGCCTGCAGGAGAGTCTCGTCGTCATTCGCGGCGCATTCCTCGGCCATCGCGGAATAGAGATAGGCCGCCCGGACGGCATGGCCGGTCGCGTCCGGCTGGGAGCGGACCGGGGCGTGGTTCTGCATGTAGTCGCGCTCGAACCACTTGGTCTTCGGAATGACGAAGCCGTAGGAGCCCGATGTCGCGGGCCATGGCGCCGAGGTAGACGCCCCCAGCGGCTGCTTGCCGTCGAAGGCCGCAGGGTCCCGCCCCCGCTCCTCGACGAAGAAGACGGCGAGGTCGCGGTAGCGGACCTCGCCGGTGGCGCGCCAGAGCCTGAACAGGGCCAGCTCGATTTCCGGATGGCCGCAGACGCCGCGGATCTTGCCGGGCTCGGGCCCGAACGCGTTGTCGATGCAATCGGCGTATCGGCGCGCCACGTCGAGGAGCTTGGACCCGCCTTTGGACGCGTTCGGCGAAGCCCTAGCGTAAGCGTCATGCGCCACCGCTGCCTCGATGAGGTGGCCGGCGCAGTAGAGCTCGTGGCCCCAGGCGAGGTCGGCCCAGCGCTTGTCGGGAGCCATGACCATAAAGTACGTGTTCACGTAGCCGTCCGGGGCTTGGGCCTTCGCGATGAGGCGGATGACTTCGTCGACCCTGGCCTCGAGGACCGCGTCGGGATGGTGCGCGAGGCTATAGCTCGTCGCCTCGATCCATTTCGCGACGTCGCTGTCCTGGAAGACGGTGCCCTTGAATTCCCCCGACGCCTCGCCCGCGGCGATGCGGAAATTCTCCACGGCGTGCGAAGGCTCCGCCCCCGGGACCTCGTCGTTGAGCGCCAGCCATTGATAGGGCAGCATCTCCCGCGCGACCATGTCGATCTTTCCGGCCCAGAAGCCGCCGGTTATGCGCGCCTCGCCAAGTCCGAGACCTCTCATCCTAGTCATCTCTGCATCCTTGCCCCGCGCTCGCGCGCGGTTATTTTATCGACGCCCGAAGGCAGTCTCGACGGGGACCGACGCGACCGCGGCTCGGCCCTATGATTTCAATCCGGAGAGCACGATGCCCTCGATGAAGTATTTCTGTCCCACGAAATAGAGGGCGACCGCCGGCGCCACGGACATGCAGGAGGCGGCCATGATGGCGCGATAATCGGTTCCGAAACCGGCCCTCATGTTGGCGAGTCCCTGGGATATGGTGTTCTGCGCGTTGCGCGAGATGTAGATGAGGGGACCCAGCACGTCGTTCCAGTATATGATGAAGGTGAAAAGCCCGATCGAAATGAGCACCGGCTTTATGAGCGGAAGGAGGATCTGGGCCAGGATCCGTATTCGCCCGGCGCCGTCTATCGTCGCGGCCTCGTCGAGGTCCTTCGGGATCGTCATGAGGAACTGCCGGCACAGGAAAATGTTGAAGGCGCCTCCTCCGAGGAAGGCCGGTACGATGAGCGGAACGTAGCCGTCGGCCAGATGGAGGGCCACCCATCCCTTGAAGATCGGGATTATCGTGACCGTGCTCGGCATCAGCATCGACGCGATCACCAGGGTGAAGATCAGCCTCTTGAAGGGAAACTCGAACCGCGCCAGGGCATAGGCCGCCATCGTCGACGTCAGGAGGGTCCCGGTGACCGAGGGGAGGGCTATCGTAAGGGTATTAATGAAGTATCGCCCGAAAGGGAAGATGCTGAGGGCCGCGGGATAGTTGTCGCCCCTCCAGATCGACGGCAGGAGTCTCGGGGGGTATTGGTAGATCTCGATATTGTTCATGAACGACGAACGCAGCATCCAGAAAAAGGGGAAGATGCAGGCCAGGCCTATGAGCGCGGCTATCGCTGTAATGATGAAGTTGGTTCTTGTTCGCATGGTCATCGGGCTGCCTCACTCGCCTTCGAAGAAGAGCAGATTCCTGGAGCTGACGAAGATCAGCGCCGTCACGACGGCGATGAACGCGAAGAAGATCAGCGATACCGCCGACGCGTAGCCGAAGCGGTTGTTCCAGAAACCCTGCTTGAAGATGTAATAGACCATATAGAGGGTCGAGCCGTTCGGAGCGCCCTTGGTTATGGACATCGCCGGGACGAAGACCTGCAGGTTGGCGATGATGCTCATGAGGATGTTGAAGAAGATGACGGGCGAGAGCAGGGGGAGGGTGATATGCCTGAATTTATGCCAGGTGTTGCCGCCGTCGATCTCCACCGCCTCGAGGTAGGTCTTGGGAATGCCCTGCAATCCCGCGAGATAGATGACGATATAGTTGCCGAAACCCCAGATGGTCATGATGCCGAGGGCCGGCGTCGCGGTCGCCTCGTCTCCGAGCCAGTGCACCTTGTCGAGCCCGATGGAATTGAGGACGAAGTTGATGACCCCGAAATTGGCCTCGTACATCCATGCCCAGACGATGGCCGCGCCGATGCTCGGCACGATGTAGGGCAGGAAGAAGATCGAGCGGAAGAGGCCGCGTCCCGCGATGCTCTGGTTGAGGAGGAGGGCCACGGCGAAGGCGTATACCGTGCCCAGGACGACCGTGAAGAGGGCGAAGTAGAGCGTGGAAGTCACCGAGCGGACGAAGAACATGTCGTTGGTGAACAGCTCGGCGAAATTGCCCAGGCCGACGTACTTCGGGGCCTTGAGGGCGTCCCACTGCGTCAGGCCCATGCCGACGACGGCGACTATCGGGAGGAAGGTGTAGAATACCAGGCCCAGGATGGCCGGCGTGAGGAACAGATAGGCCGAAATGACGCCCCGTGATCTTCTCTTT
>CAVZVX010000122.1:0-18037 GCA_963778775.1 uncultured Spirochaetota bacterium | reverse complement strand
CGGTGGCCCCGTAGCCGTCGATGCAGATCGGGAAGATGTCGGAGAACGCCGGATTGAGCACGAAGCCGGTGGCGATGTAGCCGATCGCGCCCTGCCCGGAGTTGATCGCCGTGGCGACGGCCCCGGTGCTGTCCTGCTGCAGGGTCATGCCCGCGCTCTCGCTCGCCCCGCCCAGCACGTACTTCTTGAAGGTCGCGCGGGTCCCCGAGGCCAGCGGCCGGTTGACGACCGTAATCGCCTCGTTCGGCCCGCCTAGCTCGGCCCAGTTCCCCACCTTCCCCGTGTAGATGTCGATGACCTGCTGCGTCGTGAGGTTCGTGACCTTGTCGCTGATGTCCTTGCTGACCACCAGCGTGAAGGCGACGACGGCCACCCGATGGTCCACGAGGTCCTTGAACGAGGCCGGCGTCGAGCTCTCCTGGGCGAAGAAGTCGGACATGCCGATCTTCACGCTCCCCGCCTCGACGTCCTTAAGACCGTTACCGGAGCCGTTCGCGATCGCGGTCGTGCTGCTTCCCATCCCCTGGTCGAAGTACTTGGCCGCGTTGAGGAAGAAGGGCTGGAGCGCGGACGAGCCGTCGATCGAGAGGGTCTTTCCCTTGAGTCCGCCGATCGCCGCGGGCGAAGCGGGAGTCGTGCCCGGGTTCGGAGGAGTCAGGTCGGCGATGGCGACTTTGGCGGCCGTGAGCGACGCGGCGTTCGCGCCCTGGGCGACGATGCGCCCTCCGAGGGCGGAAGCCGCCGCCGTCGCGGCGAGCGCGAGGGCAGCGATCGTGTTTCTCTTCATTCCATTCCTCCACGGGATAGCTGATTCAGGCCCGTACCGCGGGCCAGTGCCTGGACCATAGAGGAAATCGATGAGGCTTCCGTGAGTCCTGTATTAGGAAATGGTTAAGAATACCCCTGCCGGGCTTCGAGCTCCGGCCTAGGCCTGGAGCATGCCCGCGATATCCGCCACCGTGGCGACGTCGCGCGCTTCCATCCAGCTCCCGATGCCCTCGAGGACCGATAGGGCGCAGCGAGGATCGACGAAGGTACCCGTGCCCACTTGAACGGCGCGGGCGCCGGCGAGGAGATATTGCAAAGCGTCCTCGGCCCTCATGATGCCGCCGATGCCGATGACCGGAATGCGAACCGCGCGGGCCGCCTTGTAGCAGCAGGCGACGCCGATCGGGCGAATGGCCGGGCCCGAGAGGCCGCCGGTACCCAGCGCGATGGCGCTCGCGCGCCGCTTCGTATCGATGACCATCCCTACAAGGGTGTTGATGCAGGAGACCGCGTCGGCGCCTCCCGCCTCGGCCGCCTTGGCGATTCCACCGATGTCCGTGACATTGGGCGTCAGCTTCACGACGAGGGGGCGCGTAGTCGAACCCCGCAGGGCGCAAGTCAGGCGCTCGACCTGGACGGGATCGGTGCCGAAGGCGAGACCGCCGTGCCTCACGTTGGGGCAGGACACATTGATCTCGTATCCGTCGACGCCGCTCTTCTCTCCCGGCCTCCAGGCCCCGACGGCTGCCTCGATGCGCGAGACGACCTCGACGTATTCCTCCTCGGACGAGCCCGCGACATTGACGAACACCGCGCAGCGCCTGGAGCGCAGGCCGGGGAGCTTGTCCCTCAGGAACGCGTCGAGGCCGGGATTGGCGAGGCCGATGGAATTGAGCATGCCCGAAGGGGTCTCGACGATGCGCGGCACGGGATTGCCCTGCCTGGGCTCCAGGGTGACCGCCTTCGTGTACAGGGCTCCGACCGAGTCCGCATCGACGAGCTCTTCGTACTCCGATCCGTAACCGAAGGTGCCCGAGGCGAGGCCGACCGGATTGGAGAGCTCGAGGCCTCCTATGCTCACGCGAAGGTCGGGTTTCATCGCCCCGCCTTCCAGTCGACGTCGCCCGCCTCGAAGACGGGGCCGTCCGCGCAGGCGCGCAGGTAACCAAGGCCGTCGGCGCGCGGGAGGGCGCAGCCCATGCAGGCGCCGACCCCGCAGGCCATCCATTGCTCGGCGGAGAGGCTCGCCGGCCAACCGAGCTCGGCTGAGAGGCCGGCGATGGCGGCGAGCATGGGCGCCGGTCCGCAGCCGTAGACTCTGACGGATCCGTCCTCCGCCGCCCTCCGGGCGTTCCGCGACAGCCAATCGACGGGGTTGCCCTCGAATCCCGAGCTGCCATCGTCGGTGCAGACGACAGTCCCCTCGGGGAGGTCGATCGAGGGCAACAAAGCCGAGCTCCTGAAGCCGAGGACGAGGCGGTGAGCCATCGCGGCATTGCCGCCCGAGAGAGTATCGGCCATGAAGAGGAGGGGACCGAGCCCTATGCCGCCGCCCGCGAGCAGGGCGATCTCGCCCTCGGCAGGCTCGGGGAAAGCCTTGCCGAGAGGGCCGATTACGTCGATGCGCGATCCGGTCGCGAGCTCCGAGAGAAGGCGCGTCGCTCCGCCGCGGATTTGGTAGATCGCGGAGGCCCGCGCCCTGCCGTCCGAGGGGGCGTTACTTAACGAAGAGAAGGCGCGCCTGAACGAAGAGAAGGCGAGGGGCCTGCGCAATAGCGGATCGCTGAAGGTCGAGACGCGCACCATGAAGAACTGACCCGGTCGGGGCTCGCCCGCCGCCGCGTCCCAGTCGATGACGATTTCCCGCCAAGCCTCTGCGACCGGACGGTTCTCGAGTATCTCGGCCTCGAATTGCCTCACGCCGACATGATAGACGGAGGGCGGCGCTCGATGTCAACCGGCACCGTGGTCCGAAGCGGCGAGAAAACCCTCGACGAGCTCCGCGGCGATCGCAGCTCCATGAGTGTTGAGATGTATTCCGTCGACCAATATATGGAAGCGGTTGGCGGCCGCGACCTCGTCGAGGCTCTTGCCCAGGTAGCGCTGCATGCGCCCCGCGCGGAGCTGGGCGGAGCGGATGGAACGAAATCCGAGGGGAGGGTTGGCGGGCCTCGGAAGGCTTTCGATATACGAGCAGATACGCTCGCGCAGAGGCAGGTACTCGACGCCCTCTTCCTTACCGACGCCTTGAATGAGGCGCGAGTATTCCTCGGTCCTGAGATAGGCGTAATGTCCCGGCTCCTCGCCTATGGGAGGTATCGAGAAGAGGGCGATCCTGGCCTTCGTCTCGCGTTTGAGGGTCCGCACGATTCGCACGAGATTCTCGCGGAAGAAATAGTCGCTCGGCCTTTCGGGCAGTCGCTTGGCCGCCATATAGCCGATGGCGGCCTGGAAGCCGAAGGTCGCGTTGACGTCGTTCGTGCCGATGAGAATCGTCACCGCGTCCGGCTGAAGGGCCACGATATCGCCCATCCGCTCGGCGAGATTGTAGGCGAGCTCGGCGTTCACGCCCGCGTTCACGAACTCCCAACCGGGCATCCGCGCGGCGAGCATGGCGACGTAGTCGACGCTCACCGATCCTCGCGTTATCGAATCGCCGGCGCAGACGGCGAGGGGCCGCCTCGGCGCGTCGCTCTCCCCTCTTACCGTGAAGGCCTCCGCCGCCCGCCGTCTCTCGGCGAGAACGGTCTTGGGATTGTTGGGCGCGAGGTCGTTCCCCGAGCGCGAAAAGAAATACAGAGTGACGACGAAGAAGAGCAGGATGCCGAGGGCGATGAGGTCGACGAGGCTGAAGGTGATCATTCCCCGCCTTGCTCGTCGAGCCTGGCGAGAGCCTTCTCGACCTCGAGGAGTCGATCCCGAAGGTTTCGGATCGTCCGCTCCAGCCTCTCCTTCTCCTTCGCGAGGCGCTCGGCAGTCTCCTCGGAAGGCTTGGAGGCGGCGAAGCGGGACTTGACGGCGGCCGGGCTCGCTCCGCCGCGGAGAGCCTCGAGAGCCATGGCCCTCGCCTCGGGGTCCCGCATGCCCGCGGCCATCCGCATCCCGTCCCAGCCGACATCGGGGTCCACGTCGTAGGCCGCGGCCTTGACGGCGGAGCTCGCCGTAGATCGAGGGATGCCGAGGGCCCTGTCGACATAGTCCTCGAAGCGTGCCTTGTATTTCCTGCAGAGAGCCTGAGCCTCGATCATGAGCCGGCCGAACTCGAGCATGACGTGGCCGTTTTCGGCTATGCAGGTGCCGCGTATCCTCCGCGTGAGCTCCAGGAACTCGGGCTCGGCCTCGAAGAGATTGCGGTAGTGGCCCTTGGCCTCGGCCTCGACCAGGAGATCGTGGAAGATGCCCCAGAACTCGTTCGTGTGCGCGCGCCCGGATGAGAGTCCGCCCTTGCGCTCGCAGTGGAGATGGTGCGCGTACTCGTGGATCGCCGTGTAGACGAGCTGGTCGTCGGAGGAGAAGTTGCGATTGTGGATGATGATCTCTCGGCTCTGCGGTTTGTAGAGCCCGTTTACGAGGGAGCTCGCCTTGCCCGAGAAGATCAGAGAAAAGTCCGTTTTCGGATCCGCCAGGTCGAGGAGGATCCGTTTTACGCGGTCTTGGTTCATTCCTGTGCCATCCTATGGCTTTCCGCACCGATCGGCAAGTGATCCCTCGAACGGGACGCCTCAATCGGCATATGCGGGCGAAGGCGTTATCCCTCCATGAGAAATGCATTCATGTCCGCCACGACCGTCCTCGGCCTGGCATGCGCGATCCTGTCCCCCGGCTCCGAAGCCTGTTCGCAAGACGGTCGCGGAACGCTCATCTCGACCTACTCCTCGATCGGCATAGACGATCTTTCGATGCGCCTATCCGTCGGGGGACCCCTCGGCTACGCGGGCTTGGGTCTCGAGGCGAAGGACGAGGGTCTGGGCTTCGTTGGGGCCGTCGACTTCCGCTCGCCGGAAGACGGTGGAGCGCGGCTGATCGCGGGCCCGGGCACGGCCTCGGGCCCCCTCCGGATCCTCGTCGACCCGACTTCTCCGACGGCCCTCTCACGGGGCAAGCTCGTCGAGATCGATAGATCCTTCGAATCCAGAAGTTCGGTTTTGAGCCTGGGCGCGGGCCCGCTCTCTTTCTTTGCCCTGGCCGGGGGACGAGGGATCGAGAGACGGCTCGAGACGGCATCTGCCGGAATGGCCTGCGAGTTCGGCGGCCCCGGAGGCGGCTTCGCCCTGGTCACGGCCGCCTCCCGCGACGGCCTGGTCCCGGCGAGCTCCGGTTGGCGACCCGATCCTCTTTCCGCCCCGGCCTCGAACCCCGTCGATCCCTTCCGGCCCTGCTACGAAGCCGCCCTCGTCGCCGACAGGCATGGACCATCGAATGCCTCTCTCTTCGCCCTTGCCGCCTCTTATGGCCGTCTGGCTGGCCCGGGCCTCGCCATGAGACTCGAGTCTCGGGAAATCGTCGGCCTCTGCGATCTGCGCCTCGTCGGGGCTGCCGCTGCGCCGGGCTTCCTGGATCTGGCGGGCCCTCGCCAGGAGCGTCTGCTCGACGTCCAGGCTACGGCCCGCTTCGCGATGCGCCGCGCCTCGTCCCTTCTCGCCGAAATCGCGACGGAGGCTAAAGGCGGAAGCCTCTTCTACGCGCCATCGTGGGGAAGACGGGGGAGCCTTCGCCTCATCCTCCCGGTCGGTCGAGGGGCCATCTTCGGGACCATGGTCGACGCGGAAAAAAAGCCGGAGGGCGGGGGATCGGAAAGTTGGGGATTCGACCTGGCGAAGGCGGTCGAAAGCGATTCCATGACCAGTTCGGTAAGGCTGGACGGCCGGTTGAGCTGGGACTCCTCCTTTGCCGGCCTCGGCCTCGGGATCGAGACCGAGCTGGCGGGCGGAGGCGGCCTGCCCTGCCTCGGCCTCGATCTCGACCTCGCCATGCTCGAAGGAGGCAATCGCGAATCCCCCGCGCTCGCGACCGGCGGCCTCAGCCTCGAGCTGCCTTTCGGCGCGGGAGCCTCCGTCAAGATCGACCTGTCCCTGACGGATAGTGGAACTATCCTCGCGCCGGTGACGGAGGGAGGCCGTACCGACACTCCCCTCCTCCGCCTCCGCTACCGCAGTTCCTTCTCGCTTCCTTCGCCCTCCGAGAGGACAGGGCCCAGGTCCAAGAACTCTGACTGACCGAAGTCGAGCTCCAGCACGTGACGGGCCGCGTCGTAGAGCCCTGCGCCATCGGAGCCGAGGGCGCCGGACGCGACGAGAGCGTCGGCGATGGCCGAATCGCTCGTCGCTACGAGGGAGCGGGGAGGCGCCTTCTTCAAAGGGGCGTCCGCGCTCTTCTCGAGCCTGACCTCGACCTCCGCGCCTCGGGCGGCGAAGAGATCGCGGAACATCCTCGCATGGCCTGAGCTGCCCGGGACGGGAGAGTCGAGGAAGATTTCGATGCTCGGGGAAGCCAAGGCGACGATATGCTCGGCGATGGCGCCGACGGCGCGCTCGAAAAGGGCCTCGTCCGCGATGCGGCCGTACGAGCCGCCCGCGTCCCGGAGGAGGCCGTCGTTCGCGACGAAAACAGGCCTTCCCGTCAGATAATGCATCACCGTCAGCGCCTGATTGTAGCCGTCGATCAGGAAGGCGCGACCTTTCGCCTCGCTTCGGATGATGGCGGCCCTCGATGCCGCGGTCGCGCTCGGGGCCACTCCCCGGAAAAGAATCATCCGCTCGTCCTTCGTCATCATGCGCCTGTCGCCCACGAGCTTGAGGGATGCCTTGGGCGCATAGCCCCGGTCGAGGAGCCAACGGTAATCCCGGGCCGCGAGGGCTAAAATGGGCCAAGCCACGAGCATGGCTTTATTATCGGGTCTCAGGCCGTGATCGGAAAGCCTCGTCTCGTCCTCGCGCCGAGTTTGTCGATGCGCGCGAGCTCGGCCTCGATCATGGTATCGCTGTATTCCTTCTTGGAGAGGATATAGAGCTCTTCGAAGCGAAGAGCCTCGATAAGCGCCTCGGCGTTTCCCATGATGACGTCTTTCGGCATGACGATCTTCCGCGTCTCGATGAAGTCGACGTTCCCGAGGATGGAGGGGGCGCCGCGGAACCTGTCGATCGATCTTTCGCCGATGCTTCCGCCGACGGTGAAGGACAGCCCGTAGCCTCTCGCCTTTCTGCCGACCTCTTCGACGAGGCCCGATATGAAGTCGCAATCCGGAGTCATCGATTCATCCATGTAGGACGAGCTCAAATCCGTCCTTCCCAGAGTGACGCCGTCGATGAAGCCAGCCGCGAGGCCGAGGATGGCGTCCAACTGCTCTATGGAATTCCTGGTTTCTATGTTGACGGCGAGCTCGATCCTATAGTCCTTGTACACGCTCCGATACGCGTCCATGAATTTCTTGAGTCCGAAGGGACTCTCCACCATGGGGGCTATGAGACCGTCCACGCCGAGCTCCAGCGAATCCTTGATGTCCCGTATCGCCTCGACGCCGCCGATCTTCAATATCAAGGGGACGCCGGCCTTGACGCTCAAGCGGCGCAGCCGCGCGAGATCCCCGTAGCTCGAGCCCTCGGCCTCGAATTCGGCCTTTATCGCCTTCAATCGGAAGCTTCCTTTGAGATAGGCGAGCTGGTCGTACAATTCGTTTTCGATGCCGAACATATTCCCTCCAGCCGAATCCGATTATTCAATTCTCGATACTTTGATATGCTTCTATGAGGGAAAACCTCATGGGCATCCCGCCGCCGAATCGGAGGATAGATGACGCTCGGACAGTTTCTCGGGATAGTGGAGATGCGGACCAAGGTCATATCCATGTCCACGCTGGCCGGCGCGACGCTCTACGCGTTACGCGAAACGAAACGACTCGATCCCATCGTCCTCGCCCTCACCCTGACGTCCGTCATCCTCGTGGACATGGGCACGACGGCTTTCAACAGCTTCTTCGACTATTGGAGGGGGGACGACCGGGACATGCGCCTTCGGGAGCCCGACAAGGTCCTCGCCACCGAGGGCGTCCCCGCCTTGGCCGCCTTCATCGTCGCGGTCGCGTGCTATTTCGCCGCCGCCTGCCTCGGGATCGTCCTGGCCTTTCGCTCCGGCGCTTGGGTGATCTCCGCGGGGATCCTCTGCCTCGCGGTCGGCTTCCTCTATAACGCCGGGCCGCGCCCCATTTCGCGAACGCCATTGGGCGAGTTCGTCTCCGGGGCCTTTCTCGGGACGGCGCTTTTCCTGATCGCCTTCCGAGTCCAGGCCGGCGGCTGGGGAACGGGGGCCCTCCTCGCATCCGTCCCGGGCGCCCTCATGATCGCGTCCATCCTTTCGGTCAACAACGCCTGCGACATCGAAGGCGACCGCGTCGCGGGCCGGAAGACTCTCGCCATCCGCCTCGGCCCTCGGGGGGCCGCCCTCCTTCCGCCCACGCTCGGAGCGGCCGCCTTCGCCGTCACGATCGGCTTGGCGATCTTCGGATCGCTGCCGACGGCCGCGGCGGTCACGGGTTCGGCGGCGGCCATCGCATCCTCGCCTATATACGCCCGGATGCTGAGAGGCGGGTTCTCCCATGACACTAAAGGAGCGAGCATGCGGCGCATCCTCGGAATATTCTCGATCTGGAGTCTCGGCTATCTCGCCGGAATCGCGATATGCTGAATCCCCCAAAGGTCCCCGAAGAGGCTCGATGACTCGATTATGACGGAATGCATAGCATTTCCCGGAGGATATCGCTACTATTAGGTTCTCCGAGCCTCGGTAGCCGACGCTCGAGAATATTCGTTCCGAAAAGGGAAGATCGTGGCTTTCGATAAAAAGAGAAGCGCTCTCATCGTCGTGGATCTGCAGAACGATTTCTGCGAGGGCGGAGCTCTGGCGGTCAAGGACGGGGACCAGGTCGTGGCTCCCGTCAACGCGATGGCTCCCCTATTCGACTCGGTCGTCCTCACCCAGGACTGGCATCCCAGGGGTCATGTTTCCTTCGCCTCCTCCTGGCCGGGACGCGGGCTCTACGACAATATCGAGGCAGAGGGCATACCCCAGGTCCTTTGGCCGGATCATTGCGTGCAGGGAAGCCCCGGCGCGGCCTTCCATCCAGGCCTCGAATCCGACGGGGCGTCCATCATCCTCAGGAAGGGCATGCGCCTGAGGCTCGATTCGTATTCGGCTTTTTTCGAGAACGACCGCAGGACCTCGACGGGCCTCGAGGGCTGGCTTCGGAGCCTGGCCGCCTCCGAGATCTACGTCGCCGGCCTGGCCACCGATTTTTGCATCCTGTACACGGTCCTCGACGCGCTTCGCCTCGGCTATAAGGTATTCGTCGTCGAGGACGCCGTCCGGGGCGTGGATATACCTCCCGGAGGCGCCGCCCGCGCGATCAACTCGATGCGCCGCGAAGGAGCCGTCTTCATCGAGTCGAGGTTCCTGGCGTGAGCGACCCCGCCTGCCTCGAGGAAGGCTCGGTGGCGAGCGCCCTGTTCACGGATTTCTACGAGCTTACCATGGCCCAGGGCTATTGGAAACTCGGGCGCGAGGGCCGGGCGGTCTTCGACGTCTTCTTCCGGCATCACCCCTTCGGCGGAGGCTACTCCGTCTTCGCCGGACTCGAGCCCCTTCTGCACGATCTCGAGTCGCTCCGCTTCTCGAGCGAGGATCTTTCCTATCTCGAATCCCTGAAGATGTTCGAGAAGGGCTTCCTCGATTACCTCTCGGCTTTCCGATTCCGCGGGGACGTATGGGCGGTAAATGAAGGCGAAATCGTCTTTCCCCAGGCTCCTCTCGCGCGTATCGAGGCCGACCTCATCGAGGCCCAGGTCATCGAGGGCCTCGTGCTCAACAGGCTCAACTTCGGCTGCCTCGTCGCCACGAAGACTGCCCGAATCTGGCGCGCCTCGGGCTACGGCCACCTCATGGAATTCGGCCTGCGAAGGGCGCAGGGACCTGACGGGGCCATAACGGCCTCGCGCTCCTCGTTCATCGGAGGCGCCGACGGCACGTCGAACACCCTCGCCGGCAAGCTCTTCGGAATCCCCGTCATGGGCACGATGGCCCATTCTTGGATCATGTCCTTTTCCGACGAGCGCGAGGCCTTCGAAGCCTACGCGAAAATCTACCCCGATTCCACCGCCTTCCTCATCGACACCTACAATACTCTCGAGAGCGGAGTAAAGAACGCCATCGCGGCGGGCAAGGCCCTCGCCGCCAAGGGCAAGCGCTTCGGCGTGCGCCTCGACTCCGGCGACATCGACTACCTCTCGCGGGAGGTGCGCAAGGAACTCGACGCCTCGGGCCTGAAAGACGCTTACATCGTAGTCTCCAACGAGCTCGACGAGGATATCATCGAGCACCTCGTCGCCGCCGGAGCGCCGGTCGACTCTTGGGGCGTCGGCACCAAGCTCGTCACGGGCGGCGGCGAGTCCTCCTTCCCCGGCGTCTACAAGCTCGCCGCCGTGGAGCGCGGTGGCAAGCTCGAGCCCACGATGAAATTCTCCGACAACCCGGACAAATCGACCAACCCCGGCGTGAAGCAGCTCTGGCGGCTCTACGGCGATGACGGCCTCGCCCTGGCCGATCTCATGACCCTGGGCGACGAGGAGCCCAAGATCGGCTCGGAGCTTTTCCTCCATCACCCCTCGGCGGATTGGCGCCGCCTGCGCCTGCGTCCCACGGAGGCTCGGGCCCTATTATCCCGTTTCATGGAAGGCGGCAGGATCTGCGTCGGGCTGCCCGCGCTGACCGATATCCGCTCCGGGCTCAAGAGCCGCTTCGAGCGCTTCGACCCGACCTTCCTCAGGCTCCTCAACCCCCACGTGTATAAGGTCTCGATCTCCTCGGCCCTGCGCGATCTCAAGCTGAGCTTCATCGGGAAGTACATGAAGGACGGGAAGTAGTGCGCCGGGCCGCGGCGATGGAGTTTCCCTGCGCTATTTCCGGATTTAATTGACCGGAGCCGATATGCGATACAGGTTTATCGAGAAGAAAAGGAAAGAAAGTCATAGAGCCGATACTATAGCTCTTTATCTTATATCGGCAGTCGCGTCGATCATTTGTATTGCACCGATCATTTTATTCCAGTTTCAGGGGACGCTGAGCGCTTTCAAGTTCCTGGATAGGCTGGGCTATTGGGCGCAATTCGCGGTGTTCTATTTCGGCTTTACGTCGCCGCCCCTGCTATTCCTGCTCGTAATATTGAAGACCGTCGAGTTACGAAAGGAGCAGATAGCCCATGAAGAGCAAAGACAGGGATATCTCGAGCAAAAAGGCATTGAAGAGCTGGAGAGAAGCAGTGCGATAAAGGCAAATGAAATACTCGTCGATGAGTTGAGAAGGAATGAGCTTTCTAAAGTGTTTTTCAATTTGTTGAATTCAAAACCGATTCTCTTGGAAAAGATATCGTACAACGGCGAAGATAAGAAATATTCAGGCAAGTTCGCTATCGAGGTTCACAAAAAAGATTTCATGCAACTGATCGAAGCCTACAGGCAAAACAGGGAAATCATCGACGATAAGATAAAGAGATACGAAAAAGGCTTCGTCAGCAAGAAAATCATGATCGGACTGATCGAAAGGAACCTGAATCCCGTCGAATCTCTCGAATCGCACATGAAGAACATATATCCCTATATAAAATACCTCCTTATAATATATAAAACGATAAAGACTTCCACCGCGTCTTTCGATCTCGCCGACTACATCGCGCTATACTTCTCGCAGATCGGCGAATCCGAGCTATACGTGATCGGTTATTATGGATCCAGGCTATTCCACGAATTGGGAATCGATCCTTATGCCTTTTTCATAGAGGCGGAATTGGGCACTCAATTGGTATCCGCGATCGTCATGAACGGATCGGATTTGACCAAGGCCTTGGAATGGAAATCCACGATAACCGAGATATCGCTTTCCGCAAGGAATAGCATGGACCAATGAATCCCGCGGCATCGCCTGGGACTCTCCGGGCCGGGCCGCTTGACAGGAACCTTTAAGAAAGTAGACTTTATCGATGAGCCGAACGTACCCTCGAACGCTCCTTTCCGTCCTCGCGTCGGCCCGCGCAGGAGGCGTGGCCCTCGTCGGCATCCTCGCATTGGCGGGCTGCGCCGGGCGAACGCTCTCGATAGGCTTCATCGGGAACCTCACCGGCAAGGAATCGGAGCTCGGAGTATCCGGAAGGAACGGCGCCCAGCTCAGGATCGAGGAAGCCAACTCCCGCGGCGAGGCCGTAAGGCTCGTCACCGAAAACGACAACAACAGACCGGAGTCCTTCAGCGCCGCCGTCGGCTCCCTGGTCGCGCTTGGAATTCCCGCCGCGATAGGACCATATACCAGCTCGATGGCGGAGCTCGCCTTGGCCGACGGCAGGATCTTCTTCCTGTCGCCCACGGCGAGCGCGGAAAGCCTCTCCGGTCGGGACGACATGCTTTTTCGGCTCGTGACCCCCAGCTCCGTGGGCGCGAAGGCCTTGGGCGGAAAGGCCGCTTCGCTGCTTCGCGCGAAGACGGCTTCGATCCTTTACGACTCGGACAACGATGCCTACGCAAGGGGGTTTATCGCGTCCTTCAGGGCCTCCTTCGAGGCCGCGGGCGGAAAGGTGCTGTCATCCGCGAGCTTCTCCTCCTCGGCCAAGGACCTCCAATTCGCTCCCATCCTCGTCGAGCTCCTGACCAAGCGACCGTCCGCCCTCCTGACCATAGCGACCGGTTCCGATACCGCCCTTGTAATCCGACGGGCAAAGCAGCTTTCGCCGGGCATCCTGCCCCTCGCGTCGGGATGGGCGGCTACCACCGATTTACTCAAGTTCGGCGGCGCGGCCATGGACGGCACCTTGTTCGAGCAGCAGTTCGACCCGGCCGACACGTCGCCGGCGTACCGGGATTTCGTGACCGCCTACAGGACGCGCTTCGGCTCCGATCCGAGCTTCAGCTCCATGTACTCCTATGAGGCGGCGGGGGTGCTCCTGCATGCGATGACGGGCAAGGATTCGCCTTCGGCGATCAAGAGGAGGATCCTGGCCGATCCCCGCGTCCACGGCCTCCAGTCGGACTACGCCTTCGACCCATTCGGCGACGTGCTTCGCGAGGATAGCGTCTTTATCGTCCATGGCGACGGCTACCAAGCCCTAAAATGAGTCCCGGGTCTCCGAAAGAAGCCGAGCCGAGGCGAGATGCCGGGAGGGCCAGCAGGCTCGGCATCCGCGCCTACCTCATCCTGCTCATTACGCTCGCCATCGTTGTCCCGCTCACGACCTACGCCATCTTGGGAAGCCTGTTCATAAATTCGTTCTTCGAGCGGGAATTCACGACCCGCGGCGAAACCGTCGTTCAGGGCGTCGCCGAAAGCTCTCTAGCCTTCCTTCGTTCGTCCGTCGTCGTCGTCAAGGGCATCGCAGAAGACGAGAAGTTCTTCAAGAATGGAGATCCCCGTAAATTGCGGAAGCATCTCGACCTGGAACTCAAGCTCCATCCCGAGTTCGAATCCCTCGCCTGCATCGACGCCGGCGGCAGGCAGGTCGCGTCCTCCCCGCCGGATCCCAACAACGACGGCCTGGACTTGTCGGACCGCGATTACGCGCGGCCCGCCATTGGAGTCCCCTTGATATCGGAATCCTATATTTCCTCGTCGAGCGGGCGACCGGTGATCTCGATCGCGATGCGCCTCGGGGAAAACGATCTCGACATCGTCGGCTCACTCGACCTTTCGCGGCTTTCCGGCTTCGTCGCCCACGCCGTCGGGTCGGACTGGACGCTTAGGATAGTCGACGCGAACGGAACGGTCATCGCCGATCGGGATATGCGGAACGTTCAAGAGCGGACGAATATCCGGAATGTGCTCGAGCAAAGCGCCGATACCGGGACGTTGCGCATTCCCCTCGAGGAAGGCAGCCTTCTCGGGGCCTTTTCGCGCAAACTGGAAGACTACGGCTGGAGCGTGATAGCCTCCTACGACCCGGGGGCGTATTTCGCAACGATCAATCGGATTCGAAGCTCCGCGTCGGCCTTCGCGATCCTCGCGTTCGCGATCCTCGGCGCAATCGCCCTCCTCATGGGCAGAAGGATCCTCGACGACCTCAGCCTGATGCGCTCGGGCGTGCGAGCCATCCGCGATCGGCGCTACGGGGAATTCAGTCTCGAGCCCAGCTTCATGGAGTTCCGCGAGCTCATCGCCGACGCGCGATCGATGGAGTCGGCCGTCGAGGAGCGCGAGGCCCAGTTGACGGACATGGTGCGCCAGCGGGATATTCTCCTGCGCGAGGTGCACCATCGCGTTAAGAACAACATGCAAATCGTATCGAGCCTCCTTTCGCTTCAGAAGGACGCGATGCTCGAGCCCGAGGCCGCGATCGCCTTGTCGGAATCCTCTTCGCGCATACATGCCTTGGCCCTGGTCCACGAGTTCCTCTATCATGGCGGCGACTTCTCGAGAATCAATCTCGGGGACTATTTCCGCGAGCTCTGCTCCGGCCTGATTTCCGCCTACAACGCCCAGGGCGTGGAATTGCTCTATGCGGGAGACAGCATCGAACTCGAATTCGACCGCGCGATACCGATGGGGCTGGTCCTGAACGAAATCATCACGAATTCCCTCAAGTACGCGTTCGGGGAAAGATCGGACGGGAAAATCTCGCTTACCATCAATTCAGGGGAGAGGGAGATAATCTTTTCCGTAGCGGACGACGGCCCGGGCTTCCTGCCCGACGAGGTCAAGCGCTCCCTGGGCTTCCAACTCATCGATTCGCTTATCGCGCAGCTCGGAGGCAGCCTGACACGGGACCTCAAGAACGGAACGGCCTATCGGATCGTCTTGCCCCGCGAGCCAAGGTAAATCGGCGCGCGGGTCGACGCCATTCGCCCTATCTTATATCGAAGTAATGCCTCTCGATATACGAGACGCGATCGTTCGCCCGATCCCAAAACGCGCTTTCGGGATACTCGTCGCGAATTTTCTCGTAATACGCATACGCCCTCTTTATATCCTTGGTCGGGCCATTGAGCTCGAGGGCTTGGCCGTACAGAAAGAAGGCTTCGTCCGTTCCCGTCGGCGCGAGGGTCATGAGGCGATCCAGGGCATCGAGCGCCCCTTGGGCCCGGCCAGCGGCAAGAGCGGACCGCGCCTGGGCCAAGGCCGACTCCGGCGTAGTCAAGGACGAGGCGGGAATGGCCGGAACCGATCCATTGTTCGCGGCTGTCGTCGTGGCGCCTCCCCCAATCGCCGCCTGAGGAAGCTTCGCCTGCTGTGGAGCCGAGACCACAGGCTGAGGCTCCAAGCTCGGTGAAGAAGCGACATTTACGCCCGGAGCCGCGCTCGGCGCCACGGGGCCGTTCACCGTGCCTACTACACCCACCGCGCTTGGCGTCGAAGGCTCGGGTTTGGGCGATACGACGACCTCGATGAGGTCTTCGTAGGAAAGGCCCCTGAGGCTGTCCTGCCTCTGGAAACGTAGAAAATAATCGCCCGCCTTGATGGGGTTGAGGACGAACACGAGAGAGTTGCTTACGAAGCGCCTCGAATCGTAGGCTATGCCCTCCTTCAAGCTCTTCTCCCCGAGATAGGTCCAGCCCGTACCCTCGAAAGGCACTTCGAAACGCGTTCCTTCTACCGCCGATATCGTACGTGAAATCGCATTCTGAGCCGGCGCCAGCGGATTGACGGCAATGGCCTCGTCCGAGGCGGCATTCTTGGGTTCGGGTTCTGGCTCGGGGAGCTTCTTGACCGCCTTGGCCGTCGCCGGAGGTTTTGGATTGTCCGCCGGCTTGGCGGGTGCTCGAGACTTCGCAGGCGCCGGCGCGGCTTTTGCGACCGCCGGCGGACTCGATGCGGCAGGCGCCTCGGGGGGGACCGCCGTCTTCGGAGCGGAGATCTGCGGAGCCGTCGCAGGGGTCGTCGGCAAGGGGGGAATCGGCCTTGCCAGAGAGGGAAGCCGCGGCTCGTCCATGGAGATGACCATGACGTTTACCGGCAGCGGGCTGCGGCGCGGAAAGGAGACCTCGGGCCTTTCGTCGGCCGCTGCGGCGACTACGGGTTGTGGTTCGGCCTTTTTCGCAGCGGGCAGAGTAGGAGCCGCGGGTTGGACAGGAGACGCAGGCAGGACTACGGCTGCGCTCTGACTAGCCGGCGCCACGGTCGAAGCAGGCTTCGGGACCGCCGCCGCGGAAGGGGAAGACGCGGCTGGCGCGGCCGAAGGCTTTGTCGCGCAGGACTGGAGGGCGACCGTCGCCGCGAGGCCGGCCGACAAGGCAACGACGACGAAATAACTCCGAGTCCTCTTCATCAGGGGACCGTCCGGAAGAGGTCTTCGATGGCTTGGTCGTTTTTGTCGTGCAGCTTGGCGACGATTCGCGGATCCGGATCTATTCCGAGCTTCGCCGCATCCTGCGTCGTATATTTCTTCGATCCTGCGCGCTCCATTTCCATATTCCCCTCAAGGGGATCTCCGGGAGGGAGGAGCCAAGTCCTCACGAGGGCCCTTCCCTTTTGCGTGAAGGGCGCCTCGGAGGGAGCGGCCCTGGGCGGGAGGGCCACTACGATCGCGACGACTACGAGCGCCAGGACGAATACAAGGGCAACGATCGCCGCGAAGAGTAAAGGCGGGCTCTTGACGGCCGACCGGAATATTGAAGCCGCGACGCCCAGCAGCTCGGCCTTTGCATGCCCAGGTTTCTTTTCGGCCATGCCCGGTGCGGCATTGGCGGAAGAGAGGAGATCGCTTATCGGCGTATCGTCTTCTATCGCTGAGAAGGGTTCGGGCGCGATATCGGCCCGTCTGGAGAAGGGCATCTTGGAGGCTATGCCGGCGACCGCCGCCTTGATCGAGTCCAAGCCGCCTTTCCCGGACGCCACGGTCTTAGGCCCTTTCCTGCCCTGCCGCCACGGGAGGCAGCTCGCTGCCTTCCTCGAACTCGACGTCCTCGTCGGGCAGGGAGTCGACGCTCTCGGGCGGCGGAACGGGCTTGCCGTCGGAGCGCTCGAGCCGGACCGCTATCACCTTGGTCACGCCGGAATCCTCCATGGTGACTCCGAGGAGGGCGTTGGCTCCGGTGACGGTCTTCTTGTTGTGGGTGATGACGACGAATTGGCTCATCCGCCCGAACTCGCGCAGGAGGTTGACGAAACGCGCGACGTTCTGCTCGTCGAGGGCCGCGTCGATCTCGTCGAGGAAGCAGAAGGGCGAGGGCCTGACCATGTAGGTCGCGAAGAGCAAGGCTATCGCCGTCAAGGTCTTCTCCCCGCCCGACAACAGCGATATCACCTCGAGCCTCTTGCCGGGCGGTTGGGCGTAGATCTCGATGCCGGACTCGAGGATGTGGCTCGGGTCGACCAGCCTGAGCTCGCCCCGTCCTCCTCCGAAGAGGCGGCGGAACATATTGTGGAAATTTTTCTTTATCTTGTTGTAGGTATCGAGGAAGAGCGCGGCGCTCTCGTCGCGAATCTCGTCCGTTATGCGCCTCAAGTCCGCCCTCGCCTTCTCGAGATCGCCCAGCTGCCCGGAAAGGAAGTCGTAGCGCTCCTTGACCTCGGCGTATTCCTCGGGAGCCATGAGGTTGACCGAGCCCAGGTCCTTGAGCCTTTGCTTCAGGCCGGCCAGGGCCTCGCGCAGCTCGACCACCGGCGTTCGGAGCTCGAACATGCGCGATTCGAATTCCAGGAGATCGCGCGAGTATTGCTCGGTGAAATTCTCCTTCACGTTGCGGATCTCGGTCTCCGTCTGGGCGAGCCCCAGGTGGAGCCGCTCGAGCTCGCCCTGCAGGACCCCGAGCCTCTCCATCCGGCGCTTCAGGTCCTCCTGCCGCTTCGTAAGGTCGGAGTTCCTGAGCGCGATTTCCCTCTCGAGCCGCTCGAGCTCGGCCGAGAGCTCGCGGCCCCGCTTCTCGATGTCGGCGATCTCCTCGTCGATGCCGCCGAGCTCGTCCTCGGAGTCGCTCAGGCGCTTGCCCTCGAGGAAGACCTCGTTCTCCAGCTCCTTGAGGTAGCCCTCCTGGCCCGCGATCTCCCTGCGCAGGAGGGCGAGAGCCTCCTCGGCGCCCGTCGCCTGGGTCTGCATCCGGATGCGGTTGCCGCGTTGGTCCTCGAGCGTGCGGCGGTACTCGTCGACCTTCTCGCCGAGAACCCGGTTGTCCCTCTGAAGCTCGGCAATGCGGCCGCGTCGATGGGCTACGCCCTCGTCGCAAGCGCCGATCTCGCGATCTATCGATCGCTTCTTGGTTATGATGCCCTCGGGCGAGAGGAATTCGTCGATGAAGGAGGGTGTCGT
>CAVZVX010000121.1:0-54712 GCA_963778775.1 uncultured Spirochaetota bacterium | reverse complement strand
GCGCCACATTATTAATGGGAAAGGGAGACAGCATGTCAATATCGAAGAAACCCTACTCGCGGAACTTTTTCTTCCTCAATCTCGCGCTCGTCAGCGCGATCGTCGGATCTGCTATCGCCTACGCCGGTTTCTTCCTTCGCCCCGTCTGGGCCCGAGCCTGGCTGTCGACGACGGTACTCCGAGCGGAGTCTCCGGCGAATTCGCCTCCGTCCGATGTCGAGGCGGCGATCGCGAAAGCCGAGGCCGTTCAGAAAGCCTTCGACTATGTAGCGGAAACCGTCCAACCCTCGGTAGTGGAAATAAATGTCGTCATGACGAAGAGCGATCGATCGACCCCGCAGGAGCAGAGTCCCTGGCCCTTCTTCGGCCCCCCCGATCGGGGTCAAAATAATCAGCCGCCCCGGCAAGAGCGTGGGCTCGGTTCCGGAATCATCGTGCGGCATGACGGAAAAACGGTGTATGTGCTCACCAACGATCACGTCGTCGGCTCGGCGACGGAAATCAAGGTCCTGCTCGACGATAAACGGGAGTTCAAGGCGAGACTCGTGGGCAAGGACGACCGCAAGGACCTTGCCCTCGTGAAATTCGAGACCGACTCCCGGAGCATCGCCGTAGCTACTTTGGGCGATTCCTCCACCCTCAAGGTCGGCGATTGGGCGATCGCCATCGGCAATCCCTTCGGCTTCGTCTCTTCCGTCACTACGGGGACGGTGAGCGCCCTCGGCCGCTCCGGCGGCCCGAGCGGCAATATCTCCGACTTCATCCAGACCGACGCGTCGATCAACAGCGGCAACTCGGGAGGCGCCCTCGTCGACATCCGGGGCGAAGTGGTGGGCATCAATACCTGGATCGCCTCTCCTTCGGGAGGCAGCATCGGCCTCGGTTTCGCGATTCCGATCAACAATGCCAAGAGCGCGATCGACGAGTTCATAGCCAAAGGCAAGCTGAGCTACGGCTGGCTGGGAGTATCTCTCGCAAACATGGACGAAGCCAGCGCCGCCGAGCTCGGGGTCGATCCCCGGAAGGGGGCGCTGGTATCCGAGGTGTTCAAGGGCAGTCCGGCCGGGAAAGGCGGCTTTTTCCCCGGCGACGTCGTCCTGAACGCGAATGGCGCGGATGTCGCGGGCGTGGACCAGCTCGTGCGCATCGTAGGCGACCTTCCGGCCGGGAAAGCGGCCGGCTTTACCCTGTTCCGCGACGGCAAAAGCCTGAAGCTCTCGGTCGGAATCGTGGCGCGCCCGGACAATCTCGATAAAATCGACAGCGCCATGTTCCCGGGGGTCGATGTAGTCTCTCTCCAGGATCAGGACCTCGACGCTTCGAAGCTGCCCAAGGGAGTTCGAGGCGTCTTCGTGGCCGATGTGATTCCCAAGTCCCCCGCCGCCGCCATGGGTCTCGCCGCCGGCGATATCGTCACCGCGGTCAACGACCAAGAGCTGGCCACGGTTCGGGATTTCTATCGCCTCATCAACGATCCCGCGGTCAGGAAGATCGCCTTCGCCGTCAACCGCGATGGCCAGGCCGTCACCACCCTCGCGTACGTCAAGGAGACCGAATGAACAAGCTATTCGTCATCGCGGCATTGAGCGCTTCCCTTGCGGGATGCGTGGTGTTCGGGCATTGGCGCGGCTATGACCACAGATGGGACGACCGCCGCCGAGAGCAGCGCGATCAACGCCATGACCATTATAGCGACAATCGCAACGGAGATTTTTACATCTCAATGGGAAACAAGTTGCTTTGAGTCCGCGTATAGTTCATAGGCAATGGCGTTTGCCCTAATATCGAGCTTGGCAAGGCGAAAGCATGGACGAGAACGAAGGCGAAGCCGTCGATGCGAAGGTGAAGGCCTCGATGGATCTGCTGGCGAGCGAGGATGGCGTCCTTCGTCGGAATGCGCGAGTCGCTCTCGTGGCGATCGGCGAGCGCGCCGTCGTGCCGCTCTCCAGGGCCTTGAGTACGTCCCGTCTCAGGCAGCTCCGATGGGAGGCCGCCAAGGCACTCGAGGCCATCGGCTCTCCTCTTTCGATTCCGGCCTTGGTCCGGGCTTTGACGGATCGAGACCGCGACGTAGCCTGGGTGGCGGCCGAAGGATTGATCAAGTTCAAGATAGCCGCCTGGCCCGCGCTATTCCAGGCCCTCGTCAAAGACGGGGCGAATTCCGTTTTCTTGCGTCGGGAAGCGCATCACGTCCTTTGCGATCAAAAGGAAGCGGGCTTCGAGGATCTGCTCCCGTCTCTGCTCAAGGATTTGCAATCCAATGGACTCAGGGAATCGGCAATGGTGACGGCGGGCCGGATCTATAGGCGATTGTCGGAAAAGGATACGTGACCATATCCGCCGACACGGGCTTTGCCCGAGGTCGGCGCGAGGGGGAGAGAAATGCTCAAGGATTTTTTCAAGGTCAATTTCCCCGACAACAGTCTTTCCGACTATGCGCTCTTCGCGGCCGTCTTCGCGGGGAGTCTCATCGCGCTCAACATCGTCAAGAAAATGCTGATAAGGAGCATGAAGCGGGCCAGGAAGAGCGCCGGCGGCTCGCTCGATCGCTCGACCTCGCTGGAAGTGGAAAAGCGGATGGCGCCGATACTCTATTGCGTCGCCGTCTATCTGAGCATACAAACGCTCACCCTCGGCGCCAAGATAGACAGGATCGTCAACGTCCTCTTCTTCGTCTTCCTCGGCTTTTTCGGTACGAGGCTGGTGGTCCTGCTGTTTGCCCTGATCGTGGAAAGGCGCTGGATTCGAAGGGAAGAAGACGCCGCCAAGCTCCAGACCATCAAAGGGATCGTCACGGTAGCCAAGATAGCGATCTGGGGCCTCGCGGTCTTCATCCTTCTCGACAATCTCGGCGTCAATATCTCCGCGCTGCTCGCCGGCCTGGGCATCGGCGGGATAGCGATCGCCCTGGCCGCGCAGACCATCCTCGGCGATCTTTTCAGCTGCTTCGTCATCTACTTCGATCGGCCCTTCGAGGTCGGGGACTTCATCGCCATCGACGACTTTTCCGGCTCGATCGAGCATATCGGCATAAAGACCACCCGAATCCGTAGCCTGAGCGGGGAGCAGTTGGTCTTCTCGAATACCGATCTCACCAAGTCACGGCTGCGCAATTACAAGAGGATGGAACGGCGGCGGGTGAATTTTCAAATCGGCGTCGTCTACGAGACGAAAGTCGACGACCTGAAGAGAATCCCCGACATGGTGGCGGAAATCATCAAGGGTATCGGCAATACGATTTTCGATCGCGCCCATTTCTCGTCCTTCGGAGAATCCAGCCTGGTTTTCGACGTAGTCTATTTCGTGGCCACGAGCGATTATCTGCGCTACATGGACATACAACAGGAGATCAACCTGAGGCTCATGGGAGAATTCGAGAAGAAGGGCATAGGATTCGCCCTCCCGACGCAGGCGGTCCATATCAAGAAATAGGGCTCGGGCTTCCCCGTCAGGCGCCTGAGCCCGGTATGGTCGACTTCGACCCGTCGCGCAGGGAGTAATAGGACGGGGTCATGATCTCGATGCCGGCCTTGGCGAAGGAATCCTGGATCGAGCGGTGGAGGGGCGGCGAGGATGCCTTCCACGCCGCCGGCGGCTGCGAGGAGCGCCGCATGCACCTCGCGCCTTCGAAGCGCGAGATCGAAGCGCCTGAAGAGCCGCAGCGCCGCGAGGACCAGCAGGGCGGCGCATGCCAGAGTGGCGGCGGCCAGGATGATGTCGCGGAGAATGGCGCTCGCGAAAAACCGACGATCCGATCCAGGAGGATCCGACCCATGGTCGACCACCTTTCTCCAGGGAGGGGCGCTCCCGTCGACGCGAAAATAGCGCTTTGAGTATAGCGCCGCGACGGGATGGAAGGCGAGGGCGACCTCCGGCATCGATACCGTAAAAGTATTATCGTTCTCCAAACAGGTATTGGACCATGCGCCGTCCTCGGCGTACGTTTATTATTGAGGATGGATCGACTCGACCATCCGGAAAGGAGTCGGCATATCGTTGCTTCGAGCGATCGTAATTCCGTCGGACCGCCGCGTCTTCTCATCGTAGGTCCCGGTGTCGACGAGCAAAGGCGGGAGGTCGAGCAGAATAGGTTCGGGATGATGGCGATGGCGTTGCGCGCCGCCGGGATCGCTGCCGGGCATGCCTTCGCGGATTCCGCGGCGGATCACGAGCGGAGCATCGAGATCCGAAGTCCGGATATGGCCTTCTGCAGTTTTTTCCGTTTCAAAGATGGCGGATGCCTCCGCGAATTCTTCGTCGAGGCGGGGATCGCGTGGATAGGATCCGGCTCGGAGGTCATGGAGATGGCCCTTTCCAAGCCTCGCATGAAGCTCCGTTGGCACTCCTATGGCGTCCCTACGCCCGATTGGCACTTGGTCAGGAAGAACGCCGACGGTTCGATCGTACGCTCGTCCGCGGAACTGTTCGCCCGCGCGAGCCTGATAGCCGAGGAATACGGGGAGGCTCCCCGTGTCACCGAGGAAGACAAGGAAGAGCAGGCCTCGACCGTTTCGCCGATAGGGGACGCGAAGCTCAAGGAAAAAGTCGAGCGTCTTGCCCGAAGGGCCTTCGTAGCCGCGTCCGTCAGGGATTACGCCCCTCGATGCCGGGCAATATCCCTGCCCGGTCGTCCTCGCGGGGATCGTCGACAACGCCGAGACCGGTCATGCCTTCATCCAGGTGCCGCGAGAGATGGCGAAAGTCCTTCCTTCCGGCATATATGAGAAGATCCTTCGCTGACGAACAGGAGGAAGAATGGCCAGGCTTCTAGACGCCTCCGACAAGATAGGATTCCTTCACCCTGCGATCGACGCCCATACGCTCGGCATCGCGTCCGTAGAGCAGCTGCTCGAGGATTGCGGATTCGCCGCGATACGGGCGGAAGGGGACATAAACGAGGCCGCTGGCCGGGCCGCCGATCCGGCTCAGGGCGCGGGCTCTCAGGGACTGGATCAAGGGCAACGGCATTACGGCCCTCGGGTTCAGCTATCGGCTCGATCCCGAGGAGGGCCTGCGCATCTTCTCCGCCTTCCTGGACGCCCTCGAGGCCACGCATTCCCTCGTCTCCGGCGGCGGTCCGGTCAAGGCCCTGTTTTTCGCGGGGCTTCCCAGGACCTGCGATCTCGTCCGGGATCGGTTCCCCGGCGTCGCCGGGCTGTTCCGCGGAGACGAGAGCCCGGCCGAGACCCTGGATATCCTCGGCCTCCCGCGCTACCTCCTCCCGGAGCGGGCGGCGAAGGGCGCGGCCTACGACGATGCCCGCATGGCCTTCGGGAGGGACCTCGTCCGCAAGGGCGAGTACCTCTCCGTCGAGCCGGTCGACAGGAGTGGCTATCGGCGCTTCGGGCTCAGGGGAGACGGGATCGCCGCGCGCGTAGCCCACGGCGTGGCCCGCGGCCTTCCTCCCGTCATCCGCGCCCATGTCGGGCCCTACCTTCCCGACAGGAAGGAGGCTCTCTCGCTCTTCCTGGATTGGACATCGCGGCTCGCGCGATCCGGGCTGCTCGACGTACTCTCCATCGGGACCTCTCAGCTCAGCCAGTCGGAGTTCGGGGGGGATTGGGAGGGGAGGAACGACGGCGGGGGCGTACCCATCAATTCCCCCGAGGAATTCGCCGAGGCATGGCGAGTGGCGCGGCCCATGCTGCTAAGGTCCTACGCCGGCACGAGGAACGTCGAATCCATGGCGCGGGTGCTCGAGGAGAGCATCGACATCGCCTGGCATGCCCTCTCTCTCTGGTGGTTCTGCAGGATCGACGGGCGGGGACCCAACACGGTGCGGGAAAACCTGCGTCAGCACCTGGCCGCCCTCAGGTTCATAGCGGATTCCGAGAAGCCCTTCGAGCCCAACGTACCGCACCATTTCGCCTTCCGAGGCGGCGACGACCTGACCTACGTCCTTTCGGGCTTCATCGCGGCCAAGGCGGCCAAGGCCGCGGGCGTGCAGAAGCTCATCCTTCAAATCATGCTCAATACGCCGAGGAGCACCTGGGGCATAGACGACCTCGCCAAGGCGAGGGCCCTCGTCCACCTCGTGAGGGAGCTCGAGGACAGCGACTTCAAGGTCTATCTGCAGCCCAGGGGCGGCCTGGACTACTTCTCGAGGGACGCCGAGAAGGCGAAGACCCAACTCGCGGCCGTGACGGCGATGATGGACGATATCGAGCCCTACGATGCATCGAGTCCGCAGATCATCCACGTCGTGAGCTACTCCGAGGGCTTCGCCCTCGCCGACCCCGACGTGGTGAACGAGAGCATTAGGATCACGAGGCACGCCCTCGAGGAATACAGGGCGCTCCGGGAGGCGGGCGAGATCGAGGATATGTCCTCGAACCAGCCGGTGTTGATCCGCGCGTCGGAGCTCCTGAGGGATGCCCGCGCGGCCATAAAGGCGATCGAAGCCTCCATCGCGAGGCCTTATAGCGCGGAAGGACTGTACGAAATCATGGCTTCGGGTTTCTTCGCGACGCCCGACCTCGCGGAATGCCGCGAGGAATTCGCCGAGGCGGTTAAGTGGAGGACGCGAAGCATCGACGGCGCCGTCGTAGTCGTCGACGAGAAGGGCGCGGCGATTCCCGCCGAGGAGCGCATCGCCCGGGCTGCGGAGACGGCGAAATCCCGCGCATCCGCGGGGGCGGGAGGGCGCGGCGATGGCGAATAGGGAAGACGGGGTTCGAGCCGTCCTGCGCGAGGTTCGGGATAAAGGCAGGAAGGCCGTCTATTGCGTGGTGGGCGCGGGGAACGGCGGCCTGTCCATGGCCGGTCACCTGGGAATACTGGGTTTCGCGGTAAGGCTCTATAACCGGACGGACTCGAAGCTCGCGGGGGTGCGCTGGCACGGCGGCATAGAGGTCGAAGGCGCCGTCGAGGGTTTCGGTCCCGTCTCCCTCGCGACTTCGGATATGGCCGAGGCGGTCCAGGGCGCCGATGTCGTCATGGTCGACACGCCGTCCACGGCCCATCGGGATATCGCCGTCAAGATGGCGCCCTTCCTCGAGGACGGGCAGGTCGTCGTCCTCAATCCCGGCCGTACGGGAGGCGCCCTCGAATTCCGGGCGGTCCTGCTGGAGAGGGGCCTCATGTCCTATCCCGTCATCGCGGAAGCCCAGACCTTCATCTACGCCGCGCGTGCCCTCTCGAGGCATCGCAGCCATATCTATAGGGTCAAGAACGGGGTCCCGCTCGCCGCCCTCCCTTCCTATTGGACGCCGGAAGTCCTCGAGGTGCTGGATGAAGCCTTCCCCCAGTTCATCGCCGGAAGCAACGTCCTCGCCACGAGCATGGAGAATATCGGCGCCATCTTCCATCCCGCCCTGACCATCCTGAACGCCGGATGGATCGAGGCGACGGGAGGCGACTTCGACTACTATCTCCAAGGGATAACGCCCTCGGTAGCGATCATCCTGCAGAGGATGGACGACGAGCGGCTCGCCGTATGCAGGGCCCTCGGAGTACGCAGCGTTTCCGCCCGGGAGTGGCTCTACCTCAGCTACGATTCGTCCGGAGCCGACCTTTGCGAGGCCATCCGCAATACGGAAAGCTATCGGGGCATCAAGGCGCCTCCCACCCTCGCGCATCGCTACATCTTCGAGGACGTACCCATGAGCCTCGTGCCCATCGCCTCGCTCGGCTCGATGCTGGGCGTACCGACGCCCGCCATTGACATGATCATAGAGCTCGGCTCCATAATTCTCGGGAAGGACTTCAGGGCCGAGGGTCGGACGGTCGAGCGGCTCGGGCTCGCCGGCCTTTCGATCAAGCAGATTCACAGCCTCGTGTTCGATCCCGCGACGCGAGGATCGATGGGCATGGAGGTGCAGGATGAGTGAGATCCTCGCGGGCGCCGACTCGATCTGGTCCTCGCTGCCGCCCCTCGTCGCCGCCCTCGTCTTGCTGGTCGTCGGTTGGCTCGCGGCCGCGGCCCTCCGTTTCGTCGTAACCAGGCTCCTCCTTCTTATCCGCTTCGACAGGATCAGTGCCAAGACCGGTTTCTCCGAATTCCTGAGGAAGGGCAACGCCCGGTATACTCCCTCCCGCCTCGTGGGGGTGATCGCCTATTGGATCGCCCTCCTCGCCGTATTCCTCGCCGTATCGAGGATAATCGATGTCGGGATATACGTGGCCATATCGCGGAAACTGGTCCAGGCCCTTCCCAACCTCATAGCCGGGACCCTCGTCGCGATCGTAGGCTCGCTCATCGTCGCCTTCCTCGCGAATTTCGTGGAAACGATAGCGCTCAACGCTTCGGTCCCCCACGCGAAGCTCCTTTCCAAAGTCCTCAAATGGCTCGGCATCGTCATAGTGCTGACCGTCGCCCTCGAGCAGGCGGGGCTGGGCAGGAGCATCGTCGAGTTCATATTCCAGATCCTGCTGGGCTCCGCGGGCTTCGGAGCGGCGCTCGCCTTCGGCCTCGGATGCAAGGATATGGCCAGAGAGGCCCTGCAGCGCTTCGTCCGCAATCTCCACGAGAAGGAGAGGGCTTCGCGAGGATCCGATCTCGAAGGCTAGTAGGGCTCGAGCCCCGAGCCTTGCGGGCGGACGGGATATACAATACCATACGCCGCATGGAGCTACGGCATCTCAGGTATTTTACGGCCGTGGGGCGATGCCTCAATTTCTCCAAGGCCGCCGAGACGCTCCATGTGTCGCAACCTCCTTTGAGCAGGCAGATCCAGGAGTTCGAGGAGGAAGTCGGCGCGGCCCTCTTCGACAGGACCGGGAGGAAGACGAGGCTGACCGAGGCCGGGGAATACCTCCTCGTCGAGTCCGAGAGGATCCTCGAGTCGATCGAGGTCGCCTGTCGCACGGCCAAGGCCATATCCCAGAAGGCGCGCGTCCTCCGGGTCGGCTGCGTCAATTTCTTCTTCAACGCCCATCTCGCCCGATTCCTCGAGGAACTAGGGAAGCGGAGGCCGGCCTTGAAGGCGGAAATTCTCGTCATGCCGTCGGAAGCCCAGGGGAAGGCCCTCATGACGGGATCCCTGGAACTCGGCTTCGTACGCTCGTGGATGCGCGAGGACAGGCTGGATTTCGAGCCTCTCGTCGAGGAAGCCTTCTCCCTCGTCTACCCGAAGTCCTTTAGGCTCGAGGGCGAGCCCGAGGAACGCTTCGCTTCCCTCGCCACGAGCCCCTTTATCGGCATGGCTCGTTCCGTCGCCCCAGGGCTCGCCGACATGATCGCCGCCATCTGCGCCGATTACGGCCTTTCCCCCGTTCCGGCCTACGAGTGCACCGACGCCCTCTCTATCCTCGATCTCGTCGCCTCGGGGCTCGGTTGGTCGATCCTGCCCGAGTTCGGGCTCGGCGACGCGAGGATCGAGGACGTCCGCTACGCCCACCTGCGACAGAAGAGCGTTATCGGAATATGCCATCGAAAGACCGGATTGACCGACCAGGCGGAAGCTTTCATGGCGATGGTCAAGGAATATTTCTCTCGCCCGTCCTGAAACGGGAAAGGCCGGGAAGGTTCTACCCTTCCCGGCCGGCCGAAACGCTGAGCGAATAGGAAATTACTTCAAGATGTAGAACTCGACGCGCCTGTTCTTCCAGCGATTCGCGAGGTTGCTGTCGGGGACTATCGGGTCCTTGGCTCCGACGCCATCCGTTACGAGGCGATCGGCCGTTACGCCCCTGTCCGCCAGGGCGGCTTTGATGGCCGCGGCCCTCTCCTTGGAAAGGGGAATGAGTATCTCCCTTTGCTCTATCTCGCCCTTCGCCTTATTGTCCCAGTTGATCATCACGGCGTGACCCTCGAGCCTGATCTTGTAGTCGGGGAATTTCGAGAGCTTCTTGGCGAGGAGATCGAGGGTGTTGAGGTTGCGGGCGGCCCGATCGGCGGGCACGTCCTTATAGTCCGCGGTATAGGGCTTGAATACGATGCTCGATACCCTGATTTGATAGCCGTCCCCGACCTTCAGGACGAGGATGTCGGTCGAGAGGGTCTTCTTGACGGTGCCGACGTTCCCGAACTCGTCGCGCAGCTGGAGCGTGAGCTCGTAGTCGGATGCCGATTCCACGAGATCCCCGTTGCTCCCCTTGCCGTCCCAAGCGATCGCCGCGGCCGGCCAGGCGCCTTTCCAGGAGACGAAGGGATTGTCGCCGGGATCGTTGACGCCCAGGGACCAGGACGTTATGCGGGCGAGGCTCGACGAGCCCGACATCGTGATGGTCTCGATGTCGTTGCCGCTGCCGTCGGGAGCGAAGAGATCGGTCGAGAGGGCGATCGCGCCGGTCGGGGCCGTAAGGTCGAGGACGAAGGGCTTGGACTGCGCGGAGACGGGAGCGAAGGCCTGGCCGTAGTCCACCGATAGCATGGCCTCGTAGCTGCCCTCGGGGGCATAGCCGCCGTTGTCGACCTTGCCGTCCCAGCTGACGGAGGAGGGAAGCTTGTCCCCGGTTCCCGTAATGCTCTTCTGGACGATGTTATCCTTGATCATGTCGACTTTCCAGGATTTGACGGAGCCGGCATCCCCGATGGAGATCCCGAATTCCATCGTCGCCGCGGTCCCGTCCCCGGTGGGGGCGAAGCCCGCGGATCGAGCCTGGATGGAAGTCGTCTCGGTGGCGGCATTGAGCCCCGCGGTCGCGAGGACGCCTTCCAGGTTGCCTACGTTGCCGTATTCGTCCTGGACCTTCGCCACGACGGAGTATTGGACTCCGGGGATGAGGGAGCCGCCTTCCACGGTCTTTCCGTCCCATGCCATTTTATCGTTGGGCCAATTGCCGTTGAAGACGACGACCGAAACCTTGGATGGGTCGTACACGGCCAGTACCCAGCTCGCGATCTGCGCGAAGGCGGACTTCGCCTGGATGGTGAAGTTGACCGGATTCTTGGGTCCTAGAGTCGAGAGATTCGCGGTCGGGGGATCGACGGCGATGGTCCCGGATGGCGGAGTCGTTACAAGGGAGAAATTACCGCTTTTCGCGGTGGAGGCCTTGAAGGTCTTCCCGTAATCGACGGAAAGGGTCGCGAAGTAGGATCCCTCGGCGGCGAGGTTCCCGGAGTCGTCCTTGCCGTCCCAACTGAGGCTGTCGGGAATATCGGAAGCGGTGCCGGAGAATGTCCGGACGGTTTTGACCCCTCCGTTCCCCGGGCCCTGAATCTCGACTCGCCAGGCCTGGGCGCTGGACTTCGAGCCTACGGCGATCGCGAGGTCGAGCGTGTTCTTGAGGATCGTGGTCGTCGGGGAGAAGCCTTGGCCTTGCGCGGAGATGGAACTCGACTGGGCCCCGGGAATATCGGCGACCGTGAAGCTTCCTTTGAAGGTGCCCTTGTTCCCGAACTCGTCCGCGACGACGAGGGTGGCCGGATAGCTTTTGCCCATCTCGACGTAGGCCCCGGAATCGGTCTTTCCGTCCCATGCGACGTCGCCGGCCGGCCAGGTCCCCTTGAGGCTCTTTACTCCGTTACCGGCCGAATCGCTGATGTCGAGGCCCCAGCTCGCGACCTTCGCGAGGCCGGGCTTGGCGGCGAGCGTCACGGAAATGGGCGCGACGGCTCCGCCGGACGGATAGGCGAATTGCGCCGGGTTGGGAGTGAAGGATGGGCTTGGCGCCGTGATATCGAGGATGAAGGGCTTGGAGGAGGCCGAGCCGGGATTGAATTTCCCGGCATAATCGACGCTCAAGGCGGCGACGTAACTCCCCTCGGCCGCGAGAGACGCCCGAGTCGGTCTTGCCGTCCCAGCCGAGCTTGTCGGGAAGGCTCGTGGCGTCGCCCTTGACCGTCTTGACGGCATTCTTCTTCGTCTGGTCGACGATGGAGAAGCTCCACGACGCCACTGCGTCGCGGCTTCCGAAAAGAATGGCGAAATTGATGCTCTGGTACTGCGCGTCTCCGGCGGGCGCGAGGCCGGCGGACCCTGCCTGGACCGAGCTGCTCTCGGGATCGGGCACCGACGGTGGAGCCTTCGGCTTCGTCGCGCAACCTGCGACGATAAGTAGCGCTATTAGCGAAAAGAACAGGGATACTCTCAAGCTACGCACTAAAGGTGCCTCCTTTTCCATCATTACAGTAATAAGAGTACTTATTCCCTTAGGTTACAGCAAATACTATATGGGGATCCGATCATACCTATGGAGTATGAGGCTATGACGGCGATTCCCGACCCGCGAGCGAATCGAGCGAGGGAATGTACGTTTTGTCACTTTCCAAGCGCGGTATTTCGATTATCGTAGAAGGCATAATGGGTACTAGAATAGTGATAATAGGCGGCGTCGCCGGCGGAGCCACGGCGGCCGCCCGCGCGAGGCGCTTGTCGGAAAAGGCCGAGATCAGCCTGATCGAGCGAGGACCCTACGTATCCTTCGCGAATTGCGGTCTTCCTTATTATGTGTCCGGCGCCATCCCTAAGCGTTCCAAACTCCTTCTCCAGACGCCCGAGGGCTTCGACGCGCGATACGGAGTCAAGGTTTTCGTCGATACCGAGGCCATGGAGATCGACCGAGAGGCGAAGCGCGTCAGGGTCATCGGCCCCGAGGGCGAATCCTGGCTGCCCTATGACAGGCTCATCCTCGCCCAGGGCGGCCAGCCGCTGACGCCCACCCTGCCGGGTCTCGATTCGCCCAACGTATTCAAACTCTGGACGGTTCCCGACGTCGATCGGATCAAGGCCTATATCGAGACGCATTCGCCCGCCTCCGCCCTGATAGCGGGGGGCGGCTTCATCGGTCTCGAGATGGCCGAGGCCTTCCGGGTAAGAGGGCTCGCGACTACCGTCGTGGAGCTTCAACCGAGGGTCATGCCGATGATGGATCCCGAATTCGGAGCCATGATAGCGGCCAAGCTCGAGGAGCACGGAGTCCGAGTCCTGACCGGCCTCGGCCTCAGGGCCGTACATGGAGACGCGGGCGAAGCCGAGCTCAGCGACGGCAGAGTCGTCGACGCGGGCCTCGTGCTTCTTTCGATAGGCGTCCGTCCCGAGTCGGCGCTCGCGAGGGCCGCGGGACTCGCGATCGGACCTTCCGGCGGCCTCGAGGTAGACGATGAGCTCAGGACTTCCGACCCGAGCATCTTCGCCGCGGGAGACATGGTCGAAGTCGTCCATGCCGTATCCGGAAGGAAAGCGCGCGTTCCCTTGGCGGGCCCCGCGAATCGCCAGGGACGCATCGCGGCGTCGAACGCCCTCGGCATGCGGATGAAGTATCGCGGCGCCCTGGGCACGAGCGTCTTCAAGGTATTCGACGGCGTCGCCGCCTCGACGGGGCTCGGGGAAGGGGCGGCTCGGGAAGCCGGCTTCGAGGTCGGAGCGGCCTTGGTCTACAAGGACCATCATGCTTCCTACTATCCCGGCGGGAAGGAGCTCGCCCTCAAGCTCGTCTACGACCGGAAGAGTTCGAGGCTCCTGGGGGCTCAGGCTTTCGGCTCGGAGGGAGTGGAGAAGCGCATCGACGTGCTCGCGACGGCCCTTCACGGCGAGATGACCGTGGACGACCTGGCCGAGCTCGACCTCGCCTACGCCCCTCCCTTCTCTTCGGCCAACGATCCGGTGAACGTCGCCGCCTTCGTCGCGCAGAACGACATCTCGGGCTACAGCCCCCTGGAGACCGCCGCCGCCCTTAGGGCGGCCCTCGCCGCCGCGAAGGAGGGCGGGCCCGAGGCCCGCGTCGTCGACGTACGCAACGTCAACGAGTACGAGGAAGGCCATATCGCCGGATCGATCAACATCCCGCTCGACGAGCTGCGATTCCGCCTCGACGAGCTCCCCAAGACCGGTCGACTGCACCTGCATTGCCTCTCGGGCTTCCGGTCCCATCTTGCGCTGAGGATATTGAAGGACAATGGCTATGACGATCTCGTCAACGTCTCGGGAGGCTATTCGGCCATCCTCGCCGAGGGCGGCTTCGATCTGGAAAGGGTATAGGAAAGGAGAGGACCATATGGCAACATCCAACGTGAAGGACAGGATCAAGGCGGGGGCGAAGATAATCGACGTGCGAACGAAGGGCGAGTTCGAGGACGAGGCCTATCCGGGGGCGATCAACATCCCCCTCAACGTCCTCATGACGAAGCTGGACGAACTGGGCCCCAAGGACGGACCCATCGTGCTCTACTGCGCCTCGGGGGCGCGCAGCGCCCAAGCCGCGCGCCTTCTCAAGCAGGCGGGCTACCTCGACGTCGTCAACGCGGGCGGCATCGACGACATGCCGCGATGATACAGTCGGAAGAGGTCGGCTATATAAGGCCTCCTCGCCGGATGCCCTGGCTCCTCGGAGCCATGCTCTCCCTGGTCGAGCGTCGCATGGGCAAGCCGCTTTTGGCCAACAGGCTGCTCGCCTGGTACCCGAAGGCCTTCTGGGGCTCGGGCCTCCTCGAGGCCCTCGTCGCCCACGACGAGCCCGAGGTAAGCGCGCGCCTTTTGAAGCTCTTGCGGGTCTACGTCTCCTTTCTCGTTTCCTGTCCCTTCTGCATCGACCTCAACGCGAAGGAATACCGCGAGAGCGGCCTTCGGGACGAGGAGATCCTCGTCCTCCGGGGACGGAAGCGTTTCGACGAGGTCGAAAGCATCGGCGCCTCGGAGCGGATAGCCCTCGAGTACGCGCGATGCATCTGCTCTACGCCGGTCGCCTTCCCGGGCGAGATCATGGACGAGCTCCGTTCCCGCTTCTCCGAGCGGGCGATCGTCGTGATAGCCAGCACCTGTGCCCAGGTGAACTTCTGGGCACGCCTCGTCCAGGCCCTCGGGGTGCAGCCCGCGGGCTTTTCCTCCGAGTGCTCGATCCTCGAGCTGGAGAAATATCGGACTTCGAGCAGGCGAGGGGATTCGATAAAAGAAAGCGCCGAGACGTGGGAGGTAGGAGCATCGTCTCGGCGCGGGACCAATACAAGTAGTAAAGTATCCGACTGACCGATTGGTTACAAATACTCTTTGGGATGCGATCGATACTTCCTCGGTATTGCGACTCTCGCCTTCGAACAGCTAGTATCCCCGCGAGGTTAGATAGTGAATACGAAGCCCGCCTGGTTTCTTGGAGTCCTCCTGACCATAGTCCTCGCCGTTCCCGCATGGGTGTTGGGAAGGATTTTCCCCATCATCGGCGCCCCCGTCTTCTCGATCCTGATCGGAATGCTGCTCTCCTTCGTGAAGCGTCCCTATTATCTGGAGGAAGGCATCCGGGTATCGAGCAAGAAAATCCTTCAATACTCGATAGTCTTCCTGGGCTTCAGTCTCGACCTCGGTCTCGTCGCGCGAGTCGGCGCACAGTCGCTGGCCGTCATGCTCTTTACGCTCGCGGCGGCCTTCCTCACCGCCCATTTCGTCGGCAAGTCGCTGGCGCTCGACGCGAATACCAAGATACTCATCGGCGTCGGGACCTCCATCTGCGGCGGCTCGGCAATCGCCGCGACCGCGCCGGTCATCGAGGCGGACGACAAGGAAGTCGCCTTCGCCATATCCACGATCTTCCTGTTCAATATCGTGGCGGTATTCCTCTTTCCCGCGCTGGGTCATCTTTTCGGGATGTCGGACGATCGGTTTGGGCTTTGGGCCGGCACGGCGATAAACGATACCTCGTCGGTAGTGGCGGCCGCGTTCTCGTACAGCGACGAGGCGGGACGCTACGCTACGGTAGTCAAGCTCACGCGCACGCTGATGATCGTGCCGATCACTCTCTTTCTCGCCCTCGCGCGCAAGCGAGGATCGGGGGGAAAGGGCGGAAGGATCCGCTTCGCGAGGATCTTCCCCTGGTTCGTGTTGGGTTTCCTGGCCGCCTCGCTGTCTCGGACTGCGGGCATCCTGCCGGACCGGATCTGCTCCCTGCTCAACGAAACGGGGAAATTCGGCATCTGCGCCGCGATGGCGGCGATCGGCCTCAACACCAAGCCGAGACGGCTTGTCGAGAACGGAATACGGCCCATATTGCTGGGTCTGGCCTGTTGGGCCGCCGTGGCCCTGGTCTCGCTCGCCGTGCAGGGCCTGGGGATATAGACGGCGGATCAGCGCTTGAGCGCGCTCTCGATCTCCGCCGGCCTGTAGCCGACCAGGATGCGTCCGTTGACGTCCACCACGGGTACGCCCATCTGGCCCGATTTCCTCACCATCTCGTCGGCCCGCCTCTGGTCGCGGGAGACGTCATAGTCCTCGTAAGGGACCTGCTTTTTCTTGAGGAAGTCCTTCACCATCGTGCAGTAGGGACAGGAAGGAGTGGAGTAGACTACTACGCTCACGCGTGCCTCCTCGTAGAGATGCCGAAGGGCAGATAGGCGGGGCAGGTGCTCACTGCCGCCGTCGCCAGGGGTAGGATGGCGATGAGCCCGAGCCAGCTCTTGAATACGATGCCCAAGACTCCTATCGCCACGCCGAGGACGATCCTTACGATGCGGTCCGTGTTTCCGATGTTCTTCAGGTTCATAGCGACCTCCAGCCTTCGGTAGCTTCCGAGGCTTGTATTTAATATGCCAATAAACTCGGGAAAGGACAGTGATGAAGGTCACCGAGCCATGCCCGGCTTCCGGCCGCATGGGTTACGGGAACAGTTCGGGATGGAGATCCTTCGCGAGCGCGAGCAGGCCCGTCACGACGCGGGGTCCGCCGCGCGACAGACTCGACTCCGGTATCGCGAATACCAGTCCGTCGCGGATCGCGGGTACCGCGGCCCAAACCGGCAGTGCCTTCAGGCTAGCCGCTTCGAAGGACTCGCCGTCCCCTATCGGAACGACGATGACCTGGGGCGAGCGGCGCGCGACCTCTTCGGCGCTCACCGGATTCCCCTCGCCCCGAAGGTCGAAGAAGGCGTTCCTCCCGCCGGCTGCGTCCAGGATCGCCTGCTGCAGGCAATCGCGTCCGGGGGTCTCCATGGGCGCTCTCGACGAGAGCCAGAAGACTCTCGGCTTCCTCGACGTGGAGATGGAAGCGGTGGCGCCTTCGAGGCGGCGAAGGCCTTTCGAGAGTATCGAGGCGAGGATGATGGACGCTTTCTCTTTCCCCGTGAGCGTCCCCAGCGCCATGATCGAGCGGGCTATGCCTTCTAGATCCGTCGGCGAATATGCGAAGACTTCGAGGCCTTCGGCGAGGAGCTTCCCTTCGATCCCTCGCTGCCCCGCTCCCGCCATTACGACGAGATCGGGCTTTAGAGAGAGGATTTTGCCCGTATCGATGGATGCGTTGCCGTTATCGTCGACCTTGGGGAGGAGCTTCGCCTCTTCCGGATAGTCGCAGGCAGCGGTGACGGCGATGACGGCGGCGCCGGACCCGATGGCGAACAGGCTCTCGCAGGCTCCCGGCGACAGGCAGACTATCCGCGATACGGGCGCGGCGATCGTCACGCGCCGCCCTAGCGAGTCCGTCGCGTCGATCCTGCCTCCGGAGGTAGGAGGGGAAGCCGCGGCCGCCAGGAGGCAAATGAGGGTCAGTATCGAGGCGATAGGCGCCGCGCGCATCGATGCCCTAATCGGATAGAGCCGCCTGGGCCCGCAAAAGGTCGTGGAGGGTCACGACCGTAAGGAGATTCCCCGAGGGGCCGTCGCGCACGAGGACCATCCCCGACGAGCTCTCCATCAGGAGCGACCCGACCGCGCGCACGCTGACCTCGGGGTCGCAAATGACGGGAGTCGTCGGCATGGGAGTTCTTTTCGCGGCGAGAGCCGACTTCAACTCGGTTCGGTCTAGGATTCCGCGGATCTCGCCGTCCATGACCACGGGGAAACGCTGATAGGGGTAGGAATCGAGGTAGCTCTGGATGGTCGCGGGCTCGAGATTCGGCAGGACGACGGGACGCGTACGGGCGATTTCGGAGACCGCGAGCTTTTGCCAGCTCTCCAGATCGCGCGGAGGCTTTATGCGGATGAGCTCGTGCCCGTCCTGGAGCAGGAGGCCGTCGTAGAAATTGTGGGCGCCGGTCAGGCGGCTGGCGATGGCCTGACTGACTATGGAGCAGAACAGGAGGGGAGGGACCATCGAGAATTGGTGGGTCATCTCGAACACGATGAGGAGGGACGTAAGGGGCGCGCGCACGACCGCGTTGAAGCAGGCACTCATGCCCACGGCCGCGAGGACGATCTTGTCGGAGGCTGTGAGCGGAATCCATTGCCCGGCGAATCCCGACAGGAAAAGTCCGGTGAGGCCCCCGAGGAAGAGGGTGGGCGAGAAGATGCCCCCGCTTCCGCCCCAGCCGTAGGAGGCGACGGTCGCCACGAACTTGGCCACCACGAGGACTCCGGCGGCCTCCCATAGCAGCTTGTTGTTGAGCGCGAGGGAGAGATCGCCGTAGCCCAGGCCGAAGACGCCCGTATGCCCGTTGATGAGAAAGACCGCGCAACCGAGGGCCCAGGTTATCAGCGCGCCCATGAGAGGCCGGAGCCAGTCCGGGAGTCTGCTCCGGGCGCGGACCCGGGCCCTGAGGTACAGAGTGGCCTTCTGGAAGGCGACGCCGATCAGCGAAGCGGCCGCCGCGACGATCGGAAGGATCGCGTACATGAGCCAGGACACGCTCGGGACTGCCGGCAGGGTGAATGCGGGCTGGGGGCCCAGGAACGCATGGACGATCAGCGCCCCCGTGACGGCCGCGATGACGACGCTGCCGAGGACGCGGCTGCCGAACTCGTTGTTCAGCATCTCCTCGAGCACGAAGGTGATCGCGGCGAGCGGCGTGTTGAAGGCCGCCGCGAGGGAAGCGGCGGCGCCGGTCGCTACCGGCGATCGCCGATTGGTCTTGGGCACGCCCATGGCAGCGGCGAGGTTCGACGCTACGCCTCCTCCGACGAAGACCGAGGGTCCTTCGCGGCCGAGGCTCGTGCCTCCGCCCAGGGTCAGCATCCCCGCCACGAATTTCACGATCACCGAGCGTAAGCGGACGAAGCCGAGGTCCTTCCAGTACGCGGCCTTGAGCTGGGGAACTCCGCTTCCCGCCGCTTCGGGGCTGATCCTGCTCATGAGGTAGCCCGCGGTCATCGACGTGATGCTGATCACGCCGAGGCTGCCCAATATGAATGCGAGAGGGGAGAGCGTCGCCAGCCGTTCGATCGTAACGTGGAAGAGGAGGTTGGTGAGCCAAAGGAACAATACGGCTGAGGCCGCGGCGGCGGCGGCATAGACGAAGGAACTGATGACGCCGCGGGTATCTTCGGGGATTTTTCTAAGGATGGAATCAAAGAATCTCATTCGCGAGTCCTCGTCCGTCGCGCCGGCTATTCCAAGGTATGGACAGCCAAGGGCGGGAAGCCGTTGAAATAAACCGACGAATAGCTCTGAGTGTAGGCGCCGGTGGTGAAGATATAGGCGCGATCGCCGACTTTCGCGCTCTTGGGCATGGGATAGGTCCATTTCTCGTAGAGGATGTCCATGGAATCGCAGGTCGGCCCCGCGATGATGGTCTCGACCGCGTCGCCCGATCCCTCGAAATAGATCGGGTACTTGATGGCCTCGTCGAGGGTCTCGATGAGGCCGCCGAACTTCCCGACGTCGAGAAAGACCCAGGTGTAGCGCTCATGCACCGACTTCTTCGCGATATTGACGATCTCCGCGACGAGGACCCCGGCGTCGCCGGCCATCGATCGGCCCGGCTCGATGAGTATCTCCTCGGGCCAGCCTTCCTTGAAGCTGTTGTCCATGAAGCGTTTGATGTTCTCGGCGTACTGGGCGATCGAGTCGGTTGGCTCGAGGTAGTTGGCAGGGAAGCCTCCCCCCATGTTCACCATCTTGAGGTCGACGTGGATCTCCTCGCGTATGGACCTGAAGAGCTGCCCCACCGTCGTGAGCGCCGAGGACCATTGACCTACGTCGCGCTGCTGCGAGCCTGGGTGGAAGGAAATTCCGTAAGGCTCGAGGCCGAAGCGGACGGCGGTCTTGACGAGCTGGCGCACGAGGTCGGGATGGCAGCCGAATTTCTTGGACAGAGGCCAATCCGCGCCGAGGCCGTCGGTGAGGAGCCGGAAGCATACCTTCGAGCCGGGGGCCGCGTCGGAGATCATGTTGAGGTCCGTAATCGAATCGGTCGTGTAGAGACGGACTCCGCGCTCGTAAAAGTACGCTATGTCCCTTTTCTTCTTGATCGTGTTCCCGAAGCTCATGCGGTCCGGCGAGACGCCCAGGGCGATCAATTGGTCGAGCTCGAAGCGGCTGGCGATGTCGAAGCAGGAACCCATGTCGCGGAGGAGGGCCAGGACCCGTTCCTGGGGATTCGCCTTTACCGCGTAATAAACCTTGGCGAAGGGTAGATTCGCCTTGAGCTCTTCGTACCTGGCCTTGATGATGTCGAGATCGAGTATGAGACAGGGCGTCTCCTTGCCGGCGGCAAAGGCCTTCAGGCGCTCGAATTTCTCGAGGGTCGTGAAGTTTTCCAGCGGAAAGTCGTATCGGGCGGCATGCGCAACGGTTTTGGGCATGGAATACTCCTCGTACGCGTGATGGAAACCTGGCGAATTTTTCGTACTATGTCCAATACCAGTTTTATCGGAGAATATACTCCCTAGGTATCCCGGATCCCAGGCGGGCTCGAGGCGACGGCGAAACGCTCGAAGAAATAATTCTCCGCGAGGATGATGAATTTCTTCTCCTGCTCCGTCAAGTCGGTATCGTGGTAGCATAGCCCGAGTATGATGGTTTGCGCGAGGGGAAGCGATGCCACGCCCGCGATGCTCGCTTCCTGGTACTCCAGATTCGGTACTATCGACCAGCCCATGCCCGAGGCGACGAGCTTGATGATCGAATACGAGTCGTTGCTCTCGAATCCCAGCGTCGGATGGCAGCCATATTCGTTGCAGATGGCTAGGAGCCGCTCCGTGAGCCCCGGCGCGGCCGAGTGGGATATCGTCAATAGCGGGAGATTCTCGAGGCTGGCCATGCAGCTTCCCGGGTCCGATGTCGAGCCGGCCCCGGCCGGGAAGACTAGGGCCAGCTTTTCCTCCATTATAGGTTCGAAGACGAGCCCTTCTTCATTTATCCATGACCTCGCGAAACCGATATCGATGGCCCTGGTACGGAGGGCCGTTTCCTGTTCCTCGGTGGATAGGACCATTATCTCCAGTTTTATATAGGGGAAGCTCGCATGGAATTTCTCCAGGAAGGGAGGCATTACCGAATAGAGCAGGAAGCTCACGCATCCGATTTTCAGGTTCGCCTGGCCTGAGTCTCCGATATTCTTGGCCGTCCGGCAGATCGATTCCAATCTGTCCAGGCTGCGCTCGATCTCGACTTTCAGGTACTCGCCGGCCTTCGTAAGGACGGTTTTATGGCTTTTCCTGTCGAAGAGCGGGGTGCCGATCTCTTCCTCGAACTCCTGTATCTGCCTGCTCAAAGGCGGTTGGGAGATATGGAGGCTTTCCGCCGCCTTGACGAAACTGAGGTTCCTTGCAACCGCGATAAAATACCTCAAGTGCCTGAGTTCCATATCGATAAGGTAGGGCATGCGTCGCCGGCACGCAAGTCGCCCGGTTCCCGCTGGCTTTCCATCCTCGATCGACATACTCTGTAAGTATGATCGAGGAAAAAATGGTATTGGACGTCGGCTCGGGAGTATAGTAATACTTCAGGACGACGACGGCGAATCCTAGGAGGAGGATGAATGACGACAAGAAAGCTTTGCTTCGGCCTCGGCATCATGGCTGCGATCTCCGTTCTATTTTTCGCCTGCGCGACGCCGCCCAAGCCTTCGCCGCCGGCGGCGGAGCCCGTAAAGCCGGCGGCCCCGGCTCAACCGGCCGCAACGCCCGCGGCGCCCGCGAAACAGGCCGTCGCGACGCCCGACGCCCTCAAGGCCCAGGCTACGGATCTCCGGAAGAAAGCCTTCGATTACGGTCTCAAGGACGTGCTTCCGGACGATTACGCGGCCGCGGAAGCATCCTTCTCGGCAGGGAATTCCTCCTATGGCGTAGACAATGCCGCCTCGGGGAAATCCTTCGGCGACGCCATAGCCAAGTACCAGGACCTGATCAAACGCGGCCTCCCGATCGTCGTCGCCAACGCGAAGGCCCAGGCTTCCAAACTGCGGGATACGGCCGTGCAGAAAAAGGCGGGCGATCTCTTCCCGGACCTCTTCGCCTCGGCCGAGGCCGATTTCTCGAAGCCTCAAAGCGCCGAAAGCTCGGGCGACTACGATTCGGCCTTGACGGGGTATCGCGCCTCCGCCCTGGAATACCAGGTGCTCTACAAGCTCTGCGACGCCTCGGGCGCGCGCTCCTTCCTCGTCTCGCACGATCTCGCCAAGTGGGATCCCTCCAACTGGTCCCTGGCCGAGGCCAAGTACAGCTCGTCCCAAGGCCTGTTCAAAAAGGACGCGCATGCCTCGAACGACGCCGTCGACGAAGCCAACCTGCGCTACGGAGTCGTCAGGACCACCGCCTACGAATACTACGCGGCTGATAGGAAGAAGGCGTCGGAAACCGAGCGGGACCGCGCGGCGGGCATCAAAGCCGATGTCGCGGTCAAGGACGAGTACGCCGCCGCCCTGGCACTTTATGGCAAGGCCGCCACGGACAACGACGCCAAGAATTACGAAGCCTCCTCGGCCGAGTTCGATAGCGCGGCCACCGCCTTCGCGCAAGTCTATTCGCACGCCAAGGTCAAGATGGACACGGCGAAGAGCGCGCTCGACTCGTTCGACTCGGCGCTGTCGAGCGTCAACGCGGCCGCGGCCGGGAACCAATAGTGGAGGTCAGGAAACATATGCGCGTCAAAGCCCTTTTCTGGCTATTTGCGTTTTCGCTTTTTTCCTCCGTGGCCTTCGCCGAAACAGGCGGCCTCGCTTCGGACCCCCATTACGCGAAGGCGGTCGAGCTCCGCGCCCAAGCCCAGTCGGCCTACGATTCGGGCAATTACGACGGCGCCGCCGAGCTCGCGCGCCAGGCCAAGGCGGAGCTCGCCCTCATCGCGGGAAAGCCCGGCCGGGCCGCCGCGGCGACGCCCGTGGCGGCTCCATCGGCCGAGGCTTTGCCCCTTCCCGCGAGCTATACTGTCCGCCTGATCCCCGACGACCGGGATTGTCTTTCCAAGATCGCCGGCTATCCTTTCGTTTACGGAGACCGGAATAAGTGGCCTCTCATCTACAGGGCCAATAAGACGACCCTGAAGCATCCCGAGAACGCCGACATCATCCTTCCGGGCGAGATACTCCTCATCCCCAGCATCGCCGGCGAGACGAGGTCGGGAGCTTGGGAAGAGGGCAAGGACTACCCCGTCTTCGGCCCGGCGAAGTAATCCGTTCGGGGCTTGCCTTCGCCGCCGCGTCCTTCGCGAGTCGAGGGGCGCGGCGGTCCTGCCCGGCCGTCAGGCGATTTCGGCGTCGATTCCTTCGAGCCTCTCGTCCGTTTTTTCGACGGTAAAGTAGTATTTCCAGGATAGGCGCACAAGGACCGCGTAGAACATCGAGTGATAGGCCTCGTAGATCGACCGCGGCACAGGCTCTCGAGGCTCGTAGGGCCTGACGAGGCCGAAATAGAGGATATTGTCCTTTATGGTCGGGCTGAAGCAGGCCCGGTCCCCGTATTCCGCCAGCGCGCATCGGAAATGATTCGTTCCCGCCTTTTCCCAATCGCGTATCCTGCCGCTCTCGATCGCCCGGGTGATCTGGCGGAGGGCTTCGATCGCATCGGTCAGATTCCTACATGTCACGATTAGCGCCATCTTCGGCTCCTCGTTCGCGCGCCTCATTTGAAGACAGCTCTTTCGAAATGCGTCCACATTTTGAAAGAGCTCCGGTTAGTTCAAATATTGCGGCTACGCGCGAGAATGTCGAATATCTTTTTCGAAGCTCGGCATACCTTGCCGGTATGCTCGCTTCGAGGCGGGGATCGGCGTCGTCAGCGACCTCTTCCGAGCCTGAGCCTTCCGGGACCGAGGAGGACGAGGACGAGCGCGCTCAGCAGGAAAAAGAAATCCAGCTCCATCGCCCAGCCTCCGGACTTCGTAAGCGTGAAAAAGGCCGGCAATCTGACGAGGAGGATGGCCACGACGAGATCGAAGGCCACCACGAGGGCCGAGAGACGGGTCCAGAATCCGGCGACTATCAGGACCGGCGCCAATACTTCACCGATGTAGACGCCATATGCTATCAGCTCAGGGAGATGGTGCGAGGACAGACCGCCCTTGATGAAGTCGATCCCGTGCGCGATCTTGCCGACTCCGTGAAAGAGCAGCAGCACGCCCAGCATGATTCTAAGGACCAGCTTGCCGACGTCTTCGACATCGATTCTCCTAGTTTCGTCCATTATAGCTCTCCCCCGGGTCCGCATGTCGCGAAACCCTCATGGAGCTAAAGTATTTCTAGACAATCACGGCGTCAAGGCCGGCGTTTCGTTTCCGGGCCGTATCGATTTCCGTGATCGGGAGAGTCGTCTCGATCGTCGATCCTGCCGAGCAATCGCAAGAGCCCGTCGAGGATGCTCAGCGGATGAGGGGGGCAGCCTGGAACGTAAAGATCGACGCTCAGGGAGGATCCGGCGCCTCCGAGGATTTGGGGATGGCCGCGATAGGGCCCGCCCGCGATGGCGCAGGCGCCGACCGCGATGACGATCTTGGGCTCGGGAATCGCGTCGTAAGTCTTCCTGAGCGCCAGCTCCATGTTCCGGGTGACGGGACCGGTCACGAGGAGGCCGTCCGCGTGGCGGGGCGAGGCGACGAATTGTATTCCGAACCTCCCCAGGTCCCACCCTATGGTATTCAGTACATTCACGTCGGCCTCGCAGGCATTGCAGCCTCCGGCACTGAGCTCGCGAAGCTTGAGCGATCGCCCGAAGAGCCGCTTCGCCTTCCTGTCCAAGGCATGGGCGAGCGTCATCGCGCGCTGCCCTTCGGCCAGTACGAGGTCCTGCCTGCGGCTTACCGCCATGCGATAGTCCCGGGTAAATTCGATGGCTCCCCGCGGGCAGGTCCTCGCGCAGGCCCCGCAGAAAATGCAGGCGCCGAGGTCCAGGTGCCTAACGCCCGACTCCAGGGCTTCCGTAGGGCAAACCTCGGAGCATGCGACGCAAGCCTCGGGGCAGGGATCGTCCGACAGCTCGGGACGGCCTCGATAGCGGTCCGGCATCGCGGGAGGGTAGGCGGCCGGGTACTTCATCGTGCGATGGCCCTGTCGTATCCGGGCCAGTATTTCCCTAAGCATCGCTTGTAGCCCTCACAGGTCCTGTCCGCAATACGAGAGATTGAAGCTCTTGTTGCAGAGCGGGAAGTCCGAGATATCCTGGCCCCGCATCGCGTAGGCCAGGGCCGGCCAGTTATGGAAGGAAGGATCGACGATCTTGTAGCGGGCGAATCGCCCGTTCCCGTCGGTGATGGCCGCGTGGCAGATCTCTCCGCGCCAGCCTTCCGTCAGCGAGACGGCGAGGCTGTCGGAGGCGAGGGCTCCGAGCGGGGAGGACAGCTCGCCCGAAGGTATGGCGCCGAGCATCTCCCTAACGAACACCAAGGATTGCTGGATCTCGAGCCAGCGCACGAAGGCCCGCGCGAAGACGTCGCCCGACTCGCAGGTCGACACGGGAACCTGGGCGAAGCGGAAGATGCCCGAGGGCTGGTCGAATCTGAGGTCGCGCGCGAGGCCCGAGGCTCGGGCGGCCGGACCGACTATGCCCAGCTCCGTCGCGACATCCTGCGGGAGAAGTCCCGTATCCTCGAACCTGGCCATCACCGATTGATTGTCCCACAGGAGCTTGATGGCCATCGCCGTGTCCCGCTCCGCGGCCTCGAGGCGCCGCGAAAGCTCGCCCGAGCGCTCGCCGTCGAGGTCGAAGCCCACGCCGCTCGGCTCGACCAGGCCGCGGCCGAAGCGATTTCCGCAGATCAGGGCGGTCATGTTGAGGAAATCGCCGCGGATCCGGCCGCAAAAGCTCGCCGTCGGCTGGAAGCCGATATCGCCCGCCAGCGCGCCGAGGTCGCCCACGTGATTCGCGAGACGCTCGAGCTCGAGGGCGATGCCCCGGATCACCTGGGTCCGCGCGCTCTCCCGGCAGCCCGCCAGGATCTCGCAGGCTTGGGCGTAGGCCGTCGCGTGGCCGACGCTCGTATCGCCCGCCGCCGTCTCCACGTAGTGCCTCGATCTCTTCGTCGGGCCGCCGATCATGGCCTGCCTCGATTCCGCGATGCTGGAAGCCCAGGGCGATCTCGAGGTGGAAGACCTTTTCGCCGTGGCACTGGAAGCGGAAATGGCCCGGCTCGATGATGCCCGCGTGGACCGGTCCCACGGCCACTTCGTGGACTTCTTCGCCTTCGACGCGGTAGAAATCCCCGACGGCCGGCAGGATCGGCTCTCCTGCTTTCCCGTCCCATGCGTCGCGGCCCGTCCATGACGCGTGATAGCGAAGCCGCTTCATCCACGGGTGGCCCAGGGGCTCGAGGCCGAATTGCTCCGCGATCTCGCGCTCGAAGGCATGGGCCTGCGGACAGAGCGGCGTCAGCGAGGGATAGGAATTCCCTTCCACGGAGGTCCTGGCGACGGAGACTCTGTTTTCCCGGTCATGGGCGAGGATGGCGAAGAGCTGGATTCCCTCGATGTCCCTCGTCCTGGCGCCGAAGAGGGAAGCTATGCGCCCGCCCGAGCCCGTTTCGCCGACGACTATGCCGGAAAACTCGTCGAGAGAGAGGAGGGGTATCGAGTCGAGAGCGAGCGGACTCTCATTCATTATGTTCCGCGAGCCCCGGTCGACCTCGATCATATCGAGGATCCCAGGTACTTGACAGCGTCCGACAGCAAGGCGCCCAGGGGAGAGGGGATGTAGATCCCGAGCAGGAGGACTATCGCCATCAAGGCAGCGATCGGCGCGACGGTGAGGAAGGTATCGCGATAGGCGGTGCCGTCGACCGCCTCCGTATCCGCTCTCGGCGCGCGGCCCAGGCAGACCTTGAGCGTCGTCTTGCCCATCCCGACGAATACGACGAGGAGGAAGAAGAGGAAGAGCCCCGCGACCAGGAAGCGGCCGGCGGCGAAGGCGCCGTTGAGTATCGCGAACTCGCTGACGAAGGGCCCGAAGGGAGGAGAGCCCGTTATCGCGAACAGCCCCGCGAAAAAGAAGGAGGCGGAAAGCGGCAGGCGCCGCAGGGCGCCCGAGACCTGGTCGCTGCTCTTGCTGGCGTAGGCTCGATGGATGTTGCCGGCCGAGAGGAAGAGCAGGCCCTTGGTCGCCGCGTTGGTGGCCACGTGGAGAAGAGTGCCGTACAGGGCGGGCGCCCCGATGCCCAGGCCGAGCGCGAGGATGCCCATGTGCTCGACGCTGGAGTAGGCGAGCATGCGCTTGAAGTCCCGCTGGCCGATCATGAAGAGGCCGGCCACCGCCATCGAGAAGAGGCCCATGAAGAGCAGGAGCCTCGAGGCGAAGACGCCCTCGCCCGCGGCCGCGCATATCTGGTAGACGCGGAGGAAGGCGAGGAAGGCGCAGCTGGTGACGCATCCCGCGAAGACCGCCCCTATGACGCCGGGCGACTCGCCGTAGGCGTCGGGCTTCCACGTGTGCATCGGCGCGAGGCCCATCTTCGTGCCGTAGCCGACGAGGAGGAGGATGAAGGCGGCGTGCAGCCAGGTCTTGGAAAGGCGGGGCGCGCAGGCGACGAGGTCCTCGAGGAGGAGACTCGGCGTGCAGCCTCCCTGCATCGCGGAGTAGGCCAGGAAGAAGGTGCCGAGCAGGGCGAGGGCGATCCCTACCGAGCAGACGAGGAGGTATTTCCAGGTGGCCTCGATGCTGCGCTTGGAGCGATTGAAGTAGATGAGCGGAGCCGTGACGAGGGTGGTCGCCTCCATGGCGACCCAGAGGAGGCCCAGGTGCTGCGACCACGCGATGAGACTCATGAGTCCGAGGAAGAACAGGAGGCAGGCGCAGAATACGCGATTGGAGCGCTCCTGCCGGTATTTGAGGTAGCCGGCGGCGTAGATCGAGCAGAAGAGGAAGAGGCCGCTGACGACGAGGAGTATGAGCCTGCCCAGGGGATCCAGGACAAGCCAGGGCGAGGGAGACTGCAGCCCGGCTCTCATGAGGACGTAGACGGTCAGCCCCGAATGCGCAGCCGCCGCGACCGGCAGGAGCCGAGGCCTCAGCCGATTCGAGGGGATGGCCATGGCGAGGCCCGCCATCAGCATCGGCATGAAGATCAGGGCGAAAGCCACCTTAGTCACTCCTTGAGCGAGACCAGCCGGCGCGTATCCATCGAGGAGAATGCCCGGTTGATGTGATTGACGATGATCGAGATGACGAAGACTCCGACCAGGAGATCGAGGAGCATGCCCATCTCCACGACGAGGGGGATAGCCTCGACGAGGAGCATCCCGAATATGTAGATGCCGTTTTCCAGGATCAGGTAGCCGACCGCCTGGCTGATCGCCTTGTACCGAGTCGTTAGCTGCAGGAAGCCGATCAGGATCGTCGCGACGGAAGCCGGGACGATGAGCGCGCTCGAGCCCCGATCGGCGCTGACGAAAGGTCCCGAGATGAGGAGGGCGAAGGCGGTCGCCAGGGCGCCGAGAATGATTGAAGGCAAGAGGCCGATCAAGGGCTCGACTTCGCGCTTGATCGGCGCGTCGCGCAGGGCACGCATCATGATGGAGGGCATCACTATCCCCTTGAGGGCGACCGCCGCGACGGCCGCGATGGCGACGGGAAGGCTGAGGCGCTGGTGCATGAGGAGGGGAAGTGCGCCGAGGAGGGCGCCCTGGGCCGCGACGATGCGGATGACCGACAGTATCCGGCTCGTGCCGAGGGCGAAGAGGTTCATTGCGAGCACGATGACGAGCAGGGCGTTCAGAAGGTCGATCATCTATCCTCACCTCACCAGAAGTATGAAGCCCGAGCCGCAGAACAGGATCGCGCTCACGAGGAGGTAGGGCACCCGGCGCATCTTGAGCCGGGCCGTCAGGGACTCCAGAGCCCCTATCGCGACGGCGAGCGCGAGCATCTCGCCGACGAAGAGGGCCCAATCCAGGTAGGCCGTTCCCGTATGGAAAGGCGCTATCACGTTCAGGAGGACGGCCCCCAGCACGAAGAGCTTCATGGACGACGAATAGAGGATCGTTCCGAGGAGGGGGCCGCCGTGATCCAGGATCATGGCCTCGTGGATCATGGTGAGCTCGAGATGGGTATTCGGATCGTCCACCGGGATGCGACAGGCCTCGGCGAGGAGGACGACGACGAGGCCGAGACTGATCAGGATCAGGGGCGCGGCGGCTCCCGAAAAGGACCAGCCCGACGGGACCGGGAGCATCTCGCCCAGGGACAGCGAGCCAGAGAGCTTCGCCAGGACGAGGAAGGCGCAGAACAGCGCGGGCTCCGTGAGACAGGAGAAGGCGGTTTCGCGCGAGGCGCCCATCCCCTCGAAGGAAGAGCCCGTATCGAGGGCGGCCGTCGTCGTGAAGAAGCGGGCCAGGCCGAAAAGGTAGGCGAAGAGTATGAGGTCGCCCGAGAAGCCGATCGGCGCGCCCGAGCCGCCGAAGGGAACGAGGAGTCCGGCCGCCGCCACCGCCACCAGCGTTATGACGGGTCCCATGCGGAAGGACCAGGTCGTAGTCTCGCTCAGGACGAGGCCTTTTCGCGCTAGCTTCAGAAGGTCGAAATAGGGCTGGAGCAGGGGGGCGCCGACTCGGCCGGCGAAGCGCGCCTTGGTCTTGTCGATCGTCCCGAGGAGGAGGGGCGGCAGGAGGACGAGCAGGGCTATATGGGCAATCGTATCGATCATGGCCGGCCTTTAGCGCGAGAAGAGCCGCGGGATCAAGTCCCCGAAGGGAATGAGCGTGCAGAGCAGCAGAACCAGGATGACGAGGATGTAGAGGATGTACTGCTGCGCGAGGCCTCGTTGGAACCTGCGGAACCATCCGAACAAACGCGCGGTCCCTCGGGCCGCGGGCATGATGAGCCCGTCCAGCACCGCGTCGTCGACGTGGCTCTCCAGCCGCGACGGCGCGGGAAAGGCGCCTTCGATCCTCGGGACGCTCTCGCGCGGGCGAAGGGCCCACGAGAACATGGCGGTGATGGTCCGCGCGAAGGAGGAGGCGGTGTATTGCATGCGCGCTCCCGGGGCCGCGTAGCCGCAGTCCCAGGTGGGCACGCGCCGGACCCGCCTCGAGCGAAGCCACTGCACGGCCGCCAGGCAGACGATCGCCCCGAGCAGAATCGCCGAAACGAGTCCGATGGGCCGCAGGGGAGCCAGGTCGGCTATTCGAGGCAGCTCCCCTAAGGTCGCAGGCGATACGGCCGCCGTGTTCGCGGCGCCCGCGGCGCTGGCTGCGCCCACAGCGCTCCCGGCGACCCGCTGGATCGCAACGACCGACCCGATGGCCGCGTCGAGGAGGGGGCCTACGAGGGCCGGCACGCATCCGATGAGGGCGCAGCAGAGGGCCAGGACCGACATGGGCGCGAGCATGCTGACGGGCGACTCCCGGACTCTTCCCGAGAGCCGGCCCGAATCGGGGCGGCGGGACGAGCCGAGAAAGGCGATCCCGTAGACCTTCACGAAGCAGGCCAGGGCCAGGGCGCCGATTGTCGCGAGGACGGGCGCCGCCACGACCGCCGCCGAGACGGGCTCGCCCGGCAGCCCGACAGACCGGAAGAGGCCGAGGTATACGAGAAGCTCGCTCACGAAGCCGTTCAGGGGCGGAAGGCCGCAGATGGCCACCGCGCCGACGAGGAAGAGGGCGGCGGTCCAGGGCATGGATTTCGCGAGTCCGCCCATGAGATCGATGCGCCTCGTCCGCGCGCCGCGGATCGCCGCTCCGGCGCCCAGGAAAAGGAGGGACTTGAAGAGGCTGTGATTCCAGACGTGGAGGAGGCAGCCCGCCAGGCCGAGGACCAGCCAATCGCTCCGATGGGCCGAGCGGCCGAGCATCGCGAGGCCGAGGCCCATCATGATGATGCCGACGTTTTCGATGCTGTGGTAGGCCAGGAGCCGCTTGAGGTCGTGCTGGGCTATCGCGAAGACGACTCCGAGAAGGCCGCCGATCATGCCCAGGCCGAGCACCGCGCCGCCCCAGGACGGAGGCGCCTCGGGCAGCAGGAAGACGAAGCGCACGAGGGCATAGACGCCCATCTTCAGCACTACGCCGGAGAGCATCGCGGAAACGTGGCTGGGCGCGCTCGCGTGCGCTCCCGGAAGCCAGAAATGCAGGGGCATGATTCCGGCCTTGAGCCCGAAGCCGATCAGGGCGAGGAAGAAGAGGGCGCTCAACGCGCCTATCCCCGCGGCCCCGGCGGCGATCGGCCCCAGGGCGAAGGAGCCGGTCGTCCATTTCCAGAGCGCGAACATGGCGAATATGGACAGGCTGCCGATATGGGTCGCTATCAGGTAGATGAAGCCGGCTCTCCGGCTCTCCGCTTCCCGATCCTCGGCCGCGATGAGGAAGAAGGACGACAGGGCCATGACCTCCCAGCCGAGTATGAAGGTCAGAGCATGCTTGGCGACGAGGAGGAGGGCCATGCCGGCGACGAGGATGCCCCAGAAGAGCTGGAGCCTGCGCGCGCTCGCGGGGCGATGCGCTTGCGGCCAGTATCCCAGGCCGTAGATCGAGCCCAGGCCGCCCACGAGGAAAACGGGGACCAGAAAGAAGGCGCTAAGGCCGTCGATCCCGACAAGGCCGCCATCGGCCCCCAGCGACGGAGGGCCGGCGATCGGCCACGGAAAACCCGCGACCGTGGCGCCATCGACACCGAGTCGAAGTCCGAGCCCGAGGAAGGCTCCGGAAAGGCCCGCGAGAGCGGCCGCGCACATGAGGATCGCGGCGATGCGCTGAGCCCAGACCGAGCCTCGGGCCATGAAGAGGCCGGGCAGGCCGCTTACGGCCGAAAGAGCCATCGCGACAAGGATCAAGCCGAGCGTCATAGCCTACTCCGCGGTCGCGATGGCGTCTTCGGCGCTCGAAAGGGTCTGCATCAACTCGTCTCGGGAAGCTTCCCGCTCGAGCGCGTCCTTGAAGGCCTGGTTCCTGAGCACGAAGCCCAGCCTGGAGAGAAGGTGCAGATGCGCCCGCACCGAGGGGCTTATGAGGGTAAAGAGGATGCGCACGGGCTTGCCGTCTATCGCATGGAAATCTATGGCGTTCTCGAGGAAGCAGAGCGTGACCGTAGGCTTGAAGACATGGAGGACTACGGGGTTCCTCACGTGGGGGATCGCGATGCCGTCGCCGATGCCGGTGGAGCCCAGGCTCTCCCTCGCGAGGAGGACCTTGTAGAGGAACTCGCGGTCGACCTCCTCCGGGAGTTGGAGGAACTCCACTATGGATTGCAGCACCGAAGCCTGGTCCCTGCCGCTGACGCGATAGGCGACGCCGCCGGCCCTCAAGGCCTCCAGGAGGCTGGGGAGTGGAGTGGAGCTGGGCTCGCCCTCGGCGAAGATGGTCGGAGATACCTGTATCCTTCTCGAAGTCGCCCATTCGAGGAGCTCCGTCCTGTTGAAGCGGTACTGCTCGTTGATGCGATAGGCGGGAATCACGGCTTGCTTGATCCATCGGTAGATGGTTTTCTCGGAGACGTTCAAGACACCGGCGGCGTCTTTGACGGAAAGTTGCATCCTCTAGGTTCCTTTAGATATTCCTGCCCTGGCTTGGACAAGTATGGAGACTATAGCGACGTGTCCTTAAATGTCAATAAGAAGGAAGGCAATGCTCAATCCAGTCCGCCAAAGAAGCTTGTGATTTGCACGCGGGTAGATGGCTCGAAGCTTTCTTGCTATTATTCTGGACGTCCAATATAATTTCGAAAATGACAATAGCGCGACAACACAGTAATGAGGAAAAGCGCGACACAACGATTCGAGCCGTCTGGGCGGCGATTGCCCGATACGGAATCGATGGTACGACGATCGACTGCGTGGCCTCGCTCGCTGGCTTCTCGAAGGGGGTCATTCATTACTACTTCGATTCCAAGAAGGCCCTTCTCCTCGCGGCCTTTGCGGCCTTTCTCGAAAGCTTCGACTCGGAGATATTTGGAATTCTGGGCAGTCTAGGCCGGGAGCCTGATGCTTCGGAGGCCCTCGAGGCGGTCATTCGATCGACTCTGCCGTCTTTCTCCCCCGAGGATGGACTCGCCGCCGAACTGCCGATCCCCAATGCGGGCGAGATATTGAGCCCGCACTACAAGGCCCGCCTTTTCGTCCAATTCTTCATCCTGGCAATGGGCGACCGGGATTTTGCCGCGGTCGTTGCGAGAAGCTATGAACGCCAGGGTCGGGCGGTCGCCAAGTGCCTCGAAACTCTCGAGCCGAAAGCGCCGCCGGAAACCGTTCTCGCCCACGCTGCGGCTCTCATGGCGCTCATTGACGGATTCTCCCTCCACCGCGTCCTCGGCTATGCGCCAGCCGGGCTCGGTGAACACGCCGACATTACGCGCGGGTTCGTCGAGACCTTGGCGCGTGGGACGTCGACTCCTGCAGGGAGTTCTACGTGAAGACTGCGCGATTTCACGTATTTTCGGGGACGGGCAACAGCCTCTACCTCGCGCGCGTGATTGCGGAGAGGCTCGGGGACGACTTCCGGATCGAGATCGCCGAGGTCGAGGCCCAGGGGAGGGGCGCGGGAGGAAGCCAGCCGCGGACGCCTATCGTGCGGAATGCGGAAGACCTCGACCTGTTTCTTTTCCCCGTGTACGCCCTGTCTGTCCCGCGGATCATGGCCCGCTATATTGCCCGCCTCGGGATGGCCGGTCCCCTCACCGACAAGTCGAGGCCCTGCGCGGCTATCCTCGCCACGAATGGCCGAATCAGCAGAAACTTCCGTGACGGACACGAGGGTCGGTCGCTCGCCCAGGCAGAACGTATTCTCTCGCGGCGGGGCTGGGAGGTCGTTCACCGCGACACTTTTGATTTTCCCCAGAGTATCACGAATATCATCTCCCCCCAGAACGAGGAGAGACGAAAGGCCATCCTCGCGATCGCTGAGCCGCGCATCGAAGGCACCGCGCGCGCATTGGCCGAGGGCCGCTTCTCGAAACGCCGTTGCGGCTGGACAATCCACCTCCTCGGCTGGCCCTTTGGCTGGCTGTACCGAATCTTCGGACGACGATGCCTGGCGATGTTTTTCATGCCGGATGAACGATGCGACGGCTGCGGCCTCTGCGCGAAGCGCTGCCCCGCAAGGGCTATTCACATGATCGGCGGGAGACCCGACTGGAGCTACGCCTGCGAGGGCTGCGAACGCTGTATCAACGCCTGCCCTAAGGGGGCAATACAGACCTCCTTTTGTGCGGCTAGCCGTCTTTGTGGCACTCTGTGTGACGACGGATGCCGTCCCCCTCAAACCCGCTCTCGCTGCGCTCCTCGCGGTGTTCCCGCCCTTCGCCTTCACCCTTCTCTGGTATATGGTCGCCATGGTCGCGGTTTTCTTCGTCTTCCGCCTTGTGGATCTCGCGCTCGTCCTTCTTTCCTCCCTCGCGCCGTCCCTCCGCCCGATCCTCGCCTTCGGCTGGACGCGGTGGTTCAGGAGGTACCAGGCGCCGAAGTAGGTCCCTTTCGGATGAACTCGAAAAGGAATTGTATCCATAAACTGCTCAAGGAGGCAGGGCTGAAATGAAAACCACTTGCTACCCCGCTATTATCGCTTGGGCCGAGGAGGACAAGGTTTTTGAGGTTGAATTCCCCGATTTGTCGGGCTGCATTACCTATGGCACGACACTCGAGGAAGCAAAGGCGATGGCGAGTGAAGCACTCACGGGAGTTCTAGAATCGATGATTGCCCATGGTATTGCCCTTCCCGCTCCCTCTTCCGCGAAGGGCAAACACACCTACTCCATTGCACCCTCGTCTTCCGTCTCCTTCGCCATTTGGCTTCGTGAGAAACGCCGCGCTTCGGGCATGACCCTCACGGATGTAGCCGATAAACTTGGGGTGAAGTACCAAGTCTACCAAAAGCTCGAGGACCCCAGGAAGACCAATCCTACGTTGAAAACTCTCGCAAAGCTCGAGAAAGTGTTCGGAGAACGTCTTCTCGCGGTATAGGTGCTGCAGTCTGAATCTTGGGCCAGGGCTTTCAAGCCTTCGATCGAGGAGCGGGGGCTGGTCGCATGTGAACCGCTGGACTTTTCTCATAGACGAAAGTGGCTACAGTCCATATTTTTTTATCTTATTGAGTATCGTCCTTCGGCTTATCCCGAGCTCTTCGGCCGCCTTCGTGCGATTGCCGCCCCTCTTGGCAAGAGCCTGCTCGATGGCGTCGCGTTCCACCGAATCGAGCGATTTAGGCGATGTTTCCGACGGCGAGGCATTCGCCGCCAGCGAAAGGCTCGCCGCCGCCGACAAGGTCGCCGCCGGCCGGGCAGGGTCGAGCCCTATCCCCAGGCGACCGGCGAAGTCGAGGTCGGCAGGCTGTATCTCCTCGCCCTCGGCGTAGATCAGGGCGCGCTCGAGGACGTTCTCGAGCTCGCGGACGTTGCCGGGGAAGGAATATCCCGAGAGGGCCTCCTCCGCCCCCGGCCCGAGCCGCGTCCGTCCCCGCCCCATGCGCGCGCAAAGCTTCTCCAGGATATGGCCAGCGATGGGTCCTATGTCCTCTCTGCGCTCGCGAAGGGGCGGGACTTCGACGCGGACCACGTTGAGTCGATAATAGAGATCCTCCCTGAACCGCCCCTCGCGGACCATGGTCTCGATGTCTCTGTTCGTCGCGGAGAGGATCCTGGCTCCGACGGGCAGGTCGCGCGTGCCGCCGAGGCGCCTGATCCTGCGTTCCTGGAGAACTCGCAGGAGTTTGACCTGGAGGGGCAGGGGCATTTCCCCTATCTCGTCCAAGAAGAGGGAACCCGTCCCCGCGAGCTCGAAGAGCCCGATCTTGCGCCCGTCGGCACCGGTAAAGGCGCCCTTTCTCGTGGCCGAAGAGCTCGCTCTCCATGAGGTTCTCGTGGATTCCGCCGATGTTCACGGCGACGAAGGGCTCCTCGGAACGGGGCGAGAGCGAGTGTATCTCCCTCGCGACGACCTCCTTGCCCGATCCGCTCTCTCCGCTTACGAGGACGGTCGTGTCGCTGCGGGCTATCTTGTCGATGGCCCTCTTGAGCGCGCGCGCGGCCTCGCTCTCGCCGATGAATCGCGAAGGAACCGCAGCCGTCCGCGCGCCGGCCTCGATCCGGTCCTCGCGCCGCATGTTAGAAACGGCCGCCCGGATCTTGTGGATGAGCTCGTCGGGATCGAAGGGCTTGATGAGGTAGTCGGTCGCTCCCGACTTGAGGGCTTTCACCGCATCGTTTATCTCGCCGAGGGCCGAGATCATGATGACGGGGAAACGAAGGCCGTCGCCCCGGATCCGCTCCAGGAGCTCCTGACCGCCCATGCCCGGCATCCTGAGGTCGGTGACGAGGGCGTCGTAGGCCTCGGACTTCAGGAGCTCGATCGCCTCCCGCCCGTCGGAGGCCAGCGAGGAATCGATGCCCTCGAGCTCGAGGAGCTTCTGTATCGACTCCCGGATATTCCGCTCGTCGTCCGCCACGAGTACTTTCATGCCGAGGCCTCCGATGCCGGAATGACGAGACGCGCCCTGCAGCCGCCGCCGGCGCGGGGCTCGAGGGCTATCGAGCCGCCCGCCGCCTCGACGAAGCGCTTGCATATGGCGAGGCCGATGCCCGTCCCCCTGCTCTTCGTGGTGAAGAAGGGATCGAACAGACTGCTCCTCGCCTCCGGCGCGAGGCCGGCGCCGCGATCGAGCACCTCGATGCGGGCGGAGCCTCCCTCCGTCCCGGCCTCGATGGATAGGGCCTCTTCCGGACCGCCCGATTCGATGGCATTGCGCAGGAGGTTCTCGAGGACAGAGCGGAGGCGTTCGGGATCCATATGGAGGGCGGGGGGAGGCGGTTCCAGTACGTGCAGGATATTGCGCCCGCAGAGTCTCATGCAGACCTCGAGGGCGATCTCCGCGGGGTCTATCGGCCTGGGGTTGCCCGCGGGATCGCGGAGATAGTCGCCCACGCGATGGCTCAGGGCCGAGAGCCGCTCGACCTCGTCGTCGATGATGCCCAGCTCCCGCCGCGCATCTTGCGGGTAGGTCTTTTCGAGGATGCGGGTCTGCAGCTTGATGGACAAAAGCGGATTCTTGATCTCGTGGGCCAAGGTGCTCGCGGCCGTCCCGAGCACGACGAGATTCCGCTGTTCCTCGATACGGCGCCGGTATTCGGCGTTGCGCAAGAGGAGCATGCGGACGAAGAGGATCAGCGCGGCCAGGGCGGCCTCGATCAGGGGGAAGAGGATCGCCGCCAGGCGCCTCGCCCTCCAATATCCGGGCTCCCGGACCTCGAGATACATGAGCTCGGCCCGGCTCAAGGTCGTGAACAGGAAGCCTGTGGGAGGCGGACGTCTCCCCCCCACGCCATGCTCCCCGTCCCGGCGGCCGGGCGGCGGCGGTCCCGCGCGGAAGGGACGGAAGAGCATCGCTATCGAATCGTTCGCGGGCACGTCCCGATAGCTCCGCGGGGCGGGGCTCGCGAGCTCCTCTCCCTTCGGGACCGGAAGGCCGAGGACGGCCGGAGTCGTTCCCCAGGTATAGAGCCTGTCGCCCGTCGACGCGTAGGCGGCTACGCCGACCACTTTCTTCTTGAGCTCTTCCGAGCCCTCGATGGCCGAGCCGAAGTCGTCGTGGTCGCGGAGTCCCGCCAGGAGGAGGTTGACCGTCCTCTCGGCGTCGTTGCGGCTCTCGAGCAGGTCGCCCTTGGCTATTTCCCGGAAGATCAGGACCGCGAGGGCCGTGAGCACGGCGAAGACGAGGAGGGCGGCGCCGATCGATGCGAGTCTCGTGCCTTTCCTGATTGACCGGTTCATGCAGGTGCTCCTATTCTATCGCAAGAGGCCCAGTATCTCGCCTCCGTCCTCGAGCCCCGCGAGGCCCGAGAGCGTCGAGAGGCTCGAGAGGAAACCGTAGCGCGCCGTAATGAGGGCGGTCTCGTCGGCGCTCACGAGGGCCTCGGCGGTGGAAAGGTCCGAGGTAGTCGCGCTGGAAAGCTTGAACTGCTCGAGCACATTGTCGTAATTGCTCCGGGCGTAGTCGAGGGCCTTGGAGGCCGAGCCGATGGAGCCCGCGGAGGATATCCACTCGTAGAGGGCCTGGACGACGCCGAGATCGAGGTCGGTCTCGCCCTGGATCGCGGTCAGGCCGGCCTGGGCCGAGGCGACGGAGGCCGAATCTATGGCGTTCTTCGTAGTCCATAGGTCGAGGCTCATCGACGCCGTCAGCGATACGCTCCCCGGATAGCTGAGGCCCGACGCGCTTCCGTAGGACAGGCCTTGGGAGAGACCGGCCGAGACGGTGGGCAGATAGGCCTTCTTGGCTATCGCCACGGCCAATTCCGCCTGCCGGCCGGCGAGGGCATTGACCGTGAGGACGGGGCTGTTGGCCTCGGCGAGGGAAGTGACCTTGGCCGCGAGAGCGTCGATGCCGGCCTCGTCGAGGGTCGAAAGCTTGGAGAGCAGGCCGTCGTAGCTCGAGAAATCGATCGGCGAGAGAGCGCTGGCCGCGGGCAGACCCGTGAGGGACGAGAGCTTGGCCTTGGCCGAGGCGAGAGTCTTCTTCGCCAGGACGAGCGTCGTCTCGTAGCCGGCGGTGTCCGCCTCGGTCTGGAGGTAGGCGGACTTGGAAAGGCTGCCGGCGTCGATCTTGGCCTGGGCTATGTCCTGGCGCGCCTTCGCCGCCTCGAGGTCGCTCGTCGCGGCGTCGACCGAGGCCTGGGCTTCGAGGACGGCGAAGAAGGCGGCATCGGCCTGGCCGACGAGGGATATGCGCGTCGAGCGTAGGCTCTCCCGCGCCGCCTCCGTGGCGTAGCCGTATTTCTTCACGAGATCCGAGGTCCGGCCGCCGTCGAAGACGGTGGCGGAGGCGTCGAGCTGGGCCGACTCGGCCAGGGCGTTCGCCGCTTGGGTCGCGCCGGAGAAGTACCCGTAGGAGGCGCCGGCCGTGGCCGAGAGGTCGGGGAGGGCGGCGTAGCCCTGGGCCTGGGCCGCGAGCGCGGCGGCGTCGACGCCTAGACTGGCGCCGCGCAGGGTCGCGGAGCGCGAAAGCGTCAGGGCCCTGGCATTTTGGAGCGTGAGCGCGTCCTCGGCGCCGGCGCGGGCCATCGAGACGGCCGCCGACAGAAGGACGAGAGCGACGATCCTCGTTGCTGTTCTCATGTTTATCTCCTCGTCATTCGTAGCGAAGGGCGTCGATCGGATAGAGATTGGCGGCCTTCTTCGCGGGATAGAAGCCGAAGAATATCCCGACCGCGGCCGCGAAGCCCGCGGACGCGGCGATGATCGACGGGTTCACCACGGTGGGCGTGTTCAGGAAGCGCTGCAGTCCGTAGGACACCGCGAGGGCGAGCAGTATGCCGATGATGCCGCCGAGGAGGCTCAGGAACACCGATTCCGAGAGGAACTGCAGGAGGATGTCCCTCCTCCGGGCGCCCACTGACATGCGTATGCCTATCTCCCTCGTCCGCTCGGTGACCGACACGAGCATGATGTTCATGATGCCGATCCCGCCGACGACGAGGGACACGCCCGCTATCGCCGCGAGGAGGGCCGTCAGGGTCTGGGCAGTCTGCGAGGCGGTCTGGATGATCTGCGACTGGTTCATCACGTCGAAGTCGTCGTCGGCGCCTGCGGCGAGCTTGTGCGACTCGCGCAGGATGCTCGTCGCCTCGGCCTGGGCGGCGGCCATCAGGTCCTCGCTCGCCGCGCTCATCTCTATCGAGTTGATGCGCCCGTCCACCATGAGGCGGTTGAGCGCCGTATCGAGGGGCACCATCGCGACGTCGTCCTGGTCGGCGCCCATCGCGTTCGAGCCCTTGCTCGAGAGGAGACCCACCACCGTGAAGGGCGTCGTCCCTATGCGGATGGACTTGCCGATGGGGTCCTGGTCCGGGAAGAGCTTGGCCGCGACCGTCGTTCCGAGCACCGCCGTCTTGCTGCGGCTCGCGAGGTCCTTCTCGCCGAAGAACTCTCCCGACTGCATGGGCCAATCCTTGATGACGATATAGTCGGGCTCGACTCCGTAGACGGTAGTCGTCCAATAGGAGTTGCCTCCTACGACGTTCGTGCTGCCGATCCGGACTTCCCCCGTGATCGCGCTGATGTAGCTCGACTCGGCGCGCAGCTTCTGCACGTCCGCCAAGGTGAGCCGGTTGGCGGTCCGAGGTCCGCGGGGGGGCATGACCATGAGGAGGTTCGTGCCCATCGCCGCGATCTGTTTGTGTATCTGGGCCTGCGAGCCCGAGCCCACGGCGACCATCACGATGACCGAGCAGACGCCGATGATGATCCCGAGCGAGGTGAGGAAGCTCCTCATCTTGTTCCTGAAGATGCTGCGCATCGAGGCGCTGGCGAGCTTGGCGAGCGTCATGACCTTTCCCCCTCCCCCGCGAGGAGGCTGTGGCTCTTCCTCCAGGCGGCAAGGTCCTCGCTCGCCCTCCGTTTCTCCCGCACCGGCGTGTCGGAAACGACGGCCCCGTCGCGCATCGCGATGACCCGCTTGGTATAGGCGGCGACCTCCGGCTCGTGGGTCACCATCACCACCGTCTTCCCTCGGTCGTTGAGCTCCTGGAAGAGACTCATCACCTCGAGCGTCATCTCGGTGTCGAGGTTGCCCGTCGGCTCGTCGGCGAGGATGAAGGCCGGGTCCTTGACCATGGCCCGCGCTATCGCGACGCGCTGCTGCTGTCCCCCCGAGAGCTGATTGGGCATGTGGTCCAGGCGGTTCCCGAGGCCCACCTCCTCGAGCGCGGCCTTGGCGCGCTTCCTGGGATTCAGCCTGGAGCCGGAGCGATCGTAGAAGAGGGGAAGCTCCACGTTCTCGAGGGCGCTGGTCCGCGAAAGCAGGTTGAAGCCCTGGAACACGAAGCCGATCCTGTCGTTGCGGATGTCCGCGAACTCGTCGGGGGTCGCCTTCGAGGTCTCGAGCCCGTCGAGGACATAGCTCCCCTCCGTCGGCTTGTCCAGACAGCCGAGGGTGTTCATCAGCGTCGACTTTCCCGAGCCCGAGGGACCCATGATCGCGACGAACTCGCCGGTCTCGACGTCGAGGTCTATGCCCCGAATGGCCCTGATCGTGATTTCCCCGACAAGGTAGTGGCGCTTTATGCCGCGCAGCTCGATGATGGCCATGATCACTCCGCCCTGATCTTCAGGATCACTTTGCTACCCTCGAGCTCGTCGGCCCCGACGAGCTCCGTCGAGAGGCCGTCGCTCAGGCCGGGCGTGACCAGGGTAAGGGCGAGCTTGCCCGAGGCATCGAGGTACCAGAGCGGCTTCTTGGCCGGGGTGGCGGCCGCGGCGCCTGCCGCAGCCGCGCCCGATGCCGCGCCCGACACCGCGGCCGTGCTCTTCGGCTGACCGGCCTGATGCCCGGCTCCGAAGGGAGGACCGCCGAAGCCTCCGACTCCCGGTATCCTCCCGCCGCCCATGAGGCTGGAGAGGCCCGACTGCGCGCTCCCCGTCGCCTGCTTGCCCGAAGCGAGGGTCTTCTGGTCCTGGTCGTAGCGAGAGGAGGCCGCCTGCAGGTCGGCCGGGGAAAGCTTTCCGAGTCCGGCCAGGAAGAGGTCCTTCTTTATCTCGGTCGCGCTCAGGCTCGTCGGCGTAAAGCGCAGGGCTGCGCTCGGCACGACGAGGATGCCGTCCTTCTTCTCTTTGACGAAGCTGACGTTGGCGGTCATGCCGGGGAGGAGCTTGCCTGATTTGTTGTAGGCGTCGATCATCACGTCGTAGTAGACGACGTTGTTCGTCGTCTGGGGCACGAGGCGGATCTCCTTGACCGTCCCCGAGAAGGTCTCGCTCGGGTATGCCTCGACCGAGAAATGGACGGCCTGTCCGACCGAGATGCCGCTGATGTCGAGCTCGTCGACCTGGGCGTCGATCTGCATCTTCGATAGATCGTCGGTGAGCGTGAAGAGGGCAGTGGACGTGGCGCTCGCTCCCCCGACCACGCTCTGCCCCACGTCGATATCGCGCTGCAGGACTATCCCGTCGATCGGCGAGCTGATGATCGCGTACTGGTCGATCTGGGTCCGTATCTGCTCGAGCGAGGCATTGGCCGACGCCAGGTCCGCCTTCGCGCCGCCGAGGGTGGCTTCGCTCGTCTTGAGGTCGTAATCCGACAGGAGGCCCTTGGCCGCGAGGGTCTGGGCGTTCTTGACGGCGAGAAGCTGGAGTTCGTAGTTGGCCTCGGCCTTGTCGACCGCGGCCTGGGCCTGCTGCTCGTTCGGCTTCAGGAGGTCCGTATTGATCGTGGCGAGGACTTCTCCCTTCTTGACCCTATCGTTGTAATCGACGTTCAGAGTCTCGATCCGGCCGTTCATCTGCGCGAGCACGCTGACCGAGTTCACCACGGCGAGGGTCCCGCTGCTCGACACGACGCTCTCTATCGAGCCTCGGCCGACGGTCGTGAACTCGTAGTTCTGCTTCTTGGCCGGGCCCGCGTCCTTCGCGCAGGCGCTTGCCAATAGGGCTCCTCCTGCGACCAGAATCGCTATCGCTGCCATGTTTCTCAGTCTTTTCATGTTGTGCCTGGCTCCTTTCTCACGGCTATACCTATGCAACTATCATGCCAATTCAGAGCTGTCGCCGATCTGCGGATATTCTCGGGAAAAACACTTAAACAATGGAAGGCGCGCATATTTCCACGGAGAAGTACTGCGCATATTTTGCACTGTGCACTATTTGCGCGCAAAAAGCCAAGGTGCTTAAGGCTTGACACAAGCGGCTTGTTTGTCTAGCTTCTTATCTAACGCTTGGACTTCAAAGAGCCCGACCCCCGCGATCGGGTTTCCGACGATGCCGAGACGCGAGGTGTACGTGTCTTTTATAGAGCTCGACCACGTTTCCTTTTCCTACCCCGGCTCCGATTCTCCCGCGCTAAGCGATATTTCCCTGTCCATCGACGAGGGCGAGTACCTGGCCGTCGTCGGCGCGAACGGCTCGGGAAAGAGCACTCTGCTCAGGCTCCTCGACGGCCTCCGCCTCCCAAGCTCGGGCGAGCTACGCGTGGCTTCGCGCGCGACCTCGAGCGAAGAGGGCAGGAAAGCCGCCCTTCGCGCCGTGGGCCTCGTGTTCCAGTCCCCCGCCGATCAAATCGTCTCTTCCTCGGTCGAGGAGGATGTAGCCTTCGGCCCCGAGAACCTCGGTCTGCCCAGACAGGAGATCCGGCGCCGAGTCGATCTCGCCCTAACGGCCGTAGGCCTCGACGGCGAGCGGCACAGCGCCTCCCATTTCCTGTCGGCCGGCCAGCAGCAGCGCCTCGCTATCGCAGGCGCCCTCGCGATGGACGCGCGCTGTCTAGCCTTCGACGAGGCCACCGCCATGCTCGATCCCGAAGCCTGCGACGAAGTGCTCGCCCTCCTCGATCGACTCGTCGGCGAGGGAAGGACGGTGCTGCACGTCACCCACGACATGGGCGAAGCCTGTCGCGCCGGGAGAATCCTCGTACTGGACGCGGGGTCCGTCCTGTTCGACGGTAAGCCCGAAGTTCTGCTTTCAGGCGCCCTCGACCCTGTCGCCGCCGTAGCGGCGCTCGGCCTGCCCGAGTATGCGGCTCTTGCCCGCGCCCTGGGTCTCGAACCTATCGCCCGCGAATCCGCCCAGGCTATCGCCGGAAGGATAGCCGAAGCCTACCTGCGGCAGGGCGAGCGTCGGCAGGCCGGCTCAGGCCAGAGACCGGTCATCCCGTCCCCTAGAGTCGGGACTTCGCCCTCCGCGCCGGTCTTCGAGCTTCGGGATGCGCGCCACGCGTACCTCCACGGAACGGCAAACGAGCGGGTATCCCTGCGAGGCGTCGATCTCGCCGTCCCCTCCGGAGCCAGCCTCGCCTTCGTAGGCAGGACGGGATCGGGGAAGTCCACGGCGCTCCAGCTTCTCGACGGCCTGGTCGCGGCCGGCTCCGGCGAGGTCCGCTCCTTCGGTATCGACCTGGCCTCGCCGCGCGTCGACTTCCGATCTTTGAGGATGCGCGCTCCCCTGGCCATACAGCGACCGGAATCGGCCCTCTTCGAACGCTACGCTGGGGACGACGTGGCCTTCGGCCCGCGCAATCTCGGCCTGTCGGGGAAGGCTCTCGTGCTACGGGTCAAGGAATCCATGGAGGAGGCCGGCCTCGGCTTCGAGGCTTTCCGGGACAGACAGACGCGGGGCCTCTCGGGCGGAGAGAAGCGAAGGCTCGCCCTGGCCGGCGTGCTCGCGATGAGGGGAGAGGCCCTGCTGCTGGATGAGCCGACGAGCGCCCTGGACCAGTCCGCGGCGGCCTCGATTCTCGCGATCGCTTTTGATATCGCGCGAAAAGGCCATACTGTCGTTTTCGCCACCCATTCTATGAAAGAAGCCGCGATGGCCGACCTTGTGGCCGTCTTCAGCGACGGCAAGGTCGTCGCCTCGGGGGCTCCGGAGACGATATTCTACGACGCTTTCGATCCCGCCTGGGGCCTGCACAGGCCCTTCGCCTGCGCAGTCGCGATCGAGCTCGGCGCGCGGGGCTTCGAGCTCGACTCGCGTCCGCTTTCCGTCTCGGCGCTGGCCGACGCGATACAGGTCGCTGCGACCGCGACCGCGACCGCGACTATCGTCGCGAACGTCGCGAAGGTGTCGTCGTGAGGGGCATCGAGTATTTCCGCAACATCTCGATAGGCCAGTATCGGGCCGGGAATTCCAAGATTCATCGCCTCACTCCCGCGACCAAGTACCTCTGGCTCCTCGCCCTCATGATAGCGAGCATCGCGTCGTCGTCCTACGCGGGCGCCCTCCTTCCCCTCGCGGTCGCGCTCTCGATCGGGGCCGCCACCGGCATCGGGCCGGGCTTCCTCTTGAGGGGCGTCAGGCCTCTTATTCCCCTCCTCGCCATCGCCGCGATCCTGCAATCCCTCTTTACCTGGCCCGGGGACGCATCGACGGCCCTCCTGTCCTTCGGACCCCTGGTCTTCACCGCGTTCAAGGCGCGCCTCGTCCTCATGATGTTCGCGCGCACCCTCTCCCTCATGACCGTGATAGGCCTCTTCACCTCCGTGACGAGCGAGGGCGAGTCGGTGCACGGCATCGAGGATGTATTCGCCCCCCTCGGACGCCTGAGCGGCGCGATCGCGCGCTCCGCCCACCGCCTCGCCCTCGCTGTGGGCATAGCCCTCCGCTTCGTCCCCGCCATCGTCGGGGAGCTCGAGGCCATAGCGAAGGCCCAGGCCTCGCGGGGCGCCGACTTCGGCTCGGGGAGGGGAGGGCCGATCGCCAAGGCCCGCGCCTATCTTCCCCTCTTCGTGCCCGTGACGGTGAGGGCCCTCGAGCGGGCCGAGCTTCTCGCCGAGGCCATGGAAGCCCGCGGCTATACCGGCGAGGGCCGCACGAGGCTCGCCTCGTATCCCAAAGAGAGGGGCGAGGGCTTCGCGAGGCTGGCGGCGATAGCCGCCTGCGCCGCTTCCTTCGCCCTCGACTATATATCTCGAAGTCAACGATAGGAGGACTACATGGCCGAGAAATCGAATGTACGGAAGATCGTCGTAGCGGGGGTCCTGGGCGCCTTGTCGATCGCGCTGTTCCTGACGCCCTTCGGCTACATACCGTGGCTGGCGGGGGCCTCGCTCACGGTCATGCACGTTCCCGCCATCATCGGGGCCGTCCTCGAGGGCCCCGTCGTGGGCATCGTCGTGGGCGGTATCTTCGGAGTCACCGCCCTCATCAAGGCCGCCACCGCGCCCCAGGGGCCGATCGACGCCTTCTTCGTCAACCCGCTCATCTCGGTCCTGCCGAGGCTACTCGTCGGCCTCGCCGCCTGGGCGGTCTACAAGGCCTTCCGGGGCAAGCTTACGGGGATCGCCGCCGCCGTGGCGGGCATCGCGGGCTCCTTGACCAACAGCGTCCTCGTGCTCGGCGCCCTCGTCGCCTTCGCGGCCATACCTCCCGCGGCGGCCGGAGCGGTCTTCGTAGCCAACGGCCTCATCGAAGCGGCCCTCGCCGCCGTCCTCGCCGCCGGGGTCGTGGCCGCGTGGAAGGGCATAGAGAGCCGCAGCGGCAAGGCCAAGCTCGCCAAGGAAGAATAGTCGTGCTTCTCGCCCTCGACGTCCGCAATCGCGCCATTTCGATCGGCTTCTTCGGGATGGACTCGGGCGGCCAAGCCGCGAAGGGCCGCTGGCTGGTGCGACGGCGCCTCGGGGCCATTCCCGGGAGGAGCGCCGACGAGTACGCCCTCCTCCTACGAAGCTTCGCCGACGAGGCGGGCGACGGCGAGGGTACGGGCCCGGGCGTTCCCGCTCGCCGCGTCGAGAGCGCCTGGATGTCCTCGGTCGCTCCCTCCCTCGGACGGGAGCTCGGCCTGGCCGTCTATTCCGCCTTCGGCCTAAGCTGCTCGACCGTAGGGCCAGGCGTGAGGACGGGCGTCAAGATACGGACCGATGTCCCTTCGGAGGTGGGCTCCGACCTCGTCTGCGCCGCCGTCGCGGCCAAGGGCCTCGTCGGGGCTCCCTGCGTAATCGTGGATTTCGACGCGGCCATCGCCTTTTCGGCCCTCGGAAGGACGGGCGATTTCCTGGGCGCGGCCATAGCTCCGGGCATCGGCACGGCGGCCGAGGCCCTCCGCGACGCGGCCGCCCTCCTGCCGGAAGTCTCGGTCGGGGAAGGGCCCCGCGATCGTCCCGCCGGTCCCTGGCCCCCCGCCATCGGCAAAAACACCGCCGAGTCGATCAGGGCGGGCATAGGCATCGGCTTCTCAGGCCTCGTCGAGCGGATAGCCAGGCGCCAGGCCGAGGAGCTCGCGGCCATTGGGCGAGGCCGACTCCCCGGACGCGGTCGCCGTGATCGGCACGGGCGGCGACGAGGGGAGGCTACTTTTCGCCTCGCTCGGCGTGGGTCGCTTCGTCCCCGACCTCGTCCTCGAGGGGCTGGCCATAATCGCCTCTCGCGCGAAGTCGCCGACTAAGACGGTAGTATAGGCCGGGATCAGCCTCTCAGCCAGGGCGAAGGCGACCACCAGTATCGCGAGCGCCCAGCGATAGTAGACGAATGCCTTGGTCGTATGCTTCTGCAGGAAGCTCAACAGTACCTTGATGCAGAGGAAACCGCTCAGGGCGGCGACGACGAAGCCGACTAGGACGACGGGCAGTCCAGTCGCGAAGGAGCTCGCCGCAACTCCGCTCGCCGCAGCGACGGCTCCGCTCGCTGCCTCGTGGCCGCGAAGGAAATCGTAGAGGCTCTTGGCTCCGGCCCCCGCGATGATCGGCGCCGAGAGGAGGAAGGAGAAGCGGGCGGCCGCCTCCCGCTCGAGGCCCAGCGCGAGGCCGGCGGTGATCGTCGAGCCCGAGCGCGAGACGCCGGGAAAGATCGCCAGGGCCTGGGAGAGGCCTATGAGGATGGCGTCCTTCAGGCCGATCGCTCCGATGGGACGCGTGTGCTTGGCGAGACGGTCGGCAAGGAGGAGCAAGGCGCCGAGAAGGGCGATGATGACGGCCATCGCGATCATCGAGGAGGCGAGGATGGGCATGCCCTCGGGATGGAAGAGCTGCTCGATCTTGTGCTCGAAGAGGACGCCGAAGACGGCTCCGGGGATGCAGGCGACCAACAGGAACCAGGCCATCCTGCGATCGGGGTCGGCTCCGATCCTGAGCTGGCCGATCGACTTGAACCAGGCTCCGATGAGCCGCACCCAATCGTTCCAGAAGAAGACGAGCAGGGCGACGAGGGTTCCCATGTGAAGGGCCACGTCGAAGCCCAGGCTGCGGAATATCGGGTCGTTCCAGCCGAAGAGCCAGGGGACGATGACCAGATGGGCCGAGCTGGATACCGGGATGAATTCGGTGAGGCCCTGGACCAGACCGAGGACGACGGATTGTATGAGCTGCATGGCGACACTATGCCGCATGTCGTCCGCAAAGTTCCAGATCTTCTCAAGGAGGCCCAGAAGAGGACCGAGGAGGACGGTGCCCTCCGAGCTCCGTGGCGAAGGCCAGCCAATAGATATCGGCAATCCTCATGCCCGCGCTCTGGTAGAGCCAGGTGCCCAGGGCGGGGCCCAGAAATCCGCGCAGCCCGATCAGCGTGTTGTGCAGGCCCATGTAGAGGCCGATGCGCGAATGGTCCGCGAAGAGGAGTATCGTGAAGAGCGGCAGAAGGTCCCAGCCCGCGTTCGCCACGCCGTTGAGGAAGGAGCCGGGAATCAGGTGGGCAGGAACGCGCGCGAGGGCGAAGCCTAGGAAACGGGTCGAGGACAGGATAGCCGTCGCCAGGAGGAGTAGGAAGGGATCGGTCTTGTTCGCGAGCTTCGAGCAGGCGAAGTAGCCCAGGACGGCCCCGGCGAGGGGAAGGGTCCCGAGGAGCATCCCGGCCGCGCCGTAACCGGCGCCGAGCTCGTCCACGAGGCGTATCGGCTCCAGCGGTATCATGAGCTTGTCGGGAAAACCGATGACGAAGAAGATCGCTTGGTAGCCGAGGAAGGCCCGGTCCTTTCCGATGGCGGCCAGTGAGTCCCCGAAGGAACCGCGCGCGGGCGCTTCCTTCGGCGCTGGGGCCGGCCGCTTCCTCGGCCTGACTTTCGTGAAAAGGACACTGCCACCTATCCCTCCCGCGGCGGCGATGGGAAAGATGATCCTGTAGCCCGCCGGGACGGCCTGGAGGAAGAGACCGGCGAAGGCCGCGCAGAGTGCGGAGACGACCTGGATCAGGATCCGGATGTGCCCCATGGCCCGGGCCCGGCTGGCGTCCGAGTAGCTGAGGCGCATTATGCTCGAATACGCGGGGCCCCCGAAATTGGACGTGATGAAATAGAAGCTCATGACGATCAGGAAGGCGAGGGGGGAGGCGACCAGGGCGACGAAAGCGACGCTGACGCGCGCGACCAGGCTGGGCCAGAACACGTAGGCGACCAGATTCTCGGATCGCGCGACGTGGCCGAACCAGAGATTGAGGACGAGGCCGACGAACTGGCTCATCATGAGGAGGGCGAGCATCGAGGGGCTCATGCCCATCCTGCGGCCGATGACTCCGACGAGGGGCAGGGCCAGGCCGCTGAACAGCCCGAGCAGGCCGCCGCCCTGCCATCGTAGACGATATTCGCGCGATCCGAGAGCGGATAGCCGCGGAAGTATCTCTCAGAGTCCATCCTTCAGGGAGCGCATGGAGCGATAGGATAGCGCTTTTCGCTCGCCTTGCCGAGAAGGCTTTGATATCATGTAGGAATGGAAAGCAAAAAAACGTTTCCGGGCATCAGCCCCTCGGCCTGGGAGCATCCCGCGGACGGGGCGGCGCTGGCCGCGTTTTCCTCGATACCCTTGGCCGCCGATCTTTTGCGGCGAGCCGTCGGATCGACCACCGAGCGCTCCCTGCGCCTCGGCACCCTCGCCAACGCCGCGCGGGTCACCGACTCGCAGTTCGCCAACCTGAGCGCCCTCCTCAAGGAGATGGCCGAGCGCCTCGACCTCTCCCCCCTTCCCGAGCTCTTCGTGCGGCTCGATCCCGATCCCGACGCCCGCGCCCTGGGCGTGGACCGGCCCTTCATCATCCTCTCGAGCGGTGCCCTGGATCTCTGGGACGAGGAGGAGCTATCGTGCGTCCTCGCGCACGAGATCGGCCACATCCTCTCGGGTCACGCCGTCTACAAGACCCTCCTCGCCATCCTCATAAAGGCCTCGTCGATCATCGCCGGCAGCATCCCCTTGGGCGGCGCCGCTATAGCGGCTGTCGCGACCGCGCTCGAGGAGTGGGACCGCAAGAGCGAGCTCTCCGCCGACAGGGCCGCCCTCCTGGCCGTCCAGGATACGCCCATCGTCTTCCGCGCCCTCATGAAGAGCGCCGCCGGCCCCAGGATAGCCCAGATGGACGTCAACGAGTTCTTCCGCCAGGCCCGCGATTACGAGACCGGCGGCGGGGCCCTCGACTCCCTCTTCAAGCTCGTCGACGTCCTGGGAGAGAGCCACCCCTTCCCCATTACCCGCATGACCGCCCTTCAGGAGTGGGAAAAGGGCGGAGCCTACGAGGCCATACTCCGCGGCGAGTATCCGCGCCGCGGAGCCGCAGGCGAGCGCGATCCCCGGCGCGAGTTCGAGAAGGCTCGTGCCTCCTACTCGGGCGAGTTCTCGGGCTCGGCCGATCCCCTCGCCCAGGCCGCCGGCAAGGTTATGGACGCCCTCGGCGGACTGTTCGGCCAGGGCGGAACGGGAAAGTCCCCGGAGGACCAGGGATCCGACGGGCGCGACGGAGCGCCGGCTACGCGCTCCATCGAGGACGTGATAGATGATATCTTCGGGTCGAAGGGGCAGGGCTCCTCTTGACTCGGGACGCTCCGCCCCGATATAAAACATGGACTGGATTCGTGGCGAGATAGCTCAGCTGGCAGAGCAAGCGGCTCATATCCGCTCGGTCGTGGGTTCGACCCCCTCTCTCGCTATAGCGTAGGAAAATGGCGGCATAGGCTGCCGTTTTTTTGTTTGTGCGCCCGGTAGGGCGCACAAACAAAAAAGCCCCGCGGGCGCGGGGCTTAGGTCGTTGCCGACTCGGCAATATAGCAGCCTGCACGAGCATCGAACAAAGGCCGCACGGCTGCGCCCTAGGTCGAAGCGATGACTGCCATTCAATTGCCGGGTTGGCGCTCTGGAATGTAAAGTGACAGGAAAGTTCGGACGCCGATTCGATCAATACGAAGTACGGACAAAAAGATGCATAAAACAGGAAATTCACATGTCGTCGTTCCATTCCGCGGCGAGGCGAATTTGACTTTATTCGGCCGTAATATTTTTTTAATTGATGAAGGGTGAATTCCGCATTTTCACCCCCCGATACAATACCTGGTTATGTAATGCCTTGAAGGCTTCACATCAATTATTACGTTGCGCGCCCGGGGTCCGGAGTAGCCTGCGCCTTGCTCATTGGCCGGCTGGCGGTTGCCAGAGCTCTACCTTGTTTCCTTCCGGATCGATGACCCAGGCAAACTTCCCGTACTCGGATTCGTCAATCTTCTCAAGCACGGTGCAGCCTTCTTCCTTTAGGACCTTGACCAATGCGTGGAGGTCTTCCACTCTGTAGTCGATCATGAAAGGAGCAGGGCTCGGATCAAAGTGTTCGCTTTCTTGCGGATCGATGAGCCAGGCAGTCGTGCCTGCGACCGGCTTGCCTTCGGCGTCTGTCCAATCGAAGGCGGCTCCGCCCCATTCTTGTACATCGATTCCCAGATGCCGCTTATACCAAGCCTGCAGCGACAGAGCGTCTTTGGCTTTGAAGAAAACGCCGCCAATGCCGGTAACTCGTTTCATGCAACCTCCAAGATCGTGAGACGAGGCATGTCCCTGCCTCCACACACCGCCCTCGAGCCTTCATTTTCTAAGAAACACTTCGGTCTCGAACTACTTCAAATTTCCCTGTCATTTCCTGCCATTTAGGATCCATTTGCCATACTGCTTGACGCCTGATCCGGCATTTGTCATGCAAACCTCGCATTATAGTGTAATAATATCGAATCCAAAAGTGAAGCGCGCCGGGACGGCGCGCCGTGAAAGGTGCTCCTTTTTGCCGCATCCGATAAATATACAATAACTCCCAGCCAAGATATGACTGTCTTCGTCTCCAAATCCACCCCTGATGGCTTCTTGAGTAAGGATTGGAATGTATTTTTTCCTTGCGACGACTTTGTCGACCCGCTCCGGATATTTTATTCCTGCCGCATGCTCATTTTCAAGCATACCCGGCAAAGACCGTGCGGGAAAATGAATTGAATCTGTGCGCATATTTTAGTCAGCGAGCATCTTCCAGCTCTATATTATTTTCTTTAGTGTTTTATCTGTTCTTATTTTCTGTGCATCCGATAATTCACTATAACGCTTATTTATAATTTCGACTATTTTCTTGCTATTTTTTTCATTCATACAAATACTTGCGCGTTCAATATGCTGGGCTATTTCTTTTGCCCTACATATTGAAAAATGTTCAACAAATATTGGAAATACTTTTTTCTCGTATTCATTGTTCGCTTTGACTATTCCTGCAAAAATACTGATGCAATTATCAATTGTAATTACGCTTCCCGCCTTGTATGCTGCATAAATATCATCTATCTTTTCGTATATTTTCTTGCCTTCCAGTTCTGCTATTGTCGATAAGGCTATCGCTGATCCCCATACCAATCGATTGTTTCTCGCTTTGAGTAGGTCTATGAATTTGTCTACGTATTTTGAGATCAAACCAGGATCTCTATATCCTATTTCGTATAATACCTTTATACAGTCACTTTGTATTTGAGCTTTTTTGTTATCAAGTTCATTTACAATTTCTTTAACTCCATTTTTATCTTGCTTTTCGATTATTTTCTCGGCCAATTTAATATTGGGCCCATCACTATTCACTCCCATATTTGTAGCAAGTTGTTCGATCAATTTCTGCTCCTTGTATTGATTTCTGGTTTTTCCTTGTGCGAGTCCGACGGCCGAATAATTGCGTCAAACCGGCTTGACGAGAGGCCCAGACATAGTAAAATGTGAAAGGGATGAGCCACTTCCATGACGAGGCAAATATTGCGTGATTCGGCCGTTATATCTTCGATCGTGGCGATCGTGAATCTGGCGATCTACGTGGTAGTCGATCCCCTCCTTCGCAAGGACAGTGTCGCAAAATCAAGGGAGTCTACTCGATTCGACAAGGGAACGACCCGGCTGATAGGTATCGTATTCCCCTCCTCCTGGCTTCTTTTATTCCTCACCGCCATACTCGACCAGTTCCATTTCGGTGTCGTCGATCCTCACATCACGTTCACCGTCGCCGGCTGCCTGCTCATGGCCGGCGGATTTTGTATGCGTGCGGTCGCTATGAGGACCCTCGGGAAGTTCTTTACAAGAACGCTGCAAATGCGCGAGGAGCAGCATGTAATCTCTCACGGAATCTATCGATTCATTCGTCATCCGGGATATCTTGGCGACATTTTGCTTTTTGGAGGTTCGGCCGTGGCGACTGCCAATTGCATGACCACCGTTATCATCCTGGCTGTGTTTATTCCAACCTTCGCCAGGAGAATCGCGACCGAAGAGCGGATGCTCACGGAAACCTTCGGCAATGAGTACCTGGCTTATAAGACTAAGAGCTGGAGGCTGATTCCGTTCGTATTCTGATAAAACTTGCTTGGATACCGGCTTCAACCTATACTGAAACGCATGAAGTACGTCGTGATAGGCGTCGGGACGGGAGCCTCGATGGAGACCATTATGTCGGTCTACCCCAGGCACAAGATACTCGTAGACGAATTCAAAGAACGTGGCGTCGTGATAGGCATCGGCCCCTTCTCGGATCGGGGCAACATGGGCATCTTCCGGACGAGGGAGGCCGCGGAGGAGTTCGTTCGGCGGGACCCTTTCAACCTGGAGGGGTTGGTTAAGCTTATTTTAAACACTTTGGAGCTAAAAAAGCCAAGCTCCATCTCGTAATTCTTTATGCTATAAGGATAAGACTTTCCATCTCGCAAAAATGGTAGTGCCGACAAAATATGTTGTGTATGCATGAAATACCTTGCAAATATGCGATATGGTGGTACTATTATGTAGAGGTCGATCGATATGTTCGTTCGTGTCAAGAAGAACCGCGAATATTCATATCTTCAGATCGTAGAGAGCAAGAGGGAGGGCCGGAGCGTCAAGCAGCGCGTCCTTGCCACCCTTGGTCAGTATGATACTCTTATAACTTCGGGAAAGATCGACGACCTCGCCCGATCCTTCCTCAAGTTCACGAAGAACATCCAGGTTATAGATGCCCAGCGCGAAGGCTCGCTGCAAGCGCATGGGACAAAAAGCATCGGCCCCGCCTTGGTCTTCGATCGACTGTGGACCGAGCTCGGAATTCGCGCTGTACTCGAAGAAATGCTCGAAGGCACGCGATTTCGCTTTTCCGTCGAACGGGCGATATTCCTAACCGTGCTTCACCGGCTCTTCAATCCTGGTAGTGATCGCTCGGCCGAGCGCTGGAAAAACGACTACAAGATCGCCGGAGTCGAGAAACTAGAGCTTCACCATCTGTATCGTGCCATGTCCTGGCTGGGCGAAGGTCTCATTCAATTCGGTAATGATCCTCTGACGCTTCGGACTCGAAAGGACCTTATCGAAGAAGAGCTGTTCCGTCGTAACCGCGATCTTTTCTCGAGTCTCGATCTGGTGTTCTTTGATACTACGAGCTTGTATTTCGAAGGGCAAGGAGGAGAGAGCCTGGGACAGTATGGTTATAGCAAGGATAACCGTCCCGATCTCAAGCAGATGATAGTGGGAGCTATTCTCGACGGATCGGGCAAGCCGATCTGCTGCGAGCTGTGGCCCGGGAACGTTACCGACGTGTCGACCCTCATCCCTATTGTCGAGCGTCTAAAGACCCGATTCGCCATTGAGTCTGTTTGCGTCGTAGCCGATCGAGGAATGATCAGTGCCACGACCATCGATCAGCTTGAAAGCGAAGAACTTCACATGGACTATATCCTGGGCGTGCGTATGCGCAAAGCAAAGGAAGTACGCGATGAAATCCTATCAAGTAAGGACGCTTTCACGACGGTTACCGGCACGCGCATAAAGGCATCAGATCCCTCTCCGCTCAAAGTCCGGGAACAGTGGATCGGAGATAGGCGCTATATCATATGTTATAACGAAGAGCAAGCGCGCAAAGACGCAGCCGACAGAGCCGCAATAATCGAATCACTACGAGACAAACTCCGAAATGGCGACAAGAGTCTTGTGGGTAACAACGGCTATCGCAAGTACCTTAAGTCCGGAGGTGATACGCACTTTACTATCGATGAAGAAAAAATCGAGGAAGAAAAGAAATTCGACGGAACATGGGTATTGCGCACCAACACGAAATTATCCGCCTGCGAAGTCGCGCTCAAGTACAAGCAACTATGGATGGTCGAAGATATTTTCCGGTCAGTCAAAAGCCTTCTTGAGACTCGGCCAATT
>CAVZVX010000120.1:0-11548 GCA_963778775.1 uncultured Spirochaetota bacterium | reverse complement strand
ATGTATATGTCGCGGGGGGTGCTAGATGGCTGATTCATATGCTAATCTTTCTGGCGGGTAGTTCGGAATCACAATTTACCCATGAAAGGTGCTACTGAAATGCGTATGTCCAAGACAATTACTACAGCAGCTTTTGGGCTGTCGGCTTTCTTGCTTTTTGCTCTGGGAACGCCGGCGCAGGCCCAGCGTCCCCACTATCTCCATGCCCTTTCCGACCTGCGGGAGGCGCGTGAATTGCTGCAAACGGATCACCGGCCCGGATTTGTCGGCGCGCGGGACCACGCTATCGAGGAAATTGACCGCGCCATCGAGGAAGTGAAGGCAGCGGTGCGCGATGAGGGAATGAATCCCCACCACACACCCCCGCCTCAAAGCGGCGGAGACCCCAATCGCCCCCTGCGTTCGGCCCTGACTCTTCTGAATGAAGCACGCGGGGACATCGCCGAAGGGACCGATGAGACTGGACATCGCGGGCTGCAGGAGCGCGCGCTCCACCACATTAACGAGGCGCGGGAAGCCCTCGAACATTCCCTTCACGGCATGGAAAGGGAACACGAACACCGCTACTAATCTCTGACGATGTATAAAACAGCTCCCCCAGGCCTCATTTGTAAGGCCTGGGGATTTTTTTGTCTGATTCGCTCAAGCGCGAAGCGGGGCAGAACGACTAGCGTGCGGATTGTGGAATTCCCCACGCTTTTGCGCTCAGATCTTGCTTTGCACGAGCAGGATCAGTTCCGAATTCCGCGGCAGTAGAACGCTGTTATCCGTACTGGTGATTCGGGCGCTGCATCCAGGCCCTCCTGTAACCTCCAGCTTGATCTTGGGTAATTCGACCACAACTCCAGCCAGCACGGTCTGCGGCTTTCCTCCGGGATTAAGAACGTCATCTGAAAAAGTCACTTTCGGGGCGACGTCACGAATGTTCCTTTTCGCGCCACCCTTCATTTCAATGGGCAACTCTTCATGCAATCTTTCCAAACGCTCCGCGGTCGTCGTCCGCGGCGGCGCAAGCGGCGGCCAGACCCGCTGGCCCCGCGCCGACGATCACGATTTCAAACTGGAATGACGACTCATTCATCGGTACGAACATTCATGCGTTCGGCACAGAGGGTAAGGCAACTGCGGCTTTGCGCCTGGCCATCAATCGTGACGCAGCATTCCATGCATACGCCATGCCGCAAAACGGCCCGCGCGGCAAGCCCGCCACCGAGCGACGAAACTGCGTTATGCCGGCCAGGGCGATGGCCGCCGCAACCACGGATCCCGGCGGAACCGGAACTGGCTGGCCATTGACAAACACCTGGATTGACCCAGCCAGGTTGGATTTTCCCTTTTCGTGGATACGAGTCACTCATGGTTCATCCCCCGGGCAAAGCGATCGGGCAAAAACGGCGTGGCGGAAATTTCCGGTTCACGGCCGGCCAGCATGTCCGCCAACAGACCGCCCCGTGCCCAGTGACGTGGTGATGCCTAGGCCCTCATGGCCGGTCGCCAGCCATACGCGGTCGCTGGCCAGACTGGGGCCAATCAACGGCAGCTTGTCCGGCGTGGCGGCGCGCTGCCCCGTCCAGGAACGGATGGCGAGCAAGCTGGTCAATCCAGGCAGATATTCAGTGGCCCGCCGGAGCATCCGATACGAGAATCACATGATCCACCGCGCCGTCTTCAACATCAAATTGACGCGAAAGAACCGATAGATCGAAAGTACCATTTTGCGGGCGACATCAAACGCATGGCCGCGATACCCGATGTCTACATGGCCGTCATCGATATCCACGGCTACACCCGCTTCTGTCAAAAGTATAGGCACAATATGTCGATGCTCGAGCTGCTCGATCGCATGATCCAGCTGGAGCTCCCGATGATCGCGGCGAAGTTCGGGATCGTCATCCGCCGCGCCCACGGGGATGAGATACTCCTGCTGGGCGGCTCCGCGCCCGAGCTGTTCGAGGTCGTCTACCTCATCGCCCGCCGTCTGGCCAAGGACGGCATTTCTCCCCTCGGCGGCGTCAAGGGCTCGTCCAAGTCCGACGGCCAAGGATCGGTCGAGGGTCTCCCCGGCTTTCAGATCTCCGCCGGCGTCGCGGGAGGGGCCAAGTACGCGCAGCTGGTGATAACGCGCGACGGGGATCTGTCGGGTACGATAGTCAATACCGCGGCTCGGCTCCAGGCGAGGGCGAACCGGATTTCGCCCGATAGCACGAAAATCCTCCTCACCAGCGTGACGTTCCAGAAGATCAAGATGCAGAATTCGTCGGAGCATTTCGAATTCCTCAAGGCCGTCGACTTCTTCGATACCGGCATGGTCGAGTTCAAGGGGATCAACGTGCCGGTCTTCGACACGGTCTTCCTGGACCGCGAGGCGTCGCGGTTGGAGTACCGCGATCGCATGGGGGCCCTTTACGATTCGATAGGCCAGGGGCTTTGGACGACGCGCATCTTCTCGGACGCCCTCAACCTGATGGCGCGGATAGCGACGTCGACGCCGGGCGGCCTGGTCGACGAATCAACCGGCGAAGCCATGGACGCGGCCGACTCGATCTCGATCGTACAGAGGATCAAGAATGCGCAGGGCCTTTTCGACGCCGAGCGCTTCGAGCAGGCGATCATCGAGCTCAGCGAGCTCGTCGACGTCTTCTGCAGGGCGGCCGGACGCGATCCCATCGCCATCGAGTATCTTTCCGAGGTGCGCGACAACTACGTCAAGCTCCGCGCTCGCTTTGCCGAATCCCTCGACCGGGAGGTGGACGAGCATCTCGAGACCATTTTCCTGAGCCCCAACGATCGCGCGAATTTCCGGACCTTGGAAAAGCACCATGCGATGTTCGCGAGCGTCCGCGACGCCGCCCGGATCAAAGTCGCCGACCGGCATGGATTGTGGCATCGCATCGCCGCCGAGACTTCGAGCTCACTCGAGATTTGCATCCAATCGTTGAAATGAATATTCGATGAGCGAATGGCCGATCTGCTCAAGATTGGGGGAGGACGATCCCGCAATGGCCGAAAGGCCTCGGGACCGGAAGGCCGGGTCGCGATCATGAAGAAGGCGGTGCAATTCGGGGCCGGCAATATCGGTCGAGGATTCATAGGACAGCTCTTCTCGCTTTCGGGCTACGAGGTGGCCTTCGTCGAGGTCGACGCGCGGATTGTCGAGGCGATGAACGCGGATCGGCGCTATCCCTTGCGCGTCGTATCCGAGCGCGGCGATTCCGAGACCTGTGTCGAGAACGTGCGCGCGGTGAGCGGACTGGATCCGGCCGCGGTCGCGCGCGAGATCGCCGACGCCGACGTGGCGGGCACCGCCGTCGGAGCCATCGCCCTGCCGAGGATCGCGCCGGTCCTCGCCGCCGGCCTCGCCCTCCGCTGGAATTCCGGAAACGAGGCGCCGCTCGACATAATACTTTGCGAGAACCTCGTGGACGCCGACGTCGCCTTCCGCGGGATGGTCGCCGACTGCCTCCGTGGCGCCGATAGGGACAGACTTAAGCGCCTCGTCGGCTTCGTCCGCGCCTCCGTCGGCCGCATGGTACCCGTGATGACCGACGCGATGCGCGAGGGAAACCCGCTGCGCATCTGGGTCGAGGAATACGGCCGCCTGCCCGTCGACGCCGAGGCCTTCGTCGGACCCTTGCCGGGCATATATAATATGGAGCCGGCAGCGCCATTCGATCTCTACGTCGAGCGCAAGCTCTATATCCATAATATGGGGCACGCGGCGACGGCCTACCTCGGGGCCCCGCGAGGCTATCGCTACATCTGGGAAGCCATAGGCGATCCTTCCGTCGCGGGTACCGTCAGGGCGGCTATGGAGGAATCGGCCCGCGCGATCGCCGAGGAAAGGGGTCGCGACGCGGTTCCCCTGCTCGAGCATGCCGAGGAGCTCCTCGCGAGGTTCGCCAATCGCAAGCTCGGCGATACGATCGAGCGCGTCGGCCGGGACCTGCCGCGCAAGCTGGCGCCGCGAGACCGCCTGACGGGGGCCCTGTCGCTCTGCGCCAAGCGCGGCCTGCCTCGCGGCCACATCGTCACGGCCCTCGCGGCCGCTCTCCGCTTCGACGACTCCGCCTCGACGGCCGTGAAGGACATGATCGCGGCCGAAGGGCCGAGAGCGGTCCTGGAGAGGCTTTGCGGCCTCGCTCCGACCGATCCCGATCTGCATCGGATAATATTGGCCTACGAAGCCATGGCTTCTCGCCGCGTCGAATCGGCTAGTCGCCGGTAGCGGTGCCAAGCGACGAACTCCGCCTTGAAATGGGGAGCCTCAACTCAGCCTTAAAACAATCGATTTTTAAGCCTAGCCCGACGGTATCAGTCCCTCTTCCCCGCCTTGGCCGGGAGCGAGTTTATGCGGCCGAGACGCTGCAGCAGCCGATCGAGACTCAAGGCCGCGACCAAGGCGAGGGCCGCCATGGCCAGAAAGGGCAGCTCGAGGGAAAGGCTGCGCCCCGAGAGTATGGCGCCGAAGGCGGCCGCGAGGGCGAGGCATAGGGAGAGGAGGCGCCGAGACCGGAGACGCCTCGATCCTCGTCCCGCGTCGATTTGGTCCCAACAGGCGAGAGAAGCCCCCGCGTAGGCGAGCAGGGCGAGCGGCTCTCCGCCGAGGAGGATGCCCATTGCGGCGAGGGCCGCCCAGGGGCCGACGGGGTTGTAGCCGACGAGGCCCGCGGCGATTGAGGCCGACCAGGCGACGTAGAACGGGAACCGCGATGACATCATGGCGTCTTCATTATTTGCGCCCCCGCGGCGCGCGGCCGAGCTTGTTGCGCAGAAGGGGCTGAAGGGGCTCGCCGATCCGCCAATCGAGGACCGCTACCGATAGCTGGGCTATCCGGCTAAGGCGGATCCTCCTCTCGAGCGCGGCCGCCCGCAGGGCCAGCGCGCCGGCTCGGTCCTTGGGCAGCAGGGGAGCCGCGAACTCGAGCGCATCAGGACAGACGAGGGCGACCTCGAAGCCCTGAGCCCGGAGGCGCCTGAAGTCGGCGGCCTCCTCCATGTCCGCGGGACTGATGACGACGAGCAGGGACTTTTGCGCGATCCTGCCCAAGGGCAGCCGGTTCAGGAAGCCCTGGGACCTATTGGAGGAGACCTCGGCCTGGGCGAGGCAATTCAAGATCCGGTTAAGCTGGAGCTTGCCGTAATCCGGATGGACGCGCAGATTTCTCTCGCCGATGACGATGAGACCTACGCGGTGGCCCTGTCGCAGGAGCATCTCGGCCATCGAGGCGGCGGCGCGCGCTTCGGCCTCGAAGAGGCTCGCTCCGGAAGCCCGGAGCTCCGAGAGCGCGCGGCCGTCGAGGATCAGCGTTATCTCGGCAGTCTTCTCGAGGACGAACTCCCTCGTGAAGAAGCGGTAGGGATGGCGGGCCGCGAGCCGCCAGTCGAGCTGCCTGAGCGGATCGCCGCTCTGGTAGTCCCGTACTCCCCAGAAGTCGGTTCCGCCTCCCCCCATGCGCGTCGGCACCGAGCCGGGCGACGATAGGGCGTTCCTGGGCCGGAAGGCGACCGGCCGCATCCTCTCGAGCCTCGGAGGGACTAAGACGAGCGAGCCTGCGTCGACGGTGACCCGGGTTTCGAAAAGCTCGAAGGGATCGCTCGCGATGGCGCGGACCTCCCCCCAGCCGTACAGGCCGCGCTCGGCCTCGAAGAGGTAGCGCATCGCCGCCTCTTCCCCGGGCCGGAGGAGGGTATGGAAACTCGGGCTTCCTTCGAGGACGCGCATCCTGCGCCGGACCGGGTCCACGACCTCGACGCAGAGCGGACGCGTGCCCTCGTTGCGCAGGGTCAGCTCGACCTCGACGATGATGGCCCTGCCCCGCTTGAGCTTCTTCGCGCGGCGGCTCGAGCCGAGACGGATATCCTCCTCGGCCGGGGCTTGAACGAGGCCGGCCCCGAGGTAGGCGAGAAATATAAGCGCCATCCAGGCCAGGTCCGACTTGCGGAACGCCAGGGCGGCCACGAGGAGGACCGCCGAAAGGAACCCGAGGCGGAGCGCCTTATCGGCCATCTCTTTCCTGGAGCACGGGCACCGGGACTGACATGACGATCTCCCCCACGATGGCGTCCTCCGAGCGGTGGATATCCCAGAGGCTGGAATCGAGCATCAGGCGGTGGCCCAGGGCGGGGAGGCAAAAGCGCTTCGCGTCGTCGGGGATGACGAAATCCCTTCCATGGATGGCGGCCCAGGCCCGCGATAGCTTGAGCAGGGCGATCGATCCTCTCGGACTCGCCCCCACTACGACCTTCGGATGCGCGCGGGATTTCGCGGCGAGGGCGACCATGTAGCCCAGGACATCGGAATCGACATGGACCGCCTCGACGGCCTCCCGCATCGCGAGGAGGGTCTCGGGGCCGATGACGGCTTCCAGACTCACGTCGTCGCGCCCCCTCTCGGCCCTGCGCCGAAGTATCTCGTTCTCCTCCTCGACCCGCGGATAGCCGATCGAGAGCTTGACGAGGAAGCGGTCGAGCTGGGCTTCGGGCAGCGGGAAGGTGCCCTCGTACTCGATCGGGTTCTGCGTGGCGATCACGATAAAGGGATGGGTAACGGGAAGCTCTCGCCCTCGAGGGTGACCTGATTTTCCTGCATGGCCTCGAGGAGGGCCGACTGGGTTTTGGGAGAGGCTCGGTTGATCTCGTCGGCGAGGAGGATGTTGGTGAAAATCGGTCCCTTGCGGAGGGCGAAGCGGTTCTGGTTGCCGTCGAAGACGTAGCCGCCGGTGATGTCCCCCGGCAGGAGGTCGGGGGTGAACTGAATGCGCTTGAAGCCAAGGCCGAGCGCTTTCGCGAAGCTGTTGGCGACGAGGGTCTTCGCGAGGCCCGGGTAGTCCTCGAGGAGGACGTGACCGCCGGGACAGAGGAAGGCGGCCATCATTAGGCGATGCAGCTCGCGCTTCCCCACCACCGCCTTCTCGACCTCGGATATGATCCTCGAGGCCAGCTCGGAGTTCTCCTCGATGCCGACCCTAGTCCCCGACATGCCCTTCATCCCGTACCTCCGCGAAGTCTTCCAGGAAATGCAAGGTTTCCCCGAGCGCCTTATCGAATTCGAGGGAGTAGCGCCTCGAGGCACCCGGCCCCAGGCGGCGCGGCTTTCCTCCGCTCCCCTGCTGGCCGAATAGGAAGGCGTACACGCTTTCCGGTATGGCGATCTCGCGGCGCTCGAAGGCCTCCCAGACCGAGTAGTCTACGGCGATCCTCTTCCTCGAGGCGTAGATAGTGACAAGTACATGCGTCAGGCTCCGTGCGAGCTCCAGCGCCTCGGCGGGGCGGGGCAGTCTTTGGAGAAAGTGGGAGCGCCAGGTCTCGAAGCTCCGCAGTGAGGAGTTGAGGATCGGCGGCTCCGGCATCTCGCGGATAGGCCTACGCCGCGCGGCACGGAAGAGGAAGACGACTGCCGCCGCCAAGACCGCGAGGATCCAGAGGACGCCCTGGTCGATGCTCCGGGCGAAGATCCGCAGGAAGAGCCACAATGCGGCGACCGAGATGACGACGAGGGCGCGGCGCCCGGGCAGGCTCACGCGCGGTCTCCCTGGCCGGAATCGCGGGAAAAGCGCAGTACGTCGTCCAGGCAGCGCAACACCCTCGCCTCGTCCTCGGGCCGTGGCGCCCAGGTGCCGTAACGGGCGGCCTCGAAGAGTCTCGTCAGCTCCCCGACGCTCTCCCCGGGCGCGCCCGCGGCCTCGAGGGCTAGGGCGAATTCGCTCGCCGTCATCGCCTCTTCTCGTTCGAGCCGGCGCTCTCGCCGTAGCACCGCGCACATCCGGCGGTAGCATTCGAGGACCACGCTCTTCAATTCGCGGCCCTCGAGCAGGGCATCCTTCGCCTTTTGAGCCTCGAGGCGGAGGTAGAAGGCAGAGGCCTCGAGGCGCGGCTTTTTCGACAACGCGCGATAGATCAGGACGAGGGCGATGCTCGTCAGGATGATGGCCAAGAGCCAGTAGACATAGGGAGAAGCCGATCCGAGGGGAGACCTTGCGAGTTCGCGAGGCGACTCGGCAGGGGGCCCCGGTGCCGCGCCGACGCCCTCGCGGGGCAGGAGAAACCAGAGCGCGCAGCAGAGGAGGCACGCGGCCAGTACGATCCTCAGGGCGGAGAACAGCAGGGCGCGAAGCGTGCCGCCTTCCGTTTTTTTGATCGACAGGATCAGGAGGAGGAGAAAGCCCAGGGCTGGCGGTATGGCCGATCCAAGCGCCAGGGAGCCATCAAGCGCGCCTTCGGAGCCCTGATCCTGGGCTTGGGCGCGCGGAGCTCCCTCGGTGCCGAGCATCTCGGGCAGGGGCATCCCAGGCCGAAGGCCGAGCTTCGGCAGGCCGAGGGCGAGGGCCGAGATGGCTACGGCGACGACGATGATCGTGAGGGCGCTCTGCCGTTTCGTCGATCGGTTCATAATTAATACGGTATACCCCCAGCTTTGCTGGGGTGACTCCTAGAGTTTGACAGTTACGGGAATAAAAGAGAATCTCCTGACGTGAACCGCCAAAGTTACACGAACAGGAGATTCTATGGATCAGTATCAGAGTCTAAATCACACAAAGTGGGATTGTAAATACCACATCGTATGGATTCCGAAATACCGGAAGAAAAAGCTTTACGCAGAATTGAGAAAGTTGTTGGGTGAAGTATTACATGAGTTGGCCAGTCACAAAGAGTCAAAAATTCTGGAAGGACATCTGATGGTTGATCATATCCATATGTTAATCGAGATACCGCCAAAGTACTCGGTAGCCCAACTGGTCGGCTATATGAAAGGAAAAAGTGCGATTCATATAGCGAGAACGTTTGAAGGAAGGCAGAAGAACTTCACCGGGCAGCATTTCTGGGCGAGGGGATATTTTGTCTCAACAGTAGGCTTGGATGAAAAAATGATACGAGACTATATCAAAAATCAGGAGAATGAAGATAAACGCCAGGATCAACTAGACCTGATGGCCGATTAGGCCGCCACCCGTAGGGTGGCTCCCAATAAAACCGCTTTGAGCGGTTCACACATCCCAAGCCTCCACCTTTGGTGGAGGTCTTTGACGAATCGACGCCCCCTACCTGCTCGAGGGGAGGGGCCTCCCGAAGACCGGCCGCCCGTTCGAGTCCCAGGTAAAAGCCTGGACCCGCGTGGAGCGGTTGGGGTCGAGAACGGCAATGCCGACGACCGTCTCGTAGTCCCTCGCGTGGTAGACGATGTAGTCCACGGTGCCGTCGGGCGAGGTCGTGAAGCTGTTGTGCCCTGGGCCGTAGACGCCCGCGGCCGCATCGGTGTCCAGCGCGGGGCCGGGTAGCTTCTTCCACGACGCGGGGTCGAGAAGGTCGGCGTCGTCCCTCGCCTCCATGAGGCCGATGCAGTAACGCGCATCGGTCGCGTTGCTCGAGTAGGATACGAAGACGCGCCCGTTGCGTTTGAGGACCGCCGGCCCCTGCATCTTTAGGTTGGCGGGATCGCGCATCTCCCAGCTCTGATCGGCGCGGCCGATCATTACCGGCTTGCTTCCCAGCTTCAGGGGAGTCTCGAGCCGGGCGATATAGAGATCCATGCTCGATGCGGGCGATCTCGTCAACCTCTGCGCCCAGAGGAGGTAGCGCTTCCCGCCCTGCTCGAAGACCGTCGAGTCGAGGCTGAGCGTGTCGCGTCCGGTGTCGAGCTTGCCCCTGTCCTTCCAAGTCCCGGACATCGGGTCGGCGGCGTCGTTCTCGATGACGCGGATCCGCACGTCGAACGGATCGAAGTTCGTCCCGGCGGCGTAGTAGATGAACCACTTGCCATCGAGGTAGTGGAGCTCCGGCGCCCAGAAGTTGCGGTCCTCGACGAGGAGCCTCCTCTGCAAGCTCCAGACGACTAGGGGAGCCGCGCGGGCGAGGCCCGCGATGTCGCGAGAGCGGCTGAGCTCGATGCGGTCGTATTCGGGGACGCTGGCGCAGAAATAGTAGTAGCCGTCGGTATGGAGGTAGATGTAGGGGTCGGCCCGCCTGAGAACGAGGGGGTTGGCGAAAGGCGCGGCGCTATCCGCCGCTGCCGCGAGAGCCGAGAGCGCGAGGGCCACGCCAAGACATAATTTGGCTCCGTTTCATATGGTGATTGTGCGGGGCTTTTCTATGTTTGTCTTTGCACGCTTCGGCTATTTTCCGCACGAATGGAGTTCACGGGTCCTAGGGAGCTTAGTGGTCGTCCTGGTTGAGTAGCACATCCGAATACGGCATACTGATCCATGCCAAATAACTACAGCGAAAAATACCGACGCCACATCCCTAAGCTCAGGTTCAAGGTGCAAAACTGGAGGGAGTACGACGCCGGGCTTCGCGGACGAGAGAGTCTAACGATGTGGGTCACGGATGATGCCATCGCTCACTGGCAGGCGACGCCACGGCTCACCCCGGACGGACAGCCCTGGTTTGAAAGCCTGTGGGGCCGGCGAATGGTCCCGGGAGAAGCAGGCGTAAAAGCTAGGCGCACCTGGCGCAAGCTACATCTGGCAACGGACGCGGCTACCGGAATGATCGTGGCCGCAACCTTGAATGAGAATGATAGGGGCGATTCTTCTCAGGTGGAGCGGCGTTGTTGCATGGATGCCGACACCAAGTTCCTTTGGCGGTATCCATGCAACAACGCCGTTACCGATAGTACGATCGAGGACAACCGACATGATTGACCGAACGATGTTCGGAATGAATGTCGCATCACGATCGCGCAACGAGGGCGCTATGTCTCTGCATGAAGCCAAGGTCCGTCGCATATCGTCTCAGCTTCGCGATCGAACCAGCGTCATGCCGCTGACCCTGAAGAAGAGAGCGGTCAGACATCAGGTTCCGAAACCCAACGATAAAAGATATTCCGACGAGAAGATAGATATCACCGATCTCGACGAAATCCTGGATATTGACGTCGAGCGCAAGGTATGCACGGCAGAGCCCGGAGTGACCTTCATCGATCTCGTCAGGGCCACGCTCGACAGGGGTCTCGTCCCCCTCACCGTGCCGGAGCAGAAGACCATTACGATCGGGGGAGCCGTCGCGGGCTGCTCGATAGAGTCCATGTCCTTCATGCACGGAGGGTTCCATGACGGTTGCCTTGAGTACGAGGTTATTACCGCCAAGGGGGACGTGATCAATTGTACTTCCGAGAACGAGAATAGGCTCATCTTCCAGATGATGAACGGGACCTTCGGAACCCTGGGAATCATCTCAAGATTGAAGTTCCGACTGGCGGCGGCCAAGCAATTTGTGAAAGTGACCAATGAGAGATACGGGAGCGTCGAGGAGTACAAAGCCGCGATCTGGGGCCACTATAAGAAATGCGACTACGATTTCATGGACGGACTGATATTCTCGCGCTCGGAATGTGTCTTGTGCATGGGCCAATTCGTGGATAGCGCCCCATACACGCACAATTACAACTGGACGAGGATATATTACAAAATGGCGAGGCGCGCCAAGGAAGATTATCTTAAGATGGCCGATTATTTCTTTCGATACGACTCGGGCACGACGCACGTCGACGTCGAGTCCGCCGGATGAAGATCGGCAACAACGAGGTCTATTACCGCAAACTCGAGACTCA
>CAVZVX010000119.1:0-11865 GCA_963778775.1 uncultured Spirochaetota bacterium | reverse complement strand
TCGATCGTGGGCGAGGCGACGGCGCATAACAAGTTGCGTGGGCCGCCAGCCACGACGATAGCGTCGTTGAACAGGCCGATCAGGCGGTTGGAAATTCCCCTCGCCCCCGGATGCACGTTGAAGACTACGGAATTGCCGGCGGCTATCATGCCTATGGCGTTGCAGGTGATCGTCGCGATGGGATTCGTGACCGGTGTAATCGCGCCGATCACGCCCCAGGGCGCCCTTTCCACGAGCGTGAGCCCGTGCTCGTCCGAGAACGCTGACGGCTCGACGTCTTCGACGCCCGGCGTCTTGGTGGCCGCGAGAATGTTCTTCGCCTGCTTGTCGCGAATGTTCCCCAAGCGCGTCTCCGCGACCGCCTCGGCGGACAACGATGCGTTGGCCTGAAGGACCGCCGCTCGAATGGCCTCGACGAGTCGTCGCCTCCCGTCCAGGGGCAGGCGGACGAGCTCGCGTTGCGCCGAAGCCGCGGCGATTACCGCGCCTTCGACATCGGGGAAGACGCCCGGGGACACAGGCGGGACCGGCGCGCCTTGGCCGTCCTCCATGCCCTTGAGAAGAGCCTGCATCTCAGTCGATCCTAGCACCTGCGCGACGATGCCCCGGATTTCCGCCGCCATATCAGCCATGAATCGTCATTACTCCCCTCGGCCTGCTTCGGTCCAGCAATACTCTCCGCCGCGGTCGATCTGGTCCACTATAGCCACGACCAGCGTATCCATAGGCTTATCCTCGGTTCGCGCGGTCCAGCGACAGCCTGAGCCTTGAGCCAGGAGCACGAGCTGCCCTCGATCAGCGTCTACCATGTCGAGCGCCACCAGGTATTCGCCGCGGCCTCGGCCCCCGTGGTCGCAGTCCTCCACGAGGAGCCATTTCGCTCCTTCGACTTTATCGGAGCGCCGCGTGGCGACGACCGTACCCCGTACCCTCGCCAGAGTCACGCCTCGGCCGCCTTGTCGTATACGAGCCGCCCGTCCTTTTCGATGTTGTCGACGATCGCTATGATCGTCGCGTCCGATGGCTTGCCTTTCGTCGTGTCGGTCATGCGGGCGCTCGAGCCGGTGACATAGAAGACTATCTCCCCGGAGTTGGCGCCCACGCTATCGATGGCCACGACAAAATCACCCTTCGCCTTCATCGTCGCCGCGTCGATCCTCTCCACGAGCAGGAGCCTCAGACCTTCCATCGAGGAAGCTTTCTGCGTCGACACGACCGTTCCCTTAACCCGAGCAAGCTGCATCGGTCTGCGTCTCCCCGGCCTTCGGCTATTTCGCCTGGGCCGCGGGTTTTCGCCCCAGCGGCAGCGCCGCGTCGACGGATTCGTGCGGGCGGGGAATGACGTGCGTGCTTACGATTTCGCCCACTTTCTCCGCTGCCCGCGCGCCGGCTTCGACCGCGGCGCGGCAAGCCGCTACGTCGCCCCGCACGATCGCGGTCACGTATCCGCCGCCGATCTTCTCGTATCCCGCCAATTCCACTTTCGCCGCTTTCACCATCGCGTCGGAGGCCTCGACCATCGCAGCGAAACCGCGGGTCTCTATCATCCCGAGGGCGTCAAACTTGTTCTCTGCCATTGTATCCATCCTTTCGCTTCGATCTCGCGACCGGCGTCCTTACAGGGGCCCCTAGGCTGATGCCGCGGCCTCGCATTGCGCCGCGTCAGATTCTCTGCGCTCCGGCGGCGAGCTCACGCCCGCCGAGGCTCCCCAGGCGCGTCTCAACCACCTTTCGTGCCTCGATCACCTCGGCTTCCTCGCCAGCGATATAAACCCGGCCGAAGGCGCCGAAGCCGAGCACCTCGACCACGTTGATCCTCGAGGTCTTCTCAGCCTCGTTCGCAGCGTAGTAGGCGTATCCTGCAGGCTCCACCTCGAGCACGTATAGAGTGTCGCCGCGGAGGACCATGTTCCCGTGGCGCACCTTGTTGATCAGCTGGGCGTGATGGTCGCTCATGTTCTTGATGAGCTGGCTGGTGAGCACCCGGGGCTTTATCCGGTCGTTTTCCGTCTTCTTCAGTTCGCGGAGCACGGCCTCTCCGGCCATCCGCGCGTCTCCCTGGCTGTCGCTATGCACTTCCAGCAAGCCCATAGGCGCGCTCGACGATCTGAAGTCCCGGCGTGACATTGGTCGCCTTCAGCGCCACGTCGGTGAGGCGGTTGATCTCGATCCCCGGGGCGATCTCGACCACGCAGCAAGCCTGCCCGCCTACGGGATAGTAGCCCTTGCTTATCGTCGCTATGAAACTGGCATTTTGAAGCTGCAGCGAGTCTAGAAAAACGTATGTCCTCAGATCAACTGCCGCCATAGCCTACTCCTTGCGCCCGGGTCGCCCCAACGGAAGCGCCGCGTCGACGGACTCGTGCGGACGGGGAATGACGTGTGTGCTTACGATTTCGCCCACTTTCTCCGCTGCTCGCGCGCCTGCTTCGACCGCGGCGCGGCATGCCGCCACGTCCCCGCGGACGATCGCGGTCACGTATCCGCCGCCGATTTTCTCGTATCCTGCCAATTCCACCTTCGCCGCCTTCACCATGGCGTCGGAGGCCTCGACCATCGCCGCGAATCCGCGGGTTTCGATCATCCCGAGCGCGTCATGCTCTATGTCTGCCATAGGTTTTCCTCGCTTTCACTACCGATCCTGGAGTTACTTATAGCGAGTCTTGTAACATATGTCAAGAACTTTGTCAAAATGAATTGTTCTGCTGCTTTTTACTTTAGCCATTGCCTCAAGAACTTGAAAGCCAGATGATCGCAGCTTCTTCCTTGCCACTATTCGCGGAGCGAATTCTTTAAAGTCCATATCGAGCGTCAGCAGGTGATTCTCGATCCAAGAAAACCTGGCACTCTTCTCCTCGATGGATAACCCGAAAGTTTACAATACAGCCAGTCCCGAGGAGCAGCATTACCACTACGCCCTCGAATGGAGCATGCGAATTTCACGGGCGCAGGCCTCCGAGAGGGGAATCCGGGTCTCGGAATTCCCCCATGGGACTTACGTTCCTATCGCTCAAGCGTATCCCGGGGCAAAGGGCCATTCTGCCGCGAATCCTTCTTCTTCAGCCGCTTGGCCTCGTAGGGGCGCACATCGGCTTCGGACATGAGCTCGTCGAGCCTCTTGCCCGGATTCCCTCCCTTATCGTAAAGCGCGAGATCCCGCCTCGCCCCATCGCGGGCTCTGCGCCCCGTGTCCCGGCCCCTCCGGACGATTCCGGTTATCGATCGGCCCTCACTTGTTCTTCAATTTGTAGAACTCGTCGATGTTCCTCAGGAAGACTCTCGTGAGCTCGGGATCGAACTGCGCGCCGACTTCGCGCCGAAAGTAATCGACGAGGGCCTCCTTGCTCATCGCCTTGCGATAGATCCGATCGTGCGAGATGGCGTCGAACACGTCGGCGATGGCCGTTATGCGCGCCGGCAGCTCTATCTGCGTTCCCGAGAGCCCCAATGGATAGCCCGACCCGTCGTAACGCTCGTGGTGCTGGGCCGCGATGACGGCCGCCATCCTGAGGATCGCGCGCTCCGAATGCTTGAGGAGGCTGGCGCCCATGGCGGCATGGGACCGCATGGCCTTGAATTCGTCTCTCGAGAGCTGCCCCGTCTTTCGCAGGATGGCATCCGGGATGCTCAGCTTGCCGACGTCGTGCATGGCCGACGCGATCCCGATGACTTGGGCCTCCTCCTCCGGCACGCCGCTCTTGAGGGCCAGGAGGCGCGAGTATTCGCCCACTCTCCTGACGTGGCCGCCCGTTTCGGTGGATCGCATGTCGACCAGCTCGCCGAGGGTGAAGATGATTTCCTTCTGCGAGTCCTCGAGCTCCATGTTGAGATAGACGTTGTCGAAGGCGACCGAGGCCGAGGAGCAGAAGATCTCGATGAGGCGCCGCTCGGTCTCGCCCAGCTCGTCCCAGCCCTCGATGTAGACGATGTTCTGCGAGCCGTGGGTTGAGCAGAAGTAGCCGATATAGGACGAGCCCAGGTACAGCGAGCGGCGCTCGGCCGCGCTGCGGTAGATGGCGTCGCGGACCTCGGGGCGCAGGGCCTCGGAGATCGCCTTCTCCACGGAGTCCTCGAACTTGCCCGTGGCCGAGAGTATGACGAACTCGCCTCCCGAGTCGGTCGCGGCGAGACCCGAGATCCGGCAATAGAGGGCGTCGTGGTCAAGGGACAGTAGGGAGGCCAGCTGGGCGAGGATCCCCGAGGTGAGCTTCTTCAGCGACTGGATCTCGAAGACGTTCGCCTCGCCTTCTATGATCTTCTCCAGGCCCTTGCGGGTCTTGTCGAGGGCGACCAGGTCGCAGTAGGTGCGCAGGGCGACGATCACGGCCGTGAAGAGCTTCTGCTCGGTCAACTCGGTCTTGGACTTGTAATCGTTTATGTCGTAATCGATGATCACCCGGTTCTCGGGGGCCTGGCCAGGCTGCCCTGTGCGCAGGATGATGCGCAGGAGCCTGTTGCCCATCGCGTCGCGGATATGGCGGGCGAGCTCCAAGCCCGACTCCGGGCCTTCCATGACGACGTCCAGGAGGACGATGGCGACGTCGGGATAGGTCTCCAATACGCGGACGGCCTCCGCCGACGAGTAGGCCGAGAGGCAGGAGATGGGCCGCCTCTGGAACTCGAGGCCCGAGAGCGCGAGGCGCGTTATGCGGTGCACGTCTTCCTCGTCGTCCACGATGAGGACGTGCCACGGGCGGGCGGGCCTCGCGGGCGGAGCGGATTCCTCGGCGAACCTGAGCCTGTCCCGATCGATCCCGCTATCGCTTCCCTGCATACCGGTACTCCCTTTCGCCGACGGGCATGGTGACCGTGAACTGCGCTCCCCCGCCCGGGGCCCGGCCAGCGGCGATCCGGCCCTTGAAGACGCCGGTGACGATGTTGTATACGATATAGAGTCCCAGGCCGCTGCCTCCCGACTCGCTACCGGTGGTGAAGAAGGGATCGAATACCTTCCGGATATTCTCGTCGGGAATGCCCCTGCCGTCGTCCCGATAGGCCCAGGTCAGCATCCCTCCCTTCAGCTCGGCGTCGATCCGTATCGAGCCCTCGATCGGCTCGTCGTAGCCGTGGGCGATCGAGTTCAGGACAAGGTTGGTGAATACCTGGGAAAAGGCGCCCGGGTAGGAATCGATCTCCAGGTCCTCGGGGCAGACGATCTCGAAGCGAAGGGCGGTGCGCTTCAGCCGGGGGCTCAGGGTGGCCAGGATATCGTTCATGTAGTCCTTGAGGCGGAAGAATCGCCTTTCCTCGCTCGACGAGTCGACCGCGATCCTCTTGAAGCTGGATACGAGCGACGCGGCGCGGTCCAGGTTCGAGGCGAGGATGTCCGCGGTCTGGGCACCGTCGTCGAGGAAGGCCTCGAGCTCGGAGCGGGTCAGGCTGTCGGCCTCGAAGGATTTGCGCATCTTCGCCGCCCGCGATCCCGAGTGGGAAGCCGCGGTCACGCAGACGCCGATCGGCGTATTGATCTCGTGGGCTATGCCCGCCACCAGCTTTCCCATGGTCGCGAACTTCTCGGCCTCGACTCGCTCGCGGGTTTCCCTTTCGAAGAGCTCAGCGATGATCCGCGCCCTGCCCAGTGCGTTCGAGATCTGCGACCTGAATATCTCGTGCATGGAATAGTCCTGCCCCGAGCCCGCGTCATGGAAGAAGATGAAGCCGAAGACCAGGTCGGAATCGACGAGGGGGAGGACGATGCAGGAGAAATGCCCCGTGACAGGAGGCAGGGCCGAGTCCGGGAGTATGTCGGAGGTAGGGAAAGACAGCGGGACGGCCCCGCTCGCCCGCCTCGCGCCGAGGGAATAGCAGAGCAGGGATTCCTCGGGGGATTCCTCCGACCCTCCCTCGGGGAAAAGGCTCATGACGCAATGCCCGATGCGGGCCTCGGGGAGGGTGCGATCCAGCGTCTCGGCGATTTCTCGGGCCAGGAGCGGCGCTCCCGGTTCCGCCAGCCGCCCCCGCTCCTCTATGCGTACCTTCCCGATTTCCTGCGAGAAGGTGTTGATGAGGGCGAGCGCGCTCCGGAGATAGCGGATGTCGCGGATATGCCCGTCCTCGATCGCCCTCGCCATGAGGAGTTCGCCCTCGAGGAGGAGGGCCCGGCCTCTCGCAATCCATTCCGAGCTCCCCTCGCTCGCGGCGATCGTAGAGAACATTCCGGAAAGCGCGGAGGGCAGGTCGGCCGGGTCCATCTCCGCGCTCATGAGGGTCTTCAGGACCGCCTCGACCTCGCGGCGGAAGGACCCCGGGCCGGCCCTCCCGCGCGCCTCGGCCTCGAGCGCGGAAAGGAGCCTGCCCGCGTCGATTCCATCGGCCGAAGGCCGCTCGGAGGAGGCTTCCCCACCGAGGTCCACGGTTGCCGCCCGATGCCACCCCTTCGAGGGAATAACGCGTGAAACCGTACAGCCGCAGGATTCGCGCACCACGAACTCGGTCGGCACGTAGATATTCTCGGTCGGAGGCGGACCGCCCGCCATCTGGGCGAGGAGGGCCTCGCCCGCGACCTGGTAGAGCCGTACGAAGGGCTGGCGGATCGTGGACAACGGCTTCGACAGGACGAGGGCCTCGGGATCGTCGTCGAAGCCGCAAAGCGCGACCTCGCGGGGGACGTCGAGACCCAGGGCCTCTCCCGCCGCCTGGAAGCCGACGGCCATCGCGTCGTTCGCGGCTATGAGGCCGTCGAAAGGCGGAACGGATCCCCGCGCCCTGGCCTCGGCCAGGGCGCGTCCCGATTGGTGGATGAAGTCTCCTGGGAATTCCAGCGACGGGTCCGGCTCGAGGCCGAGCCCCCTGAGGCCTTCGCGGAAGGCCTCGAGCCGATCCGTGGATTCATAGCTCCATTCGGGGCCCCCGAGGAAGGCGACCCTCTTCCTGCCATGGACCTGAACGAGGTGCTCGACGGCGCCGATGATTCCCGTGCGACTGTCGGAGAGCACGCAGGGCAGGCCGGGCAGGCGGTTCGAGATCGAGAAGGCGGGCTTCCCCAGGTCGAGCAGGAACTCCGAGATGGGCTCCCGCTCGTCGACCTCGATGATGGTACCCGCGAGGAGGATTCCCGCGACGCGGCGCGATGCTACCAGATCGAGGGCCGGATTGCGTATCCTCCTCGAGGAGGCGTTCCTCCGCAAGGACAGCCCGGCCAGGACGAAGAGATCAAGGTCGGCTCCCTCGGCGAATTTCCGTACGATGCGCAGAATGGAGGCCTGGAAATAGCCGTGAACCTGATTGAGGAAGAGCGCGATCGCCTTTCTCTCCCCGCTTTCGCTCATGGGTGACAATGGACCTTCTTTCTCTCCGGCATCGATTCTACTGCGCTCCGGCCTCCCGTCAAGCCGCCGAATTTCCATCCCGGACGGAGGCTTTCCGCGCCCCGCGCCCCCGGCCTCCATGAGGGGAATCCGGGTCTCGAAATCCGCCCATAGGACGTACGTTCCTATCGCTCAAGCGTATCCCGGGGCAAAGGGCCATTCTGCCGCGAATCCTTCTTCAACCGCTTGGCCTCGTAGAGGCGCGCATCGGCTTCGGACATGAGCTCGTCGAGCCTCTTGCCCGGATTCCCCATCGAGGGAGCGGCGCCGAAGCTGAAGGCGAGGTCGTAGGCCTTGCCCGAGCGCACGTTGTATTCGTCGAGGAGTGCCTGCATTCGCCGGATGATGCCGATGCACTCATTGATCGTGCTGTCGATGGCGAGCACCGTAAATTCGTCGCCGCCGAGACGGGCGATGACGTCGGTCTGCCTGAAGGACTTGGAGAGGACTCCCGCTACCGTCTTTATCGCCTCGTCGCCCTCGGCATGACCGTAAAGATCGTTTATCAGCTTGAGCGAGTCCATGTCGAAGTAGATCAGCAGGATGCAGGAGCCGCGGCGCCGCGCAATGTCGAACTGCTTGCCCGCCAGGTCGAAAAACCCCCTCCTGTTGTACAGCCCCGTCAGCTCGTCGATCGTGGAGAGGCGCTCGAGCTTCTCGTTCGCGGACTCGAGCTTCGCGAACGCGCGGGAAAGCTCGGAGGTCCTTTCGTCCACCCTCCGCTCGAAGGCATCGCTGCGCTCGCGGATGCGCGCGATGAGGCGGGCCCTCTTGAGAGCTCCTACCAGCTGGTCCCGCAGGGCCTCCAGGAACGAAGGCTGGCGGCCTTGTGCGGCGCAGGCGAAGAATCCCAAAGCCTCGTCTCGGTCGGCCAGGGGGAAGACGAGAATGTCGGAGCGAAGGGGCAGGGAGTCCGTGCCGCCCGGGACGAGGAGTCGCGGGGCGAAGGGAACCCCCTCGAGCGCCCTGTCCGTAGAGAAGAGCACCTCGGCCCTATCATCCCCCGCAAAAAGCGACAGGCAAAAAAAGGCGGAGCGGCCGGAAAGCTCGGTTTCCAGGACCTTCCTCACCGCCTCGGCGTCGGAAGAGCCGAGAAGGCTGCTGGAGAGCTGGTCGAATACGGATTCCTCCTCTATACGCGCCAGGAGAACGCGGGAAGCGATCTCGTCCTGCAGGGCCGAGAGGAACTTGGCTATCGAGCGCTCCGCGTCCAATTGCGCGCCTGCGGGAAGATCACTCGTCAAACAGTGCGCAACCTCCTGCCAGGCCAAGACCGGCACTCCCCGTTCGTAAGCCGTTAGAACCGCCTCCTCGAAGAGAGCCTGGAATCCGGCTTCCGAATCCTGGGCAAGGGCCCTCGCGAGGGCGGCGTATTCGACCATGCCTATGATGGGATCCTTTGATTTCGGGACCTGGATCCCCGTCGCGCCGATCGAGAAGCAACCGCAGGAACGCCGCGGAATCAGACGCGTGGGCAAGGATCGGCGTTCGGCCCGAACCTTCCCGTCGCGAATCTCGCAGACAAGCGAGCCTGAGCGCCTCGGCGCCCAGGTCCTCCATGGGTTGGTGTACCGTACACAGCCCCGGCACGCTGCTTCTTGAAGCGAGAACGTCGTCGAAGCCAGCGACCGAGACTTCGTCGGGGACGCGGATGCCTCGACGCTGAAGCTCCTTCATCGCATAGATGGCCATGTAGTCGTTCGCGGCGACGAGGGCATCGAAGCTTTCCCGCGCGTCCAGCAGACTGGCCGCCGCGAGGGTGCCCGAGTCCCGGCGGAAGTCTCCGTTCCGGATCAAGGAAGGCCGGAAGGGAATACCGTGCGATGCCAGCGAGGCGCGATAGGCGTCAAAGCGGGCCTCGGCGTCGCCCACCCCCTCAGGCCCGCGGATGAAGGCGATCCGCGAGCGCCCGTGGCTCTCGATAAGGTGATCGACAAGCTCTCGCATGCCGGCGTGGTTCTCCACGACGACTCGGCTCAGGGCTTCGTCGTCGATGCTCACGTGGGCCGCAGGCAGGGACGAAAAGGTATCGAGGAAGACGTTGAAGCGTTCCTTGGACACGCTATCGGCGAGCGAGGGATGAAGGACGATCAGCCCGTCGAGGGCTCCAGGCACTGCCAATCCGAACGGCCCGTTCCCCCCGAAGGCGACGATGCTCGGATCGTCGATGGAATTGTCCATGTAAGAGACAAGCGCTACCCCCAGCTCTTCGGCGGCGCCTGATGCCCCAGCCCATACTCGAGAACCGTATTCCCCGTAAAAGTTGTCCAGGAACAGGCCGATGGTCGTTCTCGCATGGTCAGGCATGGACTTTAATCTAGCGCAAAAACCTTACAAAAGATAACTCGATTGAATAAGCATTCAATGTCAGAGATCCATAAAAAACACGAGAGTCTCGTATCGAGAACGGTCAGGTTTCCACCCCTCGCCCTTCAGTCGACTGGATCCGGACAATCGTATGTCGCCCGAAGAGGCCCCGATGAAGAACTCGACTTCGCCGGGAGTCACGACATAGTCGAAGTCGTGGTCGTAATGACCTAGTTGCTCAGTGGACAATCGGAAGACTATTTTCTTGCGCCCACCGGCATCCAATGGAAGTCGGACGAATCCGATGAGCTCGCGGATCGGCACGGTGATCCCGGCCGCGGCCCGGTGGACGTAAAGCTGGGGCACCTCGTCCGAGGCCGATGCCCCCTCGTTCTCGAGAATGAATGAGATTTCGAAGTCCTGTCTGATCTCGATGAAAGGAGGAGCCGCGAATTCAGAATACGAGAAACGCGAATAGGAAAGCCCGTGGCCGAAGGGATACAGCGGAGAAGTCGGGCCATCCACATAGTCGCCTTTCCAGTGGCTGCGGCCGCCCGAGGGCTTGTGCGCGTAGAAAACCGGGACCTGCCCGACCGTTCGGGGGAAGCTGATCGGGGCCCTCCCGGCTGGCGATACCGCCCCGAAAAGCACCGAGGCAATGGCCTCGCCTCCGGCCTTCCCAGGGAGCCAGGCGTACATGATCGCCGACGCGTGCCGGTCTTCCCATTGCAGGGACAGGGGCCGACCGGAAATGATGATCAGCACCAAGGGCTTGCCGACTCGGGCCAGCGCCTCCAAGAGTTCGCGCTGCAACCCCGGCAGTTCGAGGGAGCTCCGGTCGCGCGCCTCGCCGGACGTGCATTCCTCGATGAGGCCGGATTTGTCGCCCATGACGGCGACGACCGCGTCCGATCTCGAGGCCGCCTCGATCGCTGCGGCGAAGCCTCCGCGGTCTCCCCCGATCACTTCGCAGCCCTTGGCGTACAATAGCTCGGTCTGCGGAGATGCTTTCCGTATCCCGGCGAGCACGCTCTCCATGGGCGGCAGCTCTATCCGGAGCGCGGAGATGTTGTCCGGCAAGGGCGTATTCCCGAAATTGTCCTTCGCCATATCGAGGAGCGACTCGATGTGGGCGGGGAAGGTATAGTCGCCGAGCATGTTGCGGATCTCGTTTGCGTTCGGGCCGATCACGGCGAGGCGCCTCGCCCCGGCGCCCAGCGGAAGCACGCCGTCGTTCTTGAGGAGTATGATCGACTCGAGGGCCGCTCGCAGGGCGACCTTGCCCTGCTCGGGGCGCCTGAGGCGGCTCATCGCGAGCGACTCGTCCACGTAGGGCTCGTCGAAAAGCCCGAGCTCGAATTTCTTCCTGAGCACTCGGGAGACCGCGGCGTCGATGAGGTCGCCACGCGCCGCTCCGACTGATATAGCCCCCTCGAGTCCTGCCCCGTAGCAATCCACACTCGGGAGCTCGACGTCAATCCCGGCTTCCAGGGCCTGGACCGCCGCAGCTGCCTTATCGGGAGCAGAGCGATGGTGCTCTCGGAGCGTATCGATGCCGAAGTAGTCGCTGACGACGATGCCCCCGAAGCCCCACCTGTCCCGCAGGATGCCTGAAATCATCTTCTCGTTGGAATGGCAGGGGATGCCGTCGAGCTCGTTGTAGGCCGGCATAATCGATTGGAGCTTGGCCTGACGTACCGCCACCTCGAAGGGGAAAAGATAGGTGTCGAGGAGCTCCCGCGGGGGGATGCGCGCCGGCGCCCAGTTCATGCCGCCTTCCGGGCAACCATAACCCGCGAAGTGCTTTCCCGTCGCGATCACCCCCGCTCGCAGGCTCTCGCCCTGAAGGCCTCCGACGAAGGCGGCGCCCATCCTCGAGACGAGATAGGGATCCTCGCCAAAAGTCTCCTCCGTCCTGCCCCAGCGCGGATCGCGGGTCACGTCGAGAAGCGGCGCCAGAGCCTGCCTTGCCCCGAGGGCCATCATCTGAGCGCGGATGATCGCGGCCATCTCGTTCACGAGCCCCGGGTCGAAGCTCGCCGCGAGACCGATCGCCTGGGGGAAAATCGTGGCCCCCTTGGTCAGATAGCCCGAGCAGGCTTCCTCGTGGATCAGCACGGGGATCGACAGGCGAGTCCGCTCCATGAAAAAGCGCTGGATCCGGTTGCCCAGTCTCGCTACCTCATCGGGGGAAAGGAGGCTCGCCCCGCCGAGGCGGGTGAGTTGGCCCAAGCCGCTCCCGGCTTGCCGG
>CAVZVX010000118.1:0-55381 GCA_963778775.1 uncultured Spirochaetota bacterium | reverse complement strand
GTGTTCTGGTAGCGCCTGACTCATCGTATTGCTCGGCTTGATAGGAGGTCGTCGAATACAGCCGCCCGTCCCGGTAGGTCGTCGAGGAAAGGGGCGTCCCTTTGTCCAAAAGAGTCACTTCGCGAGACGCGCCCGATTCGACGGCGACGCTCAATGCCTTCGTCGCGCAGGAGGTCTCGGTCGGATCGTCGACGGGATTCGCGCTCGGGAAGTAGATGGTCGACGTGCCTTCGCCCGCGAAGGGCCGCATTGCGATGGGAGCGAACGCGAAGGCCTCGGGAGAAAAGGAAAAGCTGCGCTTCTGGGTCTTCTCGACGAAGGCGACCGAAGCGACCGCGGGATAGGCCGAATAGGCTACGTCGATCTCCGCGCCACCGCGATAGAGGATGATCGAGGATGGAAGGCCGTCGGCGAAGGCGCCTCGCTCGTCCTCTACGCCGTCCTGTCTCGAATCGAGGGCCCAGTCCGTCACCAGCCCTTTATCGACCGAGAAGCTCGCCTCGGCGATTCCGTCGCCGTCGGAGTCCGACTCGACCTTTCCCGACCATGCGAGGAGTGCCGAGACGATCGCGTTCCTGCCCGCCGGGCTGCCGGCCAGGGCGAGAAGGGAGTCGAGGTCCCGCAATTCGGCCGGGCCCGAACCCGAAAGGAGTTCCTTCGCCGCCGCCGCCTCGTCGACGATTCCGTATTCGAGCGCCCGCAGAGTCGCGGCGGGGCTCGATCCCCCTGCGGCCCTATAGGCGAGCACCGCGTCCCTCTTCGACGATATATCCGCCATGAGGGGCGCGGCGAGTACGGGAAGCTCGGGATCGACCGTCGAATAACGGCTCAGGCGGCTCAAGATCGTCTTGCCAAGCTCCCTCGAGGCCTCCGAGAAAGGGATCTTTCCCGCTCGAGACAGGAATAGACGCGGAAAGGACGGGTCGTCGGGGAAACGGGCGAAGGCGTCGCGCAATTCGGCGACGAAGGCGTCGACATTTCCCATTCCGGCATAGGCGCGCGCGCGTATTTGCAGGAACGAGGGATCGACGGCCGAGGCCGAGGAAGACGGCCCGAGAGCGTCCAGGGCTTCCTGCCAGCGGCGTTCCCGTACGAGGATCTCGGCCTTGAGGATGGACGCGTCGCGCGCCCGATAGTAGAGAAATCGACCGGCCGCGAGCGACGCGTTCAGGTCGCCGAGCGCGTCTCCGAGGGGAAGCCCCTGCTTCACCTTGGCTAGAGCGCCCAGATAGAGCACGTCAGAGTCTAAGGGGTCCTGGGACGCCGCCTCGCCGAGGTAGGCCGTCGCGCCCGTCCAATCGCCGACGCTCGCCGATCGGCGGGCGGCATCGAACAAGGCTCGCGCCACGGTATCGATACCTCCCTGGTCCTCTGCGTAGGCAAGGGAGCCCGACGAAGCGACGATCCCCATGGCCAGGGCGACTATGGCAGTCGCGCGCCCGGCCGGCATGGCTATGCCCTCCCCTCGCGGGGAGCGAAACCGAGAAGTACGCGCACCTCGGCATCCTCGAGAGTCTCCCTCGCCACGAGGGCATCGGCGAGCTTTTCCAGTTGATCGCGATGCTCCGTCAGTATGGCGGTGACTCGGTTCAAGGCCGATTCGAGTATCTTCTTGATGGCTTCGTCGATACGCATCGCCGTATTCTCGGAATAGTCCTTGTGCTGGGCGATCTCCTTGCCGATGAAGATGGGCTCTTCCTCCTGGCCGTATGCCACGGGACCCATCTGCTCCGCCATCCCCCACTCGCAAACCATCTTGCGCGCGAAATCCGTAGCCTGGCGGATGTCCTGGGCCGTGCCGGTGGTGGTCTCTCCGTAGACGATCCGCTCCGCCGAGTAGCCGCCGTACATGATGGCGATCCGGTCCTCCAGCCAGGATTTGGCGCGCGAGTAGACATCCTTCTCGGGAAGCGATATCGACAGGCCGAGGGCCCTGCCCCTGGGCACGACCGTCACTTTATGCAGGGGATCGGAATGGGCGAGGTGGTAATGGAGGAGGGCGTGCCCCGCCTCGTGGACCGCCGTGGCCCGCTTCTCCTCGTCGGTGATGACGAGGCTCTTTCGGGCCACGCCCATGAGCAGCTTGTCGCGGGCGTCCTCGAAATCGTCCATGAAGACCGTGACCTTATTCTTGCGGATCGCGAAAAGCGCCGCCTCGTTGACGAGGTTCGCCAGATCCGCGCCGGAGGTGCCGGGCGTGGCCCGCGCCAATCGCCTGACGTCCACGTCCGGATCGACGGGTATGCGCTTCATATGGATCGCGAGTATATCTTCCCGTTCCTGGACGTCGGGCATCGCGACGACCACCTGGCGATCGAAGCGCCCGGGCCTGAGGAGGGCCGGATCGAGGACGTCGGGCCTGTTCGTCGCCGCCAGGATGATGACGCCGTCCTTGGTATCGAAGCCGTCCATCTCCACGAGCATCTGGTTGAGGGTCTGCTCGCGCTCGTCGTGTCCCCCGCCGTAACCGGCGCCGCGAGTGCGGCCGACCGCGTCGAGCTCGTCGATGAAGATGATGCACGGAGCGCTCCGCCTTCCCTGTTCGAAGAGGTCGCGGACGCGGCTGGCGCCGACGCCGACGAACATCTCCACGAAGTCCGAGCCCGACATGTGGAAGAAGGGTACGTTGGCCTCGCCCGCCACCGCCTTGGCGAGGAGGGTCTTGCCGGTACCCGGCATGCCTATGAGAAGCGCGCCCTTGGGAATGCGCGCACCCATCTTCACGAATTTCTGCGGGTTCTTCAGGTAATCGACGACCTCCAGAAGCTCGTATTTGGCTTCCTTTTGGCCGGCGACGTCGGCGAAGGTCGTTTTCTTCGTGGGTTCGACGTAGCGTTTGGCCCGGCTCTTGCCGAAGCTGAAGGCCTTGTTGTTCCCTTGCACCTGCCTGAGCATCAGCCAGATGATGAAAAAGCCGAAGAGCCACGGAGCGAACTCGATGATGATCTGCCAGGGGCTCGCGCCCTTGATCCCGCCGGAAACCTTTACTTCCTTGACCCGCAGGCGCGCGAGAAGATCGGGGTCGGCGTAAGGGATCATCGTCTTGAAGACGGCCTGCGCCCCCGTCTTGCCCTTCAGCGTACCCTGGATCTCCGCTTGGTCGAGGATCTTGACCGAATCCACGTCTCCCTGATCGAGGCTGTTGAGAAAGGAAGAATAGGTAATCTCGTTGGCGGCCCCATGGTCGTTGAACAGGAACAGGGCGGAAAACAGCACGCCCAAGGATAGGAAAAGGGCGAGGGCAGCCCTGCTGCCGCGGGCCGGCCCTTCGGGTCCCTGTCCGTTCTTACGCTGGGGAGGCGGATTTTGATCGTCGAAATCCATCGGGACTCAGGCTCCTTTCACAATGACAGAGAGGCGACGCGCGCCGTCTTCGGAACGACCCGTTCCCGATAGGCTCGCGCGGAACCTATCCCGGCCTCCGAACGCCGCGCCGAGCACGGCGACGATTCCGCGGCGATCCTCGACGACCGGAGTCGCTCTTCGAGCGGACTCCGGCAAAGCCCACTCGGAGAAGAGGATATCCAGCCTCTTCGTCCCACCCTTGAATACGATAGCGTCGCCAGGCCTTCGCGATCGTATCACGAGAGGGAAGGTGAAGGCATCGGATCGGATTCCGGAGGGACTTCCTCCGTTCCAAGAGGCGCGAACGAAGATAGGGCCGACACGGATACTGCAAGGTCGTTCAATAAGTACAAAATATCCGCCATGACGCGGAAAATCAAGGCCGCGGCGCATCGAGACGCGGCCGTCGCGTATGCGAAGCTCGAGTCCGGCGCCCTTGTATCCGGCGGCATCCCCGCGCCCGAGAGCGTCGAGTGCGGCGGCGGCCATCCGGGACGAGAAGCGCGCCTTTCCGAGCAGCTCGCCCGCCGCGCTGATGATGGACCTGGACGCGACGGCTCGCGGAGAGCTCAAAAGCAAGTCGCTCGGCACCGAAGAAAGCCCCGGCTGGTCCTTCGACGCTACGAAGGCCAGAGTCTCGGCGGCGGCCGACAATGCTTCTTCGTCCATCGCCGCTTTGAAGGAAGCCCTCGCCAGGCCCGTTCTCCATCCGGGGAAGCTCGAGTCCAAGAACGGAAGGAGGCCGATGCGTATTCGATTCCTGAGGTATTCCCCCGACGAATTGGTGGAATCCCTGGAGTAGGCGATTCCTTTCCCCTCCAGGTACGAAAGCAGATCGGCCTTCCGTATTCCGAGGAAGGGCCTCAGGAAAGGCCCCGATGCCTCGGGTATGCCTATGAGGCCTCCGGCGCCCGACCCGCCGAGGAGGCGCATGAGGACCGTTTCGATTTGGTCGTCCATGGTGTGAGCCAGGAGAACGGCCTGGGCCCCGCTTTTCGTCATCGCCGAACGGAATGCGGCATAGCGAAAACGTCTGGCCGCGGCTTCGACTCCCTCGTTCTCCGATTTGGCCCTTTCGAGCACGGCTCCCCGGCGCAGGTGCGCGACGATGAGACCGGCTCCCAGCGCGGCGCTGGTCCTTCGGACGAGGGCCATTTCCTCTTCCAATTCCCTGCTTTCCCGTAGGCCATGATCGACGTACAGGGCTATGGGGCGGCAAAGGGAGAGCGCCGACAAGGCGGCGAGCAGGGCGGTGGAATCCGGCCCCCCGGAATAGGCGACAGCTATCCGGAGACCCCGGACGAGCCCTCTCTTCGCAAGGAAGTCGAGGAGAATGGACTCGATTCTGCAATGCGCACGGGCCATGACTAGAAAACAGAGGGTTTAAGAGCCCCCCTCGTCGGCGACCGGGCGGTCCGGGCCCTCGGTCGCGCGCTTCCGCGCCCGACCGAGTCCGCCTCCCGGCGGTCCGTCACTTCTTCTCTTCCTTTTTCGAAGGAGCGGCGCCGGGAGCGGGAGCGGCGCCTGCCGCGGGAGCGGCCCCGACCGCGGGAGCGGCGCCGGCTGCGGGAGCTGCGCCCTCGACTGGGGCGGCCGCGGCGACGGGCGTCTCGACTACCTCTTCCTTGGCGAACTTGACGACCGCCACGACGAGCTCCGGGCTGCTGAGGACCTTCACTTTATCCAAGGCCGGGAGCTCCCGAACGTGAATGGAATGGTTGGCGTGAAGCTCGGATACGTCGACGTCGATTTTCTCGGGGAGGAAATCCGGATCGCACTGCACCACTATTTCATGGGCGGGATTCTCGAGGATGCCTCCCTCGCGGACGCCGACCGGGCTGCCGACCAGGCGCAAGGGAACGCGGGCGTGGATCAGGCGGCCCGAAACGACCTCCAGGAAATCGACGTGAATGATCTTGTTGGTCAGGCTGTCCCGCTGGCGCGCCTTTACGAAGGCGCGCCTTTTTTTGCCCGCGACCTCGATCCCGAGAATGGTGCTTTCCGAAATACCCGAGGCTACCTTGAGGAATTCCTTCTCGTCGAGAAGAACGTGGGTCGCGCTCTCGCCTCCCCCGTAGATGACGGCGGGTATCTGGCCCTTGGCGCGAAGCTGATTCAGCTCGCCCTTGGTTGTCTTCTCCCGGACGACGGCTGTTAATACGGATTGATCCATGATGAAGTCTCCTTGAAAACGCTCTTATGCGCTAGAATTGGGACGGCAGGATTCGAACCTGCGAATGTCGGAGCCAAAGTCCGATGGCTTACCGCTTGCCGACGTCCCAGTACGATCGCTCTATACTGGAAGAACCGATATCAGTCGAAGTCGGCGGATGACGCGTCGGAAAGCGGCGCGGCCTCGTATGCCTCGAGGATGCGATCCTGGAGGCGGCTCCGAAAATCGGGGTGAATCGGGTGCGCTATATCCTTGTATTCCCCATTCCTCGTCTTCCGGCTCGGCATGGCGATGAATACGCCGCTCTTGCCCTCGATTATCTTGACATTGTGCACCACGAAGCAATCGTCGAAGGTTACCGTAACGTACGCCTTGAGCTTGCCTTCGGTCGTGACCCTTCGGATGCGGATATCCGTGATCTCCATGGCTGCGACTCTCCTTGCGAACGCCCGGTAGTTATACCGTTCGATTCTAATCGAGGGAAGTACAACGCGCAAGCGGTGACGCGGCGCGGGCGTCGAAACCCATCTTTCCCAGTTTTTCCACCGCCGCCCGGGCGAGCGTCTCGTCCTCGAAAACGCCGAATATCGAATTACCCGAGCCGCTCATGGCCGCGAAGGAGGCTCCCAGGCCCAGCACGAGTCCCTTTGCCTCGAGTATCCGGCTCCTTGCCCGGCCGACCGGCCCCTCGAAAGAGTTGGCAAAAGGCCAGGCCCGAATTTCGCCGCGATAGGCTCGGCCTATATCCTCCCGACCAAGGTCAGGCTCGGCGGAATCGTCGGGTCTCTCGCCGTCCAGGAGCGAATAGGCCCAGGCGGTGGACACGGCTTCTCCCGGGAAGACGAGAACGAGGCTGTAATCGTCTCGAGCCTCGATGGGACTGACTATCTCGCCCCGTCCGGAAACGATGGCGGCCGCCGCGGATAGGAAAAAAGGAACGTCGCTCCCGATCGAAGCGCCGAGGCTCGCCAGGCCCGAGGCGCTCAGGCCGCCCGAGAGGAGCGCCTCCAGCCCGATCAGGACCGCCGCCGCATCGCTGGATCCCCCGCCCAGGCCCGCTCCCGCGGGAATACGCTTGTCGACCGAAATCGATAGGCCGCGCTTTACCCCGGTAGCCTCGCGATAGGCCAAGGCGGCCTTATACACCGAAGTACACTGCTTCGGGCAATCGAAATCACCTTCGACTTCGATGGTATCGGATTCTTTCAAAGACCTGATGACGAGGGAATCCGCGAGGGTAAGGGCTTGGAACAGGCTCAGGATCCCGTGAAAGCCGTCCTTTCGACGACCGTAGACCCTGAGATGCAAATTGACCTTTGCCGCTGCCTGGATGCGGACGCTTTCCGCCATTTGAGGAAGGTATTATACATATATGCCGTCACTTGTCAAACCCCGCTCGAATCGGGCCAAACTATCGAAAAGACGCATAGATAATTTGTACAATCGTAGTTGACAGACCGGCGAATACTCTTTTAGATTTTCGATTGGCATGGGGCGCGACGCTTCGAGGTCTCGCCCATCCGTCGGCTGGCTCTTCTGTCGGAGGAGCCGCTTAAACCAGGGAGGAATGAGGCATGATCCCCACCAACGGCGAACCCGCGCTGGACGAGGCTCCCGAACTTGCGCTTGCAGCCGTTTCCGATTACCGGTATCGCGACCCGACCCGATCGGGCGGGCTATTCTTCGACGACAGCTACGACGATTACGAAGACGACGATTTCGAGGAAGAAGAGGAATTCGACGACGTCGAGGAAGACGGCTTCGACGATGCCGATGAGGACTTCGACGATGACGACGATTTCGACGACGACGAAGACGAAGCCGGCGACGATTTCGACGACGACGAGTCCGAGGAAGAGGAAGACGACTTCAACTACGATGACGACGTCGACTACGACGATTTCGACGAATAACCGCCGCTCCCGATAAACGCCCGGGCCGCCCGTCGGCGGCCAAATCTTCACATGCGCAAGCCATCTTCAGATCCGGTCCGCAACCGCTTGCGGATCACCGCGAGGCGATCGTCAGATCGGAGACGGGGGCTCGGAGGGATCGACGCGAACCGCGGGCGATTGGAACCAGAGCTTCTCCAGCTCGTAGAACGACCTTGCGCTCTCGGTCATCAGGTGCACGATTATCCCGCCGAGGTCGATGAGGAGCCATTCGTCGTCGTCGGCCGCGCTTCCCCGGCGGAGCCTCGCGAGGCCCAGGCCAGGCAGCTCCTCGTCTATGAAGCGGGCGAGGCCGCGAAGATGGGCCAGGCTCGTCGCCGTGGCGACCACGAAACGCTCGGTCCAGCTGGCCTGGGCGGATACGTCGAGCACGACCACGTCAAGACTCTTGTGGTCGGCGAGCGTAGCCGCCAGCGACAAAGCGGCCTCGCCGCTACTGGGAACAATACCTGCCATTGAAGTCCTTTCCTAGGATGATCGTGAAATCCGCCACGGCCTCGCCCTGGGCGACGGACTGTTGGCTCGTCGCCGAGCATCGAATGACGTTCGCGATGTTCTTCGAGGCGTCGGGGTTGGAGAACCGATCGATGACCTGGGTCTTGTCGTAATCCTCCCTGTCGGCGTTGTCGACGGATACGACATCGTAGCCGAAGCTCTGGAATATCTCGGCCGCTTTCTTGGCGAGCCCCTTTATCGCCGTGCCGTTTTGGATCTCGAGGGTAAAGATCTTGTCCGCGGGGGACGAGGAGCCCGAATTGGCCAGGGCATTGAGAGTCTGCTTGACGATATCGCGTACGAGCTCTCCGTCATAATGCGGGAAGAGCAGCCTTTTGTTGTCGACGACGCGATAGACGCCGGTGACTTTTTGCAGCACGAGCCGATCGGCGTCGAGTTTGGAAATCTCGGAAATCAGCCGCCGCAGGCTGTCCGGGCTGAGATTCGTTTTTATGTTCTTCCTGAATGCCGGGAAAACCCCCGGTTTCGTGATCCAGTCTGACTTTTCGCCCAGTCGGCGAACGAGGGACTGGAAGAGCAGCTGCCTTCTCGCGATGAGGTCGGAGTCCGTCTCGTCGGGATCTTTATAGAAGGCGAATTGGGCGACTTTATCGCCGTCGAGCACGAGGGCTCCCGATGGCAGCGATGCTGGAGGGGGACCGGCCAGGCTGATCTTCGAGGGGATGAACAACTCCAAACCCTCCAGGAGGTCGACGGTCGAGGCAAGACCATGCTCGTCCAGCACCAGCCAGTAGGGAACGCTCGCGCCGAGCAAGCCCGCGACCTCATCGACGTAGGCGCGCGGCCTTCGCCTGTCGTAGAGCACGTCGATCCTATCCACCTTGTTGAGCGACTTTATGATGAGGCCCGTTTCGCCGGGCACGTCGAGGAGGGCGCCGCGTCCGTTGGAGGGGTAGAAGAAAAACAGCTGCGTGGAAACGGGCTTCCCCCCGTTCTCGATGATGACGGCCAAGTCCAGTATGCGATCGGTTTTCATCGCCTGATCCACCGCGTCGGAGCGCAGCGAAAGGGACAGGAAGACGAGAGTCGCGGCCAGGATCCCGAGGATGCAAAACAGGAGAATGGAGCTCTTATCGAACGAATAGCGCTTCATAGCTTGTCGGCCTCGCGAACGAGGGTACTGTATAGGAACATAGTCTCGGGCGCAACGGCCTTGCCTTGGGCGCGCATCCAGCCGATCACTCCCGTGACGACTGCGAGGAGCATTTTATCCAAGGGAAGCTCCAGACATCGATCGCGGTAGCCGTCGTCCAGCCGCTCGCGGCCGGGCTCGAGCTTGTCGGCGCAATAAATGACGGCGGCAAGGTCGCCCATCCCCGGCTTGCCCAGGGTGTGGAGGGCTACGGCATCGAGGAGCTCCCGATCGTTCACGGAAAAATCCCGCGCGAGAAGGGCGGCCGCCGCCGGTCCATGGACGACCTTGTCCGCCATCAGGGCGCTCGACGCGGAATCGACCGGCGCGGCTCCCGTGAATAGCGCGGCGAGCTCTCGTTGGGATTTCCTCGACATCTCCTTGCACATGTCGTGAGCCAGCCCGGCCGCCCTCCCGCGCGAGGCGCCTAAGCCTTCCCGCGCGCAGAGGGTAGCCGCAAGCTCGGCTACCCTCCGCGAGTGGGCCGCCCGCTCGGCGGAGAGGAACTCGCCCAGGCGCTTATCGAGGACGCGGCACAGCTTAGCGGAGTCCATACAGGCCGTTCTCCACGATATAGCCGAAGACCTCGGGATGCAGGAGGCGCCTGAAGGGCTTGCCGGCCGCGATGCGCTCTCGGACCATGCTGCTCGAGATTCGGACGATGCTATTGTGGGCGTAGCGATGCCGAAAGGGCAAAGGCAGCTCGTCCGTGCTCCACCGGTGCGCGCAGATCAAGTCGGCCGCCGCTTCCAGCTCCTCGGGCTTGCGCCAGGAAGGGAAGCCGGGGACCAGATCGTCGCCGATGAGAAGGCCGAGCCTTCCTTCGATGGGATAGCGCGAGCGCAAGTCCTCGAGCGTGTCGATCGTATACGAAGTGCCGCCCCGTTCTATCTCGCAGGCGTCGACGGCCAACGACGCGTCGTCGCCGACGGCCAGGCGCAGCATTTCGACGCGACGATCCGCCCCGGGCTCGTCCGAGACGCTCTTGTGCGGGGGGCGCAAGGAAGGCACGAGGAGGGCGAGGTCGTAGCCGAATTCGTCGCGCGCCTCCTCCGCCATTATCAAATGTCCGACATGAACCGGATTGAAGCTTCCGCCGAGGACGAGAATCCTCAATCCGGGACCTCTGGAGCCCCGAGGGCGAAAATATCCTCTACGCCGGACGAGGGCGAGCCGGAGGAGGCCTCGGCTTCGACGACGAGGGCGAGAAAAGCCTCGCGCAGCTCGTCGATTCCCTCGCCCGAGAAGACCGAGATGCCGAAGACGCGCTCTTCGGGATGGGCGGTTTTGAAGGCCGCGAAGCGCTCCGCGGATTCCGGCAGGTCGAGCTTGGTGGCGACGAGGACTCGCCGCTTGCCCGCCAGACCGGGCGCGTAGGAGGACAGCTCCTCCAAAAGGATGCCGAAAGACTTTTCCCAAGCCTCTTCGGACAGGTCCACGAGGAAGGCGAGCGCGCTCGATCGCGCTATGTGCTTCAGGAAGCGAAGGCCGAGGCCGGCGCCGTCGTGCGCGCCCTCGATGATGCCCGGTATGTCGGCGAGCACCATGTCCCGGTCGTGGATGGTGAGCATTCCGAGGTTGGGAATCTTGGTGGTGAAGGGATAGGGCGCGATCTTGGGCCGGGCGTTTGTGAAATGGTCGAGGAGGGAAGACTTGCCCGCATTGGGGAAGCCCACGAAGCCTATGTCCGCGATCAGCTGCATCTCCAGACGCAGCTTCGCCGCCTTGGCCGGTTGCCCGGGTTGGAAGGTCCTTGGAGCCTGGTTCACCGAGTTCTTGAAATGTGTATTTCCCCAGCCGCCCTTCCCGCCCTTGAGGAAAAGCCACCTTTCGCCCGCCTTGACCTGGGGCGAGCTCTTGTCGTTCAGCCCGAAATCCTTGAGCATCTCGCCGGTATCGGCGTCCCAGACCATCGTTCCGGGCGGCACCAAAATGAGGACATCGGCGCCGTCGCGGCCGTGCATGTTCTTGCCCATGCCAGGTTGGCCGTTTTCGGCCTTGAAGCTCTGCTGGTAGCGCAGCTGGGCGAGGGTGCGCAGATTCCGGCGCACCTCGAAGACGACGTCGCCACCTCGGCCTCCGTCCCCTCCCGCCGGTCCCCCGAAGGGAATGAACTTTTCCCTGCGGAAGGCGACGCAGCCGTCCCCTCCCTTGCCGGAGGAAACGGAGATCGTGGCTTCGTCGGCGAATTTGACCACTTTCAAACACCCCTGGAAACGGAAGAGCCGCCCCATGGCCCTGGGCCGGGGGCGGCTCTCGACGATGAACCCATCGAGCCGCGTTTAGTGCCGTCAACCGTAACGATCGCCGGGATTATTCGGTCGGCTTGCCCTCGACGCCGGCATACTTACGACCGCGGAATTCCTTGAAGAAAACCTTGCCCGTGACCAGCGCGTAGAGGGTATCGTCCTTGCCGATGCCGACATTGACTCCGGGATGGATCTTGGTACCCCGCTGCCTGACTATTATCGAGCCGGCATTGATGACTTCGTTGCCGTAGGCTTTGACTCCGAGATGCTGCGGGTTGGAATCGCGGCCGTTTACGCCTTTGTGCGCCATATGTCATTCCCTCCAATTACGTTCAAGCACGAACTCGACGGCCGCGGGAAAATCCCGGGCCAAGTCGCCCATTCCGGCGATCAGGAAATCCGCTACGCCGGCCGCCCTTTCGGCGCTGGCCGCGGGACTCGTGATATCGAAACTCAGGCTGCCGGGCTCGGGCGCCCGACCGCTGATTTCGACGCCCGGCAGAGCCTCGAGGGCCCGATACGCCGTCCGCGCCAAAACCGAAAAGGCGGCGCACACGACATCGTAGCCTCGATCGCCCGCGAGCGCATGCCCCGAGGCCCTGAAGCGGCGCAGATTGGACTTTGCGTCCAGGACTACGCTGGCTCGAATCATCCCGGTCCTGCGCCGCGGTCTCCGGCCCCTCGCATCAACCCTGGATATCCTCCACCTTGAGGAGGGTATAGCGTTGCCTATGGCCTTGGGTGCGACGGTAGTCTTTCTTCGGCTTGTACTTGAACACGACGACCTTGTCGCCCTTGACCTGGTCCTGGACGGTAGTCTTGACTGCGGCCCCGGCCACGTAAGGGGATCCCACCTTGACGCTGTCGCCCGACAGGAGGAGGACCTTGTCCATCGAAACCTCGGCGCCCTTTTCCGCCGCGAAGCTGTCGACCCTAAGAATAGCGCCTACATCGGCGCGGTATTGCTTCCCTTTGAACTCTACGACGGCGTACATCCCGGTTTACCTCAATAATGGCAATAGTTAGGGCTGTTTTATACACCGCGACTCGCGGCGATGTCAATCCGTCCGGCGCTACATGGCCTCGAGAAAGGGCAGACAGAGGAGGGTCGCGGCGGTCTCCAGGCTGCGCTTGACCGCCTTGACCAGCTCGAGACGGCTCGCGGCGAGATCCGCGTCGGGGTTCGTAAGTACGGGATTGTCCCGGTACCAGGCCGAAAAGCCGCTGGCCAGCTCGTGGAGATAGGCGGCCAGTAGCGAGGGCTCCATGCCCGAGGCCGCGGCCTCGACCGCCTCGGGCAAGGCGGCGATGCGCTTGACCAAATCCCAGTCGGCGTCCGATACCAGGCGATCGGGCGAGGGGTCGCCCTTCGCCGCGTTGCCTTCTCCCGCCAGGTGCTTGCGGATGATCGAGGAGGCCCTCGCTCCCATGTATTGGATGTAAGGTCCGGTGTCGCCCGAAAAGGAGAGGGATTGCTCGGGATCGTAGAGCATGTCCTTGAGGGGCCCGGTCTGCAGCAGGTAGTAGTGCAAAGCCCCGAGGGCTATCTTCTCGGCCACGATGCCCGAGTCGCCTACGGCTTCCTCCCGGCCCTTGGCCTCGATTTCCTTGGCCGCGAGGGCCGTCAGCTCGTCGATGAGATCGTCCGCGTCCACGACAGTCCCCTCGCGGGTCTTCATGCGGCCCGACGGCAGGTTCACCATCCCGTAGGCGAGATGGTGAAGATCGCTCGCCCAGTCGTAGCCCAGTCGCCGGAGGGTCTCGAAGAGGATCCTGAAGTGGTACTGCTGCTCGCTGCCGACCACGTAGATGAGCCGGTCGTAGGGCCATGCCTCGTGGCGGAGTATGGCCGTGCCTATATCCTGCGTGATGTAGAGGCTCGTCCCGTCCTTGCGGAGAAAGACCTTCTTGTCGAGATCGATGTCCTCGAAGTCGGCCCAGACGGAGCCGTCCGCCTCCCGGTAGAATACGCCCTTCTCCAGACCCGCGAGGACGTTCTCCACGCCCAGGGCGTAGGTATCGCTCTCGAAGTCGTAGAGGTCGAAGCCCACGCCCGTTCGCTCGTAGGTGACCTTTATGCCTTCGACGACCCAGTCTTTCATCTTTTGCCAGAGAGAGCGCACTTCGGGATCCTTGGCTTCCCATTTGACGAGAAGCTCCTGCGCCTTCGCCTCGGCGGCGGGATCCTCCTCCTTCAGCTTATTGAAAAGCACGTAGTATTTGCCCACGAAGTGGTCGCCTTTGAGTCCCTCGTCGGCGGGCGTCCGCCCCTCGCCGTAGGCCTGATAGGCAAGCATCGATTTGCAGATGTGCACGCCGCGGTCGTTGGGATGATTGATCTTGCGGACCTCGGCGCCGGCGAAGGCGAGGATGCGCGAGAGCGACTCGCCGAGGACGTCGTTGCGAAGGTGGCCGAGGTGGAGAGGCTTGTTGGTGTTGGGGCTCGAGAATTCCACCATGACCTTCCTGCCGGCGAGGAGGGAAAGCCTGCCCCAATCCGGAGAAACCGCCTTCGCGAGCGTTTCGCCGACCAGGGCCGCGCGCCGCAGACGCACGTTGAGATAGGGCCCCTCGGCGGAGGCGGTGCCGAGATGCGCGGCCTCGGGATCGAGGGCGATGGAGGCCGCGAGGGCCTGCGCCACCTGCGCCGGCGACGCGCGGAAAAGCTTGGCGTAGGGGAACATGGGAAAGCCGAAATCCCCGAGCTCCGGCCTCGGCGGCCGCTCGAGCACGACCGCGTCGGCTCCGGGCAGGCTTAGGTCGACGCCCTTCTCGGCCGCGCGCTCGGCGATCGCCCTGGCGATGATCCTTTTCCAGGCGGACTTGGTCTCGACCATGTTTCGACTCCTTGGACAGGCTGCGGAGGAGGAGTGTAGCGTCGAGAGAGCGCGACGATCAACGGGCCGGCACGGCCGCCGGCTCGGGATTTCCCCCGCATCGAGGAAGCGTCATTCCTTCGCGAGCCGCCTCAGTTCGTCTTCCGCCGAGAGGGGAAGGGAAAGGGTCTTGCGTCTCGAATTCGCCCCCGAAACGAGGACGATCTCGGATTTCGGGAGCCCGAGCGCTCGGGCGAGCAGGGCGCGAAGCTCGTCGTTGGCCTTGCCCTTCTCCGGCGGAGCGGCGACGCGCAGGAGCAGCGCGCCGTCGCGTAGACCCGCGAGCCCGGATCGGGACGCTCCCGGTATGACCTTCACCGCGAGCAGGATTCGACCCGACGAGGGCCGCAGCCATTCGGCGACTTCCATCGGCGGGCGACCTCAGAAGGAATCGTCGTCCTTGACGGTGACGCCGCCGGACTGCTCGACCCAGAGGGTAAAGGCATCGCCGGTCTTGACGCCGCGATGGACGGCGTCGCCGTATAGGCTGCGGACGATCCCGGCCCCGCGCGCCGCCTCGTCGCTCCGCAGCGAGTCCATCAGCTCGGCGAGGCGCGCGTCGTAGGCCGCCGGGGATATGCCGTAGAGCTCGTCCGGCGATCGGCGATACATGAAGGGCACGCCCTTGTCGTCCAGGAGAGAGAGGACAACGCCGTCGGACTCGGGGACCTCGTCGCTGAAGGCCTTGAACGGAATCGCGAGATTGACGGTTTTTCCGGCCGATATCTCCGTGTAGTCGAAGTTGCAGACGATCGCGTCCATGAAAAGCTCTTTGCCGGCGATATCGATGGACTGGGTCTTCGAGGCCGCGGACGGGTTCCGGTAATCGTAAAAGGAGAGCGTCGCCTTGATGCGCCCCTCCGATGCGTCGTCTATCCGCACCTCCATCGCCTTGTATCTTCGCTCCAGGTTGAGCACAGTGGCGGTCAGCTCCGCGACCCGCTTGCGACCGGCGACGTAGTCGTCCACCGTCCGCGTCGCCGACGCTATGCCGACGAGGAGGAAAAGCGCCGCGCCTATGCCGGCCAGGGCAGGAAGGGCGCCGGCGGCCTTAATGCCCATGCCGACGAGCTCCCGAAGGGCGGCGCCGGTCGCCTCCGCGATCCCGAAATCCTCGCCTGCCGCCATCGAGGCCAGGCGGCGGTCGGCGAGGACGGACCAAAGCCTCGCTCCGGCCGCGACGAGGACGACGAAGCCGAGGAGCAGGATGCCCAGGGGCTTGGTGAAAAGAAAGACCGCCGCGTCTGAAAGCGCGAAGAGTATCGACGAGAAAGCGCCAATCCTTGGGTCCATCCTAGTCCTCCATGATTTCGACTCCGCCCTTCGCGCGGCAAACGACTTTATAGATTATGCCCGGCTCGAATTTGGACAGCTCCGACACCTCGTGGACGGCCGACCCGAAGGAGCCCTTCGCCGACGTCGTCGCGGGAAGCCCCGCCGCGGCGCTCCTTCGCGCCGCGGCGAAGGCGGAGGCGACGGTCGCTCTTTCCGAGGCGCTCCATTCGAGCCCTTCCAGCACCTCCGGGAAGCCACCCTCGTCGTATGAGTCGAAGAGGATCGTGCCCGAGGCCGCCGCTATTTTATCCGTGAATATCCTGTACGGAAAGGCGATCCAGGAATCGGCTTTATCGCCGTCCTTGCCCGATCGTACCGGGACCAGGAGGATATCGACGTAGAGTTCCGAGCCGGGCCAGGATTTCTCCAAGGCGGCGACCTCCCGGCCTGAAAGATCGTACATCTTCACCCTTGCCCGTATCCAGCCGCCGTCGCGGGAAAGTACCAGGAATTTCAGCGGAACCGTCTCGGAACGCAGGCGGCCCGACAGATTTTCGAGATAGGCGATCCTCTGCTTCTGCGACGCAGCACCGTACTGGAACCAAAGATAGCCCGCGGCGGCGAAGCTCGCGAGAATCACGACGAAGCCGATAAGGGGGGAACCCTTCCTTCCGATCCCGGCGGCTCTCATCTTCCTCCCACCAGGACGAGGAAGGCGGCTTCGTCCAGTGTCTCGACGCCGTAGGCGGCGGCCTTTTTGCTCTTCTCGGAGCCCGAGGTAGGGTCGTTGGTCACGAGGTAGGACAGGCCTTTCGTGACCGAGGCCTTCGCCTGGCCGCCCAGGGAGCGCACCTTGGCTTCGGCCTCCGACCGCTTCATGGAGTCGAGCTCGCCCGTGAAGCAGAAGCTCTTCCCCGCAAGCGGTCCCGAGGACTCGGGCGGCAGTATCCGCACGGCGCCGGTGGCGAGGAGCGCGTCCATTTCGGCCCCGAGTGCGCGCAGACCCTCCGTTATCGTCTTCGCGGTAGCCTCCCCTAGCCCGTCCACGACGGCGAGCTCCTCGATCTTCGCTTCGCGCAGCTTGAGCATGCTGTCGAAGCCCGCGGCTATCGCCTTCTCGGCATTGAGCTCGCCTATTCCCTCGATGTCGAAGCCCGCGACGAATCGGGCGAGGGAGATCTCGCTCCTGGCGGCGAGATTGCGCAGGATCTTTCGAGCGAGGGTCTCTCCCATCCTCTCGTACTCCGCGAGCTCGGGCGGCCTGAGGCCGTATAGGTCGGGGATCGAGCGGACGCGCCCGGAGGCGAGCAGCTTCCCGACGATGACGCCGCCGAAGTCCCTGACGCCGAGGACGGAGAGCCATTTTTCTAACCTGTGGCGGATTTTCTTGGGGCAGTCCGGGTTGGGGCAGTACAGGCGAGTACCCTCGTCGACGAGGAGGGTCCCGCAGGAGCAGCTCGAGGGCACCGCGATCTCGAGGAAATCGGGCGGATTCTCGACGAGTCCCTCGATCTTGGGAATGATCTCCCCTCGCTTGGTGACTATCACGCGCGAGCCGAGCTTGAGACCCATGCCGCGAATGATGTTCGTGTTGACCAGGTTCGCCCGCTGCACCGTCGTGCCCGCGAGGCGAACCGGGTCGATGATCCCTATGGGCGTGTAATTGGCGCCCGACTCGCTCCATTCGACCTCGCGCAGCGTCGAGACGGCTTCCTCCGGGCTGAACTTGAAGGCGATCTGCTTCTCCGGGCGGGCGCGCGTCATGTCCTCGACGTCGATGGACCTTCCCTTGACCACGAGACCGTCGATGTCGTAAGGGAGTTCCGGCCGCTCGTCCATGACGCGGGCGCGGTAGTCGACCACTTCTTCGGGGCTTCGGAGGATGACCTGGGGCGCCGTCTCGAAGCCCATGAGGCCGAGCCAGAGCGTCTTCTGGGCCTCGTCCCCGAAGGGCGTCGACCCGTCCGCGAGGAGACCGCTCGCGTCGTAGCAGATGACTCGAAGGTCCTCGCTTCCCGCTCCGTCCTTGCGTTTCATGAGGCCGTTGGCCGCGTTGCGGCAATTGGCTTTGTCCGCGTATTTCCGAGCGTGGACCTCGTGCGGCATGAGGACTTCCCCGCGCACGCCCCCGGTAAAGGAGGCCGGCAGCCTCGCGATTACGCCCGCCATGCGCGAGGCGTTAGGCGTTATATCGTCGCCCACTTCGCCGTCGCCCCGGGTCACCGCCCTGACGAGCGCGCCGGCTTCGTATTGAAGCTCCAGGCTGGCTCCGTCCAGCTTATATTGCACCAGGAACTCGGGATGTCCGATCTTGGCGCACCAGGCCAGAAAGGCCTCGGGGTCGGAAGCCTTCTCCTGGCTCCCCATCGGGATTAAGTGGCGGGCCTTGGGCCAGCCGTCGGAGGAATCCTCGCCTACTCCGGCGAAGACGGCATTGCCGGGGTCGAGCGCCGCGAGCTCGTCCCAGAGCCCGTCGAACTCGGCGTCGGAAAGCTCGGGCTGGCCATTGTAATACAGGTCCTGATGCTTCTTGATCAGTCGCGTGAGCTCGGCTATCCTCGCGGCGGCTTTATTCGGCATAACACGAATATACTAAGCCGAGGCCGACGGCGCTGTCAAACCGGCGGGCGCCTATGGATACGCGCGGCGGCAATGGGACAAGCGATCCTGAAGTACCGGAGAAGCGTCCCTAGCCTGGATTTCCATGTTTCGATCGATTCACGGGAGAAAATCGCAGGATCGATGCCGAGGCCGGCGCCACCATAGTCGTAATATTCCCATGATTTTCTGGATCGGTTTTTGTCCATTGACCGAGCCATATTCCCTGCTGGTCTATGGAAGCGCCACCCAACGCAATGTCCGTTTTCGCGGCCACATCGCGGTTTTTTTGCGTCAAGTCCAAGCTGTGCCAGGTCCCAGGGCCGACACTCGGGGGCAGACGGAGGGAAACGGAGGCTTGTTGCGCCGTATCGCCATAGCTCTTGTTGATCAATGTCACATAAATTGAACCATCGCGATCCCGGTACGCGTAGGCTGCGAAATTAAGGCCGGATTCTGCCTTGACGCTCACCCTAAGAGGCTGTCCATGCGCGCCCTGGCTGAAAGCCAAGTCCGCATAGGATAGCGGGCACATGACAAATCCGTTGCCATCCGCTCGATGCACGAAGGTCGCGTAATTCGCGGCGCCAAAACTTCCATCGCGCCCTACCGATTCCCCCGTATGATAATTGACGCCCAGGATGGAATGCGCCGCCCACCAGTGAGTGCAATCCAGCGCCCACAAGGCGGACGCGTAAGTATCGCTCGAATCTTTGGAGCCTCCGTTGTAGCAGCTGTTCATCTCGTCGATCCTGTACGGCACCCCTTGGGCGGCCAGCTTCGCTCCGACCTCGGCGTAGTCGTTTTCGTACGTGAGGTGGAGTCCGTTGGAAAGAAAGCGACGCCTGGTTTCGGCAGGATCGATTTCGCCGGCCCTGCCCGAGCCCAGAAAATAATAATGGTCGCTTGCCATCGACAGGTGCCCCGCGGGGAATACGGCCTCGGCTAAATTCAGCGCGTAGTTTTCGCCATTGTGGGTCATGGTAAAGCTCGGCCCATCGAACATCGCGTCGGGCACAGCCTTCAGAATGGCGTCATACTGGGGTTTCCATTGGGCTAAAAAAGCGTTGAAAGTCTCAAGATAGAAATTAGGCTCATTCCCGATGGAAAAGCATTCGAGCGTATCCTTATAATGAGCAGCGATATAGCCGGCCAGTCGGGCCGACTCGGCAGGATCGCCATTTTTCAATCGGAACGAATAAATCACCTTGACCCCCGCGGCCCGGGCGAATCCGAAAAAGACGTCGATGTCCTTTTCCTGCGGTATCGGGGCGCGCGGGTCATCGACTGCATTCGCGCCGACGCGCAAGCTCCTGATACCGAGGGTCTTGAAAGTATTAACCAGCGCTCGATCGCCGGCGTCAAAATAATACCCTCCATTTTTAGGGAGCAGCATGGATATCTCGTAGCTCAAGCCCAGGAATCGAGGAGCCAGATCGGGTCCGATCCCCCCGGCCGAGACATCGACGGATACCGATTGAGCTTCCAACGCCCTTGGACGGCTAGCTAGAAGAGTCGTGAAAATACCGGCTAAAAGAAAAATTCCTATTCGTCTCATATATTGTCCGCAATGGTGCTTATCTCAGCCGGTCTTGAATATTCTTGAGCTTCTCATTCAGCCTCTTGTAACGCCGATAGCCTAATGCCGCCATGGTCAGACCGGTGGCTTCCGCGAGCGAAATGAGAATGGCGAAATGCGGCGCTTGACGCACCCCTAAGGAATAAGCGCCTGCGAAAGTGCCTAGCCCGATCACCGCGGCGATGATCGAAAAACCGAGGTTCCTACTCCTGCTCAGATGGCGGTAGAAGAACATGAAGGAAAAATTAGCCGCCAACCCGATCAGCGCTCCCACTCCCGCGCCTTTGAGCGAATCGAGAAGGGGCGTTCGGTTCAGGGTCAGCGCGACCGGAAGCGAGACGATGCTACCCACTATCGCGGAAGATAAGGCTATGACCAATAGCTCTTTCAAGTATTTCACGCTACTCTCCTGTAGTCTCTACATACCCAAAAAGGTTTTGAAATCGCCGACGTAATTCCTCGAGACTTCGAGTTCCGTCGCATTCCCCTTGAGGCGCAAGACGAGCCTCCCTCCGAAGCCGGGGAGGATGTCCCGTATCCATGCCACGTTGACGATGAACGACTTGTTGATGCGAAGAAAGGATTTCTCCTGAAGGCGCGCTTCGAGCTCGTACAGTTTTTCTTGCGCTTCGTAGCGTAGTCCGTCCGCGTGGCAATAGATGGTATTGCCGGCGGCCTCGAAATACTGAATCCTCTCGACATGCAAAGGATGGAAGGCTCCGTCCTTCCTCGCGACGATGATGTTCGGTTTCTTTCCGCGTTGGTTCCTGACGGAATCCAGGAAGTACAGGAGCGATTCGGGAGAGGCGGGATCGTAAAAGATGCATATCCCCGCCTCGGGCGGCTCGATGCCGCGCTCGGCGATGACGACGCCGGCTTCGTCCGATACCGCTATCCCTCGCGAAGCAAGAGCCTCGACAAGCGCCTTCGAGGAGCTTGGAGCGCAGACGAGCCTCGCCTTGATCATGCCCGTACTCATTCCTGGAACCTCGCCCTCATTCGACCGTCTGCCCCGTGTTCCTGTAGTTCATGTTCGAGCTATATGCCCATAGGGCCGTCGAAATGCTTCTCGTCTGGAAAACCGTCCTCAGGAATTTATAGACGAGGCTCGGCACGGAGTAAATCCTCTTCCAACATTTTTCAAGTGTGCCGTAGAACTCGTCCTCGCTCAAGAGCTTGGGCACATAGGTAAGGTCACCCATGGTATAGCGATCCCAATCCTCGGGGAATCGGCAATGCGACAAGCGCCCTTCCCGCTCGTATTGGGAAAAGAGCCGCGTGCCGGGTAGAGGCGTGAGTATCGTGGTTTGCACGACGTCTATCGAGGCTCGTTGGATGAAGTCCGTCTTCCTGGCCATGGTCGCCGAGGTTTCCGCGTCCGAGCCGAAGATGAAAGCCCCCATCACCGCTATCCCGTAGCCATGGATGGTACGGAAAACACGGGTATACTCCCGCCTCAAATTCAGACTCTTTCGCATGACCTTCAACTCTTCCGGATCGGGGGATTCCAAGCCTATGAAGACCATCCTGCAGCCGCTCTTTGCCGCCCAGCGGAGAAGCTCCCGATTGTCGGCGAAATTGATCGAAGCCTGGCAAAACCAGGATTTCCCCATTTTGCGCATGGCCATCCCTTTGAACAGACCGATGGCTCGCTCCTCGGCGCCATCTCCGTAGCCGAGGATGTTGTCGTCGACGAAAAAGACGAAATCCTGGGGGATGGATTCCAGCTCGTCGAGCACCTCCTCCACGGGGCGCTGCCGATACTTCCTCCCGTTGAAAGGACTCACCGAGCAGAAATAGCAGTCCATGGGACAGCCTCGTGAAGTCTGGACCGTGGCGAAGAGGTACTCGGGGCTGAAGAGCTCCCGACGAGGAACTACCGATCCCGCCAGGTCGCCGGCGATGCCTTCGTATCGAGGCTTGAGCGCGCCATGCTCGAAATCGTCCAAGAGCCCGCGCCAGACTCCCTCGGCTTCTCCCGTGACGATCGAGTCCGCATAACGCCCCGCCTCCTCGCCGGCCATCGAGGCGTGGATGCCTCCCATCACCACCGGTATCCCCGCCTTCCGGTAGATTCCGGCTATTTCGTAGGCTCGATTGGCCGAGGACGTGAAGGCCGTGATGCCGACCAGATCGCAAGGAATGAACTCGAAGGGGGCTATATTCTCGTCGATCAAGATCACGCGGTAGCTGTCCGGCGTAAGGGAGGCGATGATGCCCAGGCCGAGGGGCGGAAATCGCGAGGACTCATTCACGGTGAGACCAATTTTATGCGGATTCACGGGATTTACGAGTACGAGTACTTTCTTCCCATCGGAAGTCTCGGCGCTCGCGTGTCGGCTCGAAAATTTTTCCGCAAGCAGGTCCGCCAAGACGATAGCCGAGCCGAAGGCGTACGAAAACAGGCCTAGGACGAAACAGCAGGAGAATTGAATGACGATCGCGCTCTGCCGTGGCATGACGAATGCCGCGCATACGATGGTCGGTAGAGCGAAGAACAGGATCGGCATGATGAATGGCCTGCGCTCTCCGAGCTTTCGCACGGCGTCCTTGTTGGCAAGCGCCGCCTTGACCATTGAAAGGTAGGTGACGGAGAAGCCGGCGACGAAGCACGCGAAGCCCGAGATCATGAAGACATCGCGCGGCATGAGAAAGAAGGCGGGAGCGATCGCGACAAGGAGGAAGGATGCGAGGGGTATGATTGTTTTTGGTTTCATTTCGTTTCCTTATCGAGTTTCTCGAGCAAAGCGTCGGCCAATGCCGCCTCACGCGAGCCGGGTGGATAGAGCGAGCACAGGATGATCGTAAAAAACAATAGCTTTCTCATAAGCCCCCCCCATATACGCTAGTCGCTGAGAATGTAGCGTACGTAGAGTGAGTTTTTATGAAAAAGTGACAAGAGGGATAAATCTGATGATGAGATGCATCGAACGATCTTTTGGACCTCGAACGCAATACAGATATCGGCGCAGGCGGGGGAAATCGAGGACCTATACCTGAAGTATCATTGGGAACGCCGCATAGGAGACATTATCAGGTGAGGCGTCGGTCATTGATGTAAGATTCAATGACCGATTGGTTGGTTTGGCCAACTACACGAACACCGATTTAATGAGAGTTGGCGTATTCGGCCGCTTTTTTGATTGAAGTCGGCCGCACTCGCCAAAGAATCCAAAGCTCTTTTCGCGTGTCCATCCATATCGAATTCGTTAGCCTGCTGCGCCGCTCTGATCTTTTCGCATGAGCCTGGTAGATCAAGTCTTGGGCTTCGGCAAGTTTCGGATGCTTCCTTCGCAACACATTCATTGCCGGCGAAGTGTCTCGGTCACCTCCGAACAATGCCCCGATGGCACCGAACAATTTGGTAGCGTCCGTTGCGTTGTTCGCGGATTCGGCAGCGAGTTTGATTTCTTCTTTGGCGCTTGCCAAAGCTTCTTTCGCTTGCACCGCGTATCCCCCGAGATTATCTCTGTTTGCCTGCTGGGCCGCGCTTACCTTTTCGAATGCCTGGTTAATGAGCTTTTGCGCCGCGCGAAGGTTCGGATGTCCAGCGGCAAATGCCGATGCCATGAACGGCATCAAAAAACAGAGAAGGAAAATTTTCTTCATTTGCTCCTCCTGTAGCTATCGTCAGTCACAAAGCCTGAGCTGTCAAGATTACGCCATCGTTTTTTGGGGATATCCGAGCGGGGCGAGCGTCATAGAGGCGACCGACCAGGGGTCTCGCCACGCGCGTGGAACTTTTAGAAGGGGATAGACGCCGATAGCTAGACTTCGATATCCAGTTCACGATAAAGCTCCGCATTTGCGTTTTCTCGTAGTCGTGCTCTTTGCCCTTGACCTTGATCATCGTCGTCGTCCCGAAGTCGAACTCCCTGCGGGTATCCGCCCAGGTTTTTCGCCCGACCAGGATCGTACCCGTTTCGGCGATGTCTTTCAGGCGCGAGGCGAGATTCACCGGATCGCCCATGACCGTGTACGATTGATTTTCGCTGGAACCGACATTGCCCGCGACGACGGTTCCCGTATCGATACCGATAAGGATGGCGATGGAACCGATCGCACCGAAACAGGCATTCATCAGGTCGGTGGCTTCCTCGGGCTCGAGTTTCTCGGACATGGACGTGAAACCGGAAATATCGGCGAAGACGATGGTTGCCTGCCGGCGCTCAGATTCAGCCTGGTTGCCCATAGTTGAGCCTCCGTTCCGTCCTGGCTGCCGCAGAGTATATCCGAAGCATAGGCCCCGAACCGGCGAGCGCCGGATCACCTTTATAGAAAAACACCGGTATCATGGATATACTTGAGAGATAGAAATTCCGTATGATAAGTAAACCGGAGGGAAATGATGATTAAAGTAGAATTTTATGAACAGAATGAGCAGGGATTAGTGGCAATTTTTGATGATAACACCAAAGACGTAGCCGTATTCGAAATGGAATCATCCGGGTATTCAGAAATGGTTAAGAGGGGTATGAAGGCTAAACTGCAAGATTTCGTAGATACGGCGAGAATGCCAGGACTGACAGCCTGTACTTTTCACGATGCGGTAGTATTTACGAGTAATTTTTTACAGACTCCACCGTATATCAATAACTCATTTCTTCATTTTATCAATAAGGAACTTTTCAATTCATTTTATGAGATCGCTTAGATCAGACTGACAGGATTGGGGAGATTCCCTCTTGAAAACCCTTGTGAGGCCGGTAAGGAGGGAGTATAATCGCGCTCATACCGGCCCCTGGGGATTCGGGTGGGGAGAACAAAATGATAAAAGGATCACTAATACCCTTTTTGACGGCACCTATATTGCCGCCGGTGCAGGCGCTGATGGTATCTGGACTTCAACCAACTCCGGAGCTTCCTGGGTCGTCCAATTTCCGCAATACCTGAACACTGTTGGGATTCCCACGATTGAACGAAGTTGGCAAGGCATAGCCTCGAGCTCCGACGGCACCCACCTCGCTGCCGTGGGATCTAATATTTATACATGGACGAGACCATAGAAGGCGAGGTCGACGTCGACCTGTCGGTTCATCATTTCCTAGCTTCCCTGTCTGATATACGCGTCCCTGTAGCCGAGATAGCGGATCCCGATGAGCACCACGCCGCTCTCGTCCTTGCCCAGGGGACCGACGTAGAGGCGGAAGGCGGAGAGGCCGGAGCTCGTGGTCAATGGCTCTACCGCGAGAGGATAGGTCGACTTGAATCCGGCGATCGCCGAACGCAGGGATTCGTTGGTCGCGAATACGCCGATCTGGACATAAAAGGAACCTTTCTCGAGCCCATTGATGAGCGGTATCGAGGGGGGGGCCACGGCCGCCTCGGGCGTGACGGCGGGCTTGGCGGCCGGCGCGGTCGTCGTCGACGCGACGGGCGCGACGGGCTCGGTGGCCGGCGTCGGCGCGGCGGGCGCGGCCGGCGGCGCGGCGGGCGCGGCAGCTTGCGGCGGCCGCGGCTGGGCCGGTTCCAGGGCTACGATCGCCTCTCCCGGCTTAGTTGCCGCCGGCTTTTCCGCCGTCATGCTTTCCGAGGGAGTCGGGACGACGGGAGCGGCCAGCTCGGGGACCGGCAAGGCCGCGCCCTCGATCGAGGGCGCATAGCTCGGCCGATCGAGAGCTATCGCCTCCGGGCCGGAATTGGCAGCGGAGGCCGCGGGAGGCAGTGCGGAAGGCGCGGCTTCGGCCCACACGGGCATCGGCTCGACCTTGGTCGGGGCGATGATGCGGCTCAGCACCGCCTCGGGAAGCTGATCGGGGACGATCTCGGGCTCGGCCTGAGCGAGCGGCGGAGAGGCCGAGGGGAGAGCGGGGTCGACCAGAGCCGGAGCCGGAGCCGGCGATTCGGAAGTCTTCGGGCGCGGGACCGAGCCGCCCAATATCTCGGGCGCTTGGGCGACGGATTCTACCTTGGCCGTCGAAGTGCCGGAGGGAGAAATCGAAGGCGGATTGGGCGAAGGCAGGCTCAACGCGAGAGCGGCCGCCTTCGGCGGGCCCTGCACGGCCGCAGAAGTTTCCGGAACGGGAAGCGAATTCGCGGCGACGCTTGGACCGGCTTGGGTCGTTGCCTCGGCCGCGGGAGCCACCGCCGCGGGAGCCACCGCCGGCGGAACTATCACTGGCGGAGCCACCACCGGGGGAACCACCACAGCGGGAACTGCCGCCGCCGAGGGCGCGGCCGCTTCCGCCGCTTTCTCGCGTTCCACGTATACCTTGGGATTGTAATCCGGATCGGCAGATTCCCCAGCCAGCCTGGGCGGCAGATTCACCTCTCCCTGCGATGCGGTCAAGGCCACGGCGCGAATTCTCGTCGCCGAGCCGGACCGCATGCTGAGCGCGTCCGCCGCCTTGGGCGATAGCGCGATGAATACGCTGGGGTTATCCACGCCGTCCGTAATGGTCACGGTGACGGTCTTGCCGTTTTCGAGATTGGTCACCGTCACGGAGGTGTCGCGCGGGAAGGAATTGCATGCCCCGTACAGCCCGTCCGCGGGAAAGTCCCCTTGCACGCCCGCGACGGCGCTCCCATCCCATACGGCCGCCGCGAGCGCGGCCGCGACGAGCACGAGCATTCCGACCGAGGCCGCGAATCGTTTCATCATTCCCCTCCCATTGAAAGGGCCGAAAGAGATTTCGCGCAGGCGACGGCTACCGAGGCCCCCGCCAGCGAAGCCGTCCTCGCCTCGTGCGACGACGCATCCTCCGAATCGGCGGTTCCCGGGACGGAGCCCCTGCCGATCACCTTGCCGTCGGACACCCGCACGAGCCGATATTCCACGGAAACGGGCAGCATGGAGGTCTTATGGATGACCGACGGCGTCCATTCCACGTAGAGCGCAATCACGAAATCGATCATGCCCTCGCGCGCGGCGGCCAGGTTATCGTCGGACAGGCCCCAATCGGCGCGGGAAGTCCTCACCGGGCTCGAATCGGTCGCCACCTGACCGGCATCGAAGAGCCCGGACATGCATCCCGAAACGAGATAGCCCATCGGCGAGAGCGTTCCGTCGGGGGCGGGCGCGAAAGCCTTGCCTTCGGCGGGAGCGACGCCGACCGTAAAGGCGAAGGCGCCGGCCGCCAGTGAGGCATAGACGGCGAGGATCGAGAGCCTCCGTACCATGTTTTCGAGTTTCACCTATCGTGCCTTTCCATACCTCTTGACTATCGGAAACATCGCGGCGCCTCCTTAGCGTCTTCCATTGCGCCGGAATCGCGGCTCGTGCTAGTATGCGCCGATCCGGCCATGCAGTATTACACGATTCACGTACTGACCTCCTCGGAAGACGATTTCACCCGCCGTCTCCAACCCCTTCTGGGACTGAGACGCCTCGTCGTTCCCAAGAAGATGATGTCGGTCCGCCGGCGGGGCAAGACGATACAGGAGCTCTCGCCCGTCTTCCCCGGCTACGTCTTCATCGAATCCGAAAATATCCTGGGCGAGCTCGACACCTATTGGATTATCAGGAAGACGCCAGGCTTCGTGCGATTCCTCCGCGAGAGCTCCTCGCCCAGTCCCCTCTCCGCGCGCGACGTGCTCCTTTTAAGGCACTTCATATCCTTCGGCGAATACGCCGATACATCGAAGGTAACCTTCGACGAAAACGACCGCATAGTCGTGCTCGAGGGACCGCTCAAGGGACTGGAAGGCCATATCGTCAAGGTGAATCGCCGCAAGGGCAGGGCGAAGATCCTTCTCGACATGTACGGCGAGCAGTTCCCGATCGACCTCGGATTCGAGGTGGTGGAGCGGGTCAAGGACGGAGGCGGTGCTGGCGATGAGGAATCCGGAGCGCGACGGCGGTAGGATCTACATAATCGGAGCGGGCTTCGCGGGCAGGGCCATCGCCCGCGAGATACGGAACAAGGTCGTCTTCGGCACGGTCGTCGCCTTCCTCGACGACGATGCCGCCAAGATCGGCGGCAAGATCGAGAACATTCCCGTGCTCGGCCCGATCAGGGACGTCGTCAACCTCCTGAGGCGGACGCCCGCCGACGAGGCCATCATCGCCATCCCGAGCGCGACGAAGGAATTCCTCCGGGAGCTCCATTTCCTCCTGAAACGCGCGGGCTTCGTCCGCGTGCGGATAGTCCCCGGCATAGCCCAGATCGTCGAGGGAGACGCGCACCTCATCCAGGCGAGGGAGATCGAGAGCCAGGATCTCCTCGGCCGCAGCCCGGTGGCCGTCGGACTGAAGGAGAGTCTCTCCTACCTCAGGGGGAAGCGCGTCCTCATCACCGGGGCCGGCGGCTCGATCGGCTCGGAGCTCGCCCGCCAGCTCCTCTCCGCGGGCGTCGCGCGGCTCTACCTCTTCGGCCACGGGGAGAATTCCATCTATCAGATCGACCGCGAGCTCAGGCTCCTCCGCGAAGAAGGCGTAGGGGAGAAGACCACGATCGTCCCGCTCGTCGGCGACCTGAAGGATGCCGACTACATGAGCTTCATACTCGGGAGGCTGAAGGCGGAAGCGCTCTTCCACGCCGCCGCCTACAAGCACGTCCCCATGATGGAGGAGAATCCGGTCGCGGCGGTCCACAACAACGTCCTCGGCACGCGCAATCTCGTCGCCGCGGCGCTCGAGGCGGGAGTCCGGCGCTTCGTCCTCGTCTCGACCGACAAGGCCGTCGACCCGGTATCGGTCTACGGGGCCTCCAAGCTCCTCGCGGAGCGCATAGTGGTCGACGCCGCCGCCCGCGCCGCGCCCGGCCGCGAGTTCATGGTCGTGCGCTTCGGGAACGTCCTGGGCTCACGCGGCTCCATCCTCCCCCTGTTCCGCAGCCAGATCGAAAAAGGCGGACCGGTCACGGTGACGCACCCCGAGGCGAGCCGCTATTTCATGACCATCCCCGAGGCCTGTTCCCTGGTCCTGAAAACCGGCGGCGTGGGGCGCGCGGGCCAGACCTACCTGCTCGACATGGGCGAGCCCGTCCGCATCCGGGATCTCGCCGAGCAGATGATCAGGTTCTACGGATTCGAGCCGGGAAGGGACATAAAGATCGAATACATCGGCCTCCGGCGGGGCGAGCGTGTCGAGGAGAGACTCTACGCCCCGGACGAAGTCCTCGTCCCCACGGAGCACCTGCGCATCAACAGGCTCGAGCGGAGGGCGAGCGGTCCTCGGTCGATCTCGGAGGCGATGGCCGAGCTCGAGCCCTTTTGCGTCCCTACGGCGGGGCGCGAGAAGGAATATCGCAATCGCAACGGGCTCCGCGCGGCCTTGAAAAAATCGGTCCCTACGCTTATCGTTCCCGAGAATGAGCCCGAGTTCTGATTTCGTCCCCTTCGCCCGCCCCTGCATCGGGCCCGAGGAGGAATCGGCCGTCCTCGAGGTCCTCCGCTCGGGCTGGCTCACCACCGGGAAGGTGGCGCGGGCTTTCGAGGAGGAATTCGCCGCCTTCGTCGGCGCGCGCCGCGCCCTCGCGGTCAACTCCGCGACCTCGGGCCTCATGCTCGCCCTCGAGGCCTTCGGAATAGGCCCCGGAACCAAGGTCGCGACCAGCCCCTACACCTTCGCGAGCAGCGCGGCGGTCGCGAGGCACCTCGGGGCGGAAGTCGCGTTCTGCGACATCTCCGCGGAGGACTACAACATCGATCCGGAACTGCTCGAGGGCCTCCTGGCCCGCGATCCGACCGTCAAGGCCGTGGTTCCCGTCCATGTGGGCGGACTGCCCTGCAAGATGGCCCAGATACTCGAGATTGCGCGCCGCCGCGGCGTAAGGGTGGTGGAGGACGCGGCCCATGCATTCCCCCTCAGGCTGCCGGAGGGCGCCGCGGGGACCCTGGGGGACGCCGGCGTCTATTCGCTGTACGCCACCAAGACCATAACTACCGGCGAGGGAGGCATGGTCGTCGCGCGCGACGATTCCGCGCTCGACCGCATGGCCACGATGCGGCTGCACGGCTTCGACCGCGCAGCCTGGGACCGCTACACCTCGCCGGGCGCTTCGTGGCGCTACGACGTCGTGGAGGCGGGCTATAAATGCAATCTCCCGGACCTCCTCGCCGCGGTGGGCCGCGAGCAGCTCAAGAAGGCCGACCTCTTCCTGGAGCAGCGGCGGGCGATAGCCGAGCGCTACGCCGCGGCCTTCTCCGGGAATCCGGCGCTCGAGAACCCGCCCGGCCATCCCGCCCATGCCTGGCACCTCTTCAGCCTCGGGCTCCGCCCCGAGTCGCTCCGGATCGGGCGCGACGAGTTCGCCGATCGCCTCCAGAGGTCGGGGATAGGCATCTCCGTCCATTTCATACCTCTCCACCTCATGAGCTACTGGTCCAAGCGTTATTCGCTTTCCCCCGCCGACTTCCCCCGGGCTTACGCGAAGTACCTGAATACGATATCGCTGCCGATCTGGCAGGGCATGACCGGCGCCCAGGTGGATCGCGTCGCGAGCGCCGTGCTCGAGACCGCCCAAAGGGCGACCGCCCGAGGGGCGACCGCCCAAGGGGCCTCGTCCTGAGCGCCAGGAGCCGCGACGACGCGAAGAGCTCCTGGGCGGTCGTCACCGATTTCGAGGCGGAGGGCATGCTCTATCTGGCCACGGTCCGATCGCCCGCCGCCAGCGGCTCGATCCGCTCCATACGCTTTCCCGCCCTTCCCGCCGGCTACCGCTCGATCCTTCCGGCCGATATTCCCGGCCGCAACAGCGTGGCCTCCTTCGGCGCGGAGATGCCCATCCTGGCCCAGGAGCAAGGTCTCCTACGTCGGGGAGCCCGTCGCCCTCATCGCGGGATCGGATCCCGTCTTCCTGGAGGAGCTCGTCGCCGCGACGAAGGTAGTCTGCGACGAAGAGGAAGCCTACCTGAACTGGGAGAGCTTTTCCTCCGACCAGGTGGCCGCCAAGCGCGTCGCCGTGGTCGGCGACCCCGATCTCGCCTTCTCGATCGCCTCGTCGGTCCATGAGGAGACCTATACGAGCGGCGCGATCGAGCACTACTACAGCGAGCCCCAGGGCGCGGCCGCCGCCTACGACTACGACAAGATAGCCGTCTGGTGCGCGACTCAATGGCCCTATCACGTCAGGGACTCCGTCGCCCTCGCCCTCGGCTGCAGGGCCGAGGAAGTCTCCGTGAGGCCGACGCGCCTGGGCATCCACCTCGACGGGAAGCTGTGGTACCCCTCCCTCCTCGCCTGCCACGCGTCCATAGCCTCGGTCGCCTGCGGCAGGCCCGTAAAAATCCTCCTGACGCGGGAGGAGGACTTCCGCGTCACGCCCAAGAGGTCCCGGAGCTCGGTCGGCGTCAGGGCCGCCCTCGGCAAGGGCGGGGAGCTCTCGGCCCTGGACGTCCGGATAGCGATCAACGTCGGCGCCTACGGCCCGCTCGCCGACGAGATGCTCAGCCAGGCCGTGATAGCCTGCACGGGAGCCTACGCCTGCCCGAACCTCAGGGTCGAGGGCTACGCCGTCCTGACCAATACGCCGCCCATGGGCGCCTTCGGGGGACTCGGCGCCTCGCATACGCTGTTCGCCATGGAAGCCCACGCCAACCGCATGGCCATGTCCTCAGGCGAGGATCCCGCGGATTGGAAATCGCGCAACGTCCTGCGCAAGGGCTCCCGCCTCCTGACCGGCGAACCGCTCAAGGAGGAGGTGCCGTACGGCGCGATCGTCGAGCGCCTCGCGAAGGCGAGCGACTATCGCCGGAAATACGCCGGATACGAGCTGGTCAGGAAACGCCGCTCGGGACGCTCGGACGGCCCCTTGCGCGGGATCGGCCTCGCCTTCGCCTACCAGGGAGCGGGTCCCTTCCTCTCGGGGGACGCGTCCAACTCGTACATCGTGGAAGCCACCCTCGACAAGGAGCTCGGCGTGCGCATCCTCACGAGCGCGGCGGGCGGCGCGGGCGGCGTCATGGACATCTGGCGCGGCACCGCCGCCGCCGTCCTGGGCGTCGGCCTCGAGAGCGTCTCCATCGCCCCCCCCGAGACGGACCAGGTCCCCGATTCCGGGCCCAATACGCTGTCGCGCAACGTCTCCGTGGTGAACCGCCTCGTCGAGAGGGCCTGCCAGACCATCCAGAAGCGGCGATTCCGCGATCCCCTCCCCCTCACCGCGCGCGCGGCCTACCGCGTGCCGCGGCCGATCAAATGGCAGGACGGCCAGGTCAGCGGCTCGCCCTTCGATACGGCCTCCTGGGCCGGGGCCGTCCTCGAGCTCGAGCTCGATCCCTGGACTCTCGAGCCCCGCCCGCTCGGGGTTTGGCTCTGCGTGGACGGCGGCCACGTGGTCGCGCCCGACCGCGCGGCCGCGGCCCTCCGCTCCGGGACGGCCGACGCCCTCGGCGCCTGCCTCACCGAGCGCTTCGAACCCTCCGGCGGCGGCGCCGAGAAGTCCGACTACTTCCGCTACGGTCTCCTGCCTCTCGGCGCCCTCCCGGCGATCTCGATCGATTTCGTCGAGCCCGATCGCCGCGCCCCGGTCAAAGGCATAGGGGAGCTGCCCTTCGACACCGTCCCCGCGGCCTTCCTCTCGGCCCTGTCGCAGGCCGCCGATACGCCGTTCTCGAGCCTCCCCGTGCCGGCGTCCCGGCTGATCGGCGCCCTGGAGGCCCCATGACCGTGAACTTCATCCTCAACGGCGAGGACGTAAGCGCCAACGCCCGTTCCGTCGACCGCCTTTCGGATACCTTGCGCGACGCCTTCGGCCTCGTCGGCACGCGCTCGGACTGCCGCTGCGGCCGTTGCGGGCGCTGTCTCGTCTTCCTGAACGGCAGGCTCGTGCCGTCCTGCATCGTCCCCGCCATCGGCGCGCGCGGCAAGGAGATCGTCACGATCGAGGGCTTCGCCCAGACCGAGGAGTATCGCGACATCGTCGAGGGCTTCTGGTCGGCGGGAGTCGAGACCTGCGGATTCTGCGAGTCGCCGAAGATCATGGCCATGGCCGACCTGCTCGAGCGATCGCCGAGGCCGAGCCCCGGCGAGATATTGGCGCAGATGTCCTCGGTGCCCTGCCGCTGCACGGATCCGACGGCGATCGTCGCGGCCGTGCCGGCCATAATCGAGCGAAGGGCCAGGAGAATCTACCGCCGTGCGAGCCAGTGAAGTCCATTTCCCCAAGGATCTCCCCGAGGCCCTCGAAATCCTCAAAAGGCCGGGCATACTCGTCTTCGCCGGAGGAACCGGCATCCTTCGGGAGCAGGGCGGGCGCGGGATATCCCTCCCCGAGGAGGTGATGTTCCTCCAGGAAATAGCGGAGCTTAAGCGCACGAGCCTGACCGAGCGCTTCCTCGAGATCGGCGCCGCCGTCACGCTTTCGGAGCTCCTCGAGCTGGGCGATTCCGCCCTTCCGCCCCTGCTCGCCGAGGCCGCGCGCGGCGTCGGCAGCCCCGCCATCCGCAATCTCGCGACCCTCGGCGGCAATATCGCCGCGCGGGACCGCTTCATGGATTGCTGGCCCGCGCTCGCCTGCCTGGACGCCCTCGCCGAGCTCAGGGACCGCGAGGGGGCGACCTGGATGAACGTCAACCGCCTCGTCGGGGAGGACCGGAAACCCGCCTTCCCCGAGGGAGGCCTCGTCACGCGTTTTCGCGTACCGCTCGAGCGATGGGACGCGACCCTGCTCCGCAAGGTCGGCCCGAGCGATTATCCCTCGTCGGACACGGCGGTGTTCGCCTTCGCCGCCCGCGCCGAGAAAGGCATCCTCGCGGAAGCGCGCATCGCCTTCGCCGGCGAAACGGCGCTGCGGTCGCCGTCCCTCGAGTCCACGATCCTCGGCAGGGGCCTCCCGCTGTCCCCTCGCGAGGCCGCCGCGATCGCCGACGGCTACAAGGCCCTGGCCTCCGATCTGCCCGAAGGCCTGGGCCTCCAGTTCGGCGTCCTCGTCGACGGCGCCTTCGGCCTCCTCTCGAGGTAAGGATGGGCGGCGTGCGTGGCGTGCTGTACCTGATCCCTAACCTCCTCGACGCCGGCTCGCTACCCGAGGCCGTCCTTCCCGCGGTCGCCATCGAGCGAGTGCGCTCCTTGAGCCGATTCGTCGTCGAGGGAGAAAAGGCCGCCTGGCGCCTCCTCTCGCGCATCCTCGACCCCGAACGTGCGGCGAAAGTCAGGATGGAGAGGCTCGACGAGCATACGCTTCGCGGGGACCTTCCCTCGCTGCTGGCGCCCCTGGAGGCCGGCGAGGACCTGGGACTCATCCCGGAGGCGGGCATGCCCTGCATAGCCGATCCCGGCGCCGCCTTGTCGGCGCTGGCCCACGACCGGGGCTTCGCCGTCGTCCCCCTCGTCGGGCCGTCATCAATCATCATGGCCCTCGCCGCCTCGGGACTCGACGGTCAGCTGTTCAATTTCCTGGGCTATCTCCCGCCCGAGCCGCGCGAGAGGCGGGCCGCGCTCGCAGCCGTCGATCGCGCCCTGCGCTCCGACGGCGCCACGAGGATCTTCATCGAAACGCCCTACCGCAACGCGAGGCTCCTCGAGGATTGCCTGCGCGTGCTCTCTCCCGGGACCCGGCTCTGCGTCGCCGCCTCGCTGACCTCGCCGTCCCAGAGGATCCGCTCGGCCCCCGTCTCGGCCTGGCGATCGACCCCGTGGCCCCTCGGGAAAGAACCGGCGATCTTCCTCGCCGGCCTATCGGCGCCCGTCGGTCTTGACCGATCATCGGCCCGACGGCAATACTGAGCCATCGTGCAGAAGCCGGAAACCTTGAGCTACGAAGAGCAATACAAGGACATGGTCGTGTCCTTCAGCCCCTTCGTCCTCCATTCGACCGGGATCATCCAGACCCAGACGAGCCTCAAGGTCGACACCTATACCCTGGCCTGCGTTCCCTACCAGCTCTCGATGTCCAAGGCGATACTCATAGGCGCCTTCTCGAAGGACGAGATCGTATTCTTCCAGCGCTTCAAGGGGGCCCTCGCGGGATTGACCCTCACGGTCCAGGGAGGGACCTCCAAGATCCCCGACAAGATATTCTGCCGTTGCCAGATATCGACGGTCGGCATGATGAAAGGCCGCGACAGGGTCGGCCTCATCGTCTGCGACTTCAAGCCCATTCCGCCCGCCCTCGCCTCCCTCCTGGGCGACCACCTTCTCGGCCTCGACCGGCTGCGCATCCAGCGCGAGGATCTGCGCGACAAGGCGGTGAACGTCACTCCCGAGAGCTCGCGCAGGCTGGGCTTCAACAACTACGCGGTGATGACCTGCGGCTCGGAGCAGTACAAGCTCGCCCTGTTCTCGATCGCGGTCAACCGGATCGATTTCCTCATGCCCCTCCGCTCGCCCGACATTCCCGTGGATAGCGCCGTGTCCTTCAGCCTGTTCTTCAAGAAATACCGATTCGGCATCGCGGGCAAGATCGCTTCCACCATGCGCCTGCCGACGGGCATACAGAAGCTCTCCGCCGCGATCGATTTCTCGCCGGAGCTCTGCGACATCCTGATCCGATTATTTCTTCGCCCTGAGCGTCGCCTCCAAGCGAGCCTAGCGGCGCCTCGCCTTCCGTCCCCCGCGCCCCCGCACTCAGCTCAAGAGGCTGGCCAGGCGCTCGCGGATGAACTCGCTTTTCTCGCGGAGCCCGATGGCGCCGGTCGTGATGACGAGGGCATTGGGCCTGTGGGGATCGAGCTTGATCCGCCCTCCTCCCTCGCGTATCAGCCTGAGGAGCCTCTCCACGGAGACCTTGGCCACCTTGGAGAACTCGACCGTAACGCTCCCGCCCCGCTCCTTCAGGCTGGCTATCGAAAGTCTGCGGCAGATGACGCGGATCTCGGCCAGGGAGAGCAGCGAGAGGACTTCCTCGGGCAGGGGACCGAATCGATCCGCCAGCTCCTGGTAGAGGATATCGAGGTCGGATTGGCTCAGGATGGAGGCGATCTTCTTATAGACCTCCATCTTGAGCGTTGGCTGCGACACGTAGGAATCGGGTATGTAGCCCGCGTACTCGAGCTCGAGGTAGGTGTCCTCCTCCGCCTCGTATCCCGAATCCGAGAGCCTGGCCACCGCGTCGTCGAGCAGCCTCAGGTAGAGGTCGAAGCCCACGGCATAGATGTCGCCCGATTGCTCGCGCCCCAGGAGGTTGCCGGCGCCGCGCACCTCGAGGTCCTTCATCGCTATCTTGAAGCCGGAGCCGAGCTCCGTGAAATCGGAAATCACCTGGAGCCGCTTCATCGCCATCTCGGAGAGGGCGCGCTTGTCCGGGTAGAAGAGATAGGCGTAGGCGAGCCTGTCCGAGCGGCCCACGCGGCCGCGCAGCTGGTAGAGCTGGGAGATGCCGTAGATGTCCGCGCGATCGATGACGATGGTGTTGACGTTGGGAATGTCGATGCCGTTCTCTATTATGGTCGTCGATACGAGGACCTGGAAGCCGCCGTGGACGAAGCGATGCATGATGTCCTCGAGCTCGACCGAATCGAGCTTGCCGTGGGCGGTCTCCACGAGGACTTCGGGCACCGTCGCCTGGAGGAAGGCCTGGATCTCCTGGAGGCTCTCGATCCTGTTGTGCAGGTAGAAGACCTGCCCTCCCCTCGCCACCTCCTTGCGTATGGCCAGGGCGATGACCTCCGGATCGAATTCCTCCACGATGGTCTCGATGGGATGGCGGTTGACCGGCGGGGTGTTGAGGACCGACATGTCGCGGATCTTGAGCAGGGACATGTGGAGCGTCCTCGGTATCGGAGTGGCGGTGAGCGTGAGGCAATCCACGCTCGCCTTGATCTCCTTGAGCCTCTCCTTGTCCTTCACGCCGAAGCGCTGCTCCTCGTCCACGACGAGGAGCCCCAGGTCCTTGAACTCGATGTCCTTCTGGAGGAGGCGGTGCGTGCCGACCACGACGTCGACCTTGCCCTCCTTTAGGGCTTCCAGGGTCTTCCGCTGCTCCTTCTTCTCGACGAGGCGGGAGAGCATGGCCATGCGCACCGGATATTCCCCGACCCGCTCGCGGAAATTCTCGAAATGCTGCTCGGCGAGGATCGTCGTGGGAGCCAGCAAGGCCACCTGCTTCCCCGAGACGGCCGCCTTGAACATGGCGCGCATCGCGATCTCGGTCTTGCCGTAGCCGACGTCGCCGCAGATGAGGCGGTCCATTGGCTTGCCGCTCTCCATGTCGGCCTTCACCTCCTGGATGCAGCGGATCTGGTCGACCGTCTCCTCGTAGGGGAAGGCCGCCTCGAAGGCGAGCTGCCAATCGGTGTCGGAGGGGAAGGCGAAACCGCGGGCGGCCTTCCTCCGCGCGTAGATCCGGATGAGGCGCTCGGCGAGCTGCTCGACCGAGGCCTTCACCTTCGCCTTCCGGCTTTCCCAGGACTTGGAGCCGAGCCGGTCGAGCCGGGGATCCTCTCCCTCGTTGCCTATGTACCGTTGGACGAGGTTGGCCTGCTCGATCGGCACGAATACGACCTCGCCCTCCGCGTACTCGACCTTGATGTAGTCCCGCTCGAGGCCGAGGACCCTCATGCGCTCGATCGACGAGAAGCGGCCTATGCCGTAATTGACGTGGACCACGAAATCGCCGGGCGACAGCTCGACGAAGGTATCGATGGCGACGGACCTCGTCGTCTTCAGGGACTTCGGCTGGCGCCGGCGCCGTCCGAAAATCTCGTTCTCCTGGACGACGAGGAGCTTGAGGGCGGGCACGACGAAGCCCGCCGAGAGGTCGGCCACCTCCACCTCGATCGCGAATTCCTTGAGCAGGGCGGCGATCCTCTCGGCCTGGAGCTCGGTCTCGGCGAAGACGATCACGGCGTAGCCGGCCTTCGTCAGGGTCGAGAGCTCTTCCTTGAAATATTGGATGTTGCCGAAGAAGGAACGCGGCTGCTCGACGCCCATGTCGATCCGACCGGGGGCATCCGAATCCTTGAGCGCGAAGCTCCGCGCGACGGGGAAGCGGGACAGGGCCTCGGCCTCCAGAGCCGAGAAGGAATGGAGCATCCGGTCGGGGGGCGGCACGGGGCCTTCCTGGAGCGCCCTATGGTAGAGGCCCTGGTATTCCTTCCTCGCCGCCTCCTCCTGGGCCTCGAGACGCTCGTGGTCGATGAAGATCACCGTCGCCCCTTCGCCGAGATACTCGAGCACCGAGCCGGGCCTATCGAAGGCGAGGGGATAAAACAGCTCCTCCCCCTTGGCCTCTCCCTTCTCGGCGAGATCCTCGAGGAGGGAGGCCTCGCGCCCCGCCGTTCCGGGCAGCGCGGCCATCGCCGCGGCGAGGGCGCCGAGCCGCTCCGGGTCCCAGAGCAGCTCCTTCATGGGCCGCACGACGACGCGCTCCAGGGCGCCCGAGCTCGACTGAAGGCTGGGCTCGAAGCTCGCGATCTTCTCGATCCTGTCGTACTCGAAGACCACGCGCAGGGCCTCGTCGTCCCCGGGCATGAAGAGGTCGAGGACCTCGCCGCGCAGGGCGAACTCGCCGGGGAGGGACACGCGCGGGACGCGAAGGTAGCCGTACGAGGAAAGGCGCTCCCCGACCGTCGTCGGATCGATCGATCCGCCCAGCTCGAGGAGGAGCGAGAGGCGGGAAAAGGCCTCGCGGGGAGGCAGGGGCGTCACGAAGGCGCGCTGACTCGCCACCACGACTCCGGCGTCGCCGACGCAGAGGCGGGAGAGACAGGCCGCCCTTTCCCCGAAGACGCGGCCGCGAGGCGATGAGGGCCTGTATGCCGCGTTCCGCCACCAGGGCAGGAGAACCGGCCGCGCGCCGAGGTAGGCGAGGTCGCCTTCCATGGCTTCGGCTTCCTGATCCGTAGGCACGACGGCGAGGATCCTGCAACCCCGGTCCCGTCCTATGGCCGGGACCGGGTCAGAAGCCGCCGATCGAGAGAGCTGCGCGATGAGGACCGCGGCGAAAGGCCCCTCCGTCCCGCCGATGTCGACGGGGAAGGAACCCTCCTCGAGCCTGGAGAGGAACTCGGCGAGCGGTGCGTGGCTGCGGAGTCGGGCTAGTGCCTCTTGCGGGCGTAATGTATTCATCGTAACATTCCGAGAATTAGACGATGGGTCGGGCGGTAGTATACGCGACCCGACGCACTTGTTCCATATCGAAGGAGCCATACACCGTGACCCGCAGATCCCTCAGCGCCGCAGCGCTCGCGGTCTTCCTAATCGCCGGGACCCAAGCGGCCGCGGACGTAAGGCTATCGATCCGATTCTTCGATAAACGCATCTATTTCCCCGGAAGCGAGATCCCCCTCGTGATCACGATCTCGAACGAAAGCGACGCGACCTATCGCTTCAAGCTGGCCGACGATCGCGTCTACAGCCTCTCCTTCGAGGCGCGCACCCCGACGAATCGCCTCCTCGACCTTTCCGACGACTACAAGCTCGCGATGAGCCAGTCCAAGCCCGCATTCTACCGCGAGCTCGCCATCAAGCCGGGCGAGGAATACTCCTTCAGGGAAGGACTCGAGCGCTTCGTTCGGGTCGACGCGCCCGGAGACTATACCGTCCAGGCCACCTTCTACCCCGAGCTCGCCAGCTCTCAGGCGGCCGCGCCCATTGCCTCGAACATGCTGAGCCTATCGGTCAGGCCTTCCCCCGGCCTGCCCCCCGCTTCGGAGTCGATCCGGGCGGTCACCGGCGAGGCCCTCAAGGCCCAGGCCCTGCCTCCGGACGAGGTCGTGCGCCGGACGATAGTCGCCCGGCAGAAGGACCTCTGGAACGAGTTCTTCCTGTACATGGACCTCGAAGCCCTGTTTTCGCGGGACCAGGACCGGAAAAAGGAATACGACGCGGCTTCCGACGAGGGCCGGAGGACGCTGCTCGAGCGCTATCGGGCCGACCTGCAAAGCGACGTCGTCGACAACGACATCGTCGTCCAGCCCTATTACTTCGAGATACTCGAGACGCGCTATACCGAGGCCAAGGGCTTCGTGAGCGCCCTCGAGAAATTCCAGGACGGTCAGCTCCGCATGGTCAGGGAATATACCTACGAGCTCGAGCGCCGTGACGGGGTCTGGTACATCGTCGATTACACGGTCTTCAACAAGGGTACCGAATGAAGGCTCTTCTCCTCATAGAGAGCGACAGGGTAGCCGATATAGTTCGTTTTTATTTGAGACCCCTCGGCTTCGAGGCGATCCGCTATCGCAATCCGGTCAAGGCCATCGACAACCTGGAAGAGCTCGAGCCGGACGCAATCATCGTGAGCGCGCGCGACTTCCCCCGGCATTGGAAGGTCCTCACCCAGACGATCCGCGCCGAGAAAGACAAGAACGAGTGCGTGATCGTCCTGCTCAAAGGAGAGACCTTCCCGCTCGAAGAGGCGGCCAAGGCCGTCCATATGGGCGTGAACGGAGTCGTCAAGGACGTGCTCGACGACCGGCGCGAGCAGAACAGGTTCCAACAGCTGCTCAAGCGCTACATGGTCGTCGACGACGAGCGCGCGGCGGACAGGGTCATGCCTTCCCCATGGGACAAGCTGGATTTCATGTTCGCCCACCCCTCGAGCCTGGCGCCCATCGCCGGGAGGCTCGAGACGATATCGTCGACGGGGCTTTCCTTCGTTCCGGACGCGCCCGCCCTGGCCTTCGACCTCTCCGCGGGCCAAATGATCGAGGATTGCTCGATGCGGGTCGGCACGGACATCATCTCCCTTTCCTGCAAGGTCATGCGCTCGGGCAGAGTTCTAGGCCTGGAGATAGAAGCGATCTCCGAAGAAGACCGTTCGCGCCTGGAAAGGTACCTCGGATCGGGCCCCGATCGCGAGATGAAGGCCATCCTGGACCGGGGCGGCGACGCGGCTGACAATTAGGACGCCCTAATATATGAGTAATTGCAAAAAAACCGAACACAGGGTATTCTTCTGTGCATGCCTAGTTCAGATCAAGCCTGCTACGATGAGGTCATCGGCGAATACGCCCAGAAGTTGAAGGCCGTCGGACATCCCATCAGGTTGAAGCTCCTCTGTCTCATAGACGAGGAGGAGGATCCCTGCGTAACGGATCTCTGGCGCTGCCTGCAGCAGCCCCAGCCCGTCATCTCGCAGCACCTCGCCATCCTGAAGGAGAACGGCATCGTAAGCGCCGAGGTTCAGAAGACCCGGCGCGTCTATACGATAATCGATCCTTTCATCAAGGAAATCGTGGGGAGGGTCAGGGCCGATGAGGCCTCGGCCCGTGAATCCCAGGCCCGAGCCGCCGCCCCCAAGGCTAGGGTCCTTTCGAAGCGCTCCGCGAATTTTTGATATCCCTCGCGGCCCGCTTGCCCCAGGTTTCGGCCGGACCGAAGCGCAGGAGGACCGCGGACCAGAGCTCCCTGGCCGTATCGCGATAGCCCTCCTGGGCGAGAGCCTCGCCGAGGAGAACCATGTCGCGCCATAGGCCCGACTCCTCGGCGAAGCGGGACATCGCCTTGTCGCCGCCGATCCTGGCGACCAGGTCGGAGAGGCTCTTGTACGCGTAGTCGGGCTCGTCGACCTCGATCTCGGCTATTTCCCGCGTGAGGACGGCGTCGACCGCCGCCGCCAGGTAGATGACGGCGAGCGGCCTCCCCGCCTCGAGATAGAGCGAGCCCAGGCGGGAGTAGGCCGAGGTCGAGAAGCTCTCCTGGACGCGATAGAGGGCCATGAATTTATCCACGCCCCGGGTCTCGAGCGTCCGTTCCATGGCATTGCGGAAATACTCGTCCTTGACCGCGAAGAGCTCCGAGGCATCGGCGATCTCGCGGAGCGCCTGCTCGTAGTCCTTCAGGTCGCCCCGGGCGGCATAGATGCCCGCGAGGGTCTCGAGCATCGCGTAGCGATCCTCGGCCGTCTCGAGGGACTCGCCCATGTCGCAGGCGCGCAGTATCTGGAGCTCGGCCAGGTCCGACTCGCCCTCGACCAGGTATATCCTTCCGACGCCGAACTCGGCCTCGGGATAGTGCATGAGATCGGCCGCGGCCTTCCGCAGCGCGGCTATCGAGTCGCCTACCCGCGAAAGGCCGCGTTCCTCGACGACGAGCAGCGTCGCGTCTATGAGCCCGCGAAGGGGATCAGACGGGGAGCGCTCGCGAAGCAAGCGCATTTCCGTCACGATCGAGCCCGAGGCCTTCGACTCGACGGCCTCGACGTCCTGCTGTATGAGGTCACGAGCCGCGAGCAGCTCCGTCAGTCTCGACAGGGAATCCCCCGCCCGCGCGGCCTCCCTCGTCGCGAGCGCGGCCGCGATGTCCCTGGACGCGCCGTCGAAGAGGGAGGCGCGAGTATCGATCGCGTCCTTGAAGGCTACCAAGGCCTCCCCGAAACGCTTTTGCCCGAAGAGTCGAAGGCCCTCCTGATAGCTCAGCCACGACGGATCGGCGGCCCTGGGCGGCAGGGCCTCGAGCGGCAGAGGCTGCACCACGCGCGGCTGGGGCGGCCCGACGGGCTCGGCCTTGTCGTCGGCCGCGAAAACGGAGAATGCGACGGCGAACGCGGCGAAAACCGAAATCGCGACCCTTCCTGGCTTCATTCGAGCTTATCGAGCTCCTCTTCGAATACAGTATCGGCCTCATCGGGCGAAACCGTTCGCGTTATCTCGCCCTTGCGGAAGATGACCACCTTGCCCCCCGCCCCGCTGATCCCGAGGTCGGCATGGCGAGCCTCGCCGGGACCGTTGACGACGCAGCCCATCACGGCGACGGTGGCCGTCGCCGCGAGGGAATACAGCCGCTCGGCCCAGCGGGCGGTAAAGGCGTGGGTATCGAAGGAGGCCCGGCCGCAACGCGGGCAGGAGATTATCGAGACGCCCGAGCGCGCCTTCCCCGCGCAGGCGAGGATCTCCCGCCCCGCCAGGATCTCGCTTTCCATCGCGTCCGACAGCGATACGCGTATGGTCGAGCCGATGCCCTCGCGGAGGAGTGGCACGAGGGCGGCCGTATTCCTCGCCACCCCGGCGATGAGGGGCCCGGCCTCGGTGACGCCGAGGTGGAGCGGCAGGTCGTGGCGAGAGGCGAAAAGCCTGTTGGCTTCCACCGTCGCCTCGACGTCGGAAACCTTCATCGAGACCACGACGTCGCCGAAGCCCAGCTCGTCGAAGGCGGCGACCTCGCGCTCGGCCGCCTCGACCACGGCGCCGGCCCTGTCCTTTCTATCGCGGAGATCCTGGGGCAGGGAGCCCGCGTTGACTCCGATCCGAATGGGCAGGCCCCGGGCCTTCGCCTTGGCGGCCACTTCGGAGACCTTCCAGGAGGCGCCGATGTTGCCGGGATTTATCCGGATCTTGGCGATCGGGAAGTCCAGGCAACGGAGGGCGAGCCGCCAGTCGAAGTGGATATCGGCGACGAGGGGCAGGACGCTCCGCCCGGCGAGGGCGCCGAGCGCCTCGGCCGCGTCGTTGTCGGGCACCGCGAACCTCAGGATGTCGCAGCCCAGCGCGGCGAGGCGCCCGATGCGCTCGATAGCCGCCTCGAAGAGAGGACTGCCCGGGACGGGGATGGGATCCTTCCACATCGTCTGGACGGAGACCGGCCACTCGCCGCCTATGACCACCTTCCCGACTTTTACGGCGCGCGTATCGCTCATGCCTCGATAGTATCGGCTAAAGGCCCCGAATGAAAAGCTCGGGCGATCCGCTCAGAATTCCTCGAACTCGGAATCCTTCGAATCCTGCGGCGCCGGGCGAATCGCGCGCGAGCCTTCGCTCGCGCGCGACCGCTCGCGCGAGAGCGAACGATCGCGAGCGCCCACCTGGGCTACTTCAGGTCTTGCCGGCGGCGCCGGGCGATACGCTCCGGAGCTCGAAGATCCCGCCGCCCGGTCGGAGGCCTTGGCCCGGGGAGGAGGCGATGCCAAGGCGGTGTCTTCGTCGCCGACGAGGAAGAACGCGACCGCCTCGTTCAGGCCGATGGCGCGGCCGTTGAGTTGCTCGGCGGTGGCCGCGATCTCCTCGGATTGCCCCGCCAGCTCCTCCGACAGGGAGGAAAGCTCCTCCGATGTGGAGGCGTTGTTCTGGATGACCGTGTCGAGCTGGACAATGGCCTTGTTGATCTGCTCGGCGCCCGAGTTCTGCTCGCGCGACGCGGCGCTGATCTCGCGCACGAGGTCGGAAGTCCTCTCTATCGTCTCGAGCACTCCGCCGATGAGGGTTCCCGCCTTCTCCGCGGCAGCGACGCTGTTCTGCGCCGTCTTGTTGATCTCGGAGGAGGCGGTCTGGCTCCGCTCGGCCAGCCGGCGGACCTCGCTCGCCACGACGGCGAAGCCCTTCCCCGCCTCGCCCGCCCTCGCGGCCTCGATGGCCGCGTTGAGGGCCAGGAGATTCGTCTGGCGGGCGATCTCCTCGATGACTCCGATCTTCGAGCAGATGAGGCGCATCGCCTCGACCGTCTCCGCGACGGCCTCGCCGCCCTGCTTGGCGTCCTTCGAGGCCTTGTCGGCGATCGTCTCGGTCTGGACCGAGGCCTCGGCGTTCTGGCGGATGTTGGCGCCCATCTCCTCCATGGAGGATGAGACTTCCTCGCCCGAGGCCGCCTGCTCGGTCGCGCCCTGCGAGAGGGCCTGGGCCGAGTTGGAGAGGTCCTGGACCCCCTTAGACATCTGCTCCACCGAATCGCTGAGGGCTGTGGAGCCCCCCGAGACCTCGCCGGCGATGGTCTTGATCGAGCGTACGGCCTCCCGCGTCTTCGAGACCATGGCGTTGAGCGCGACGGCGAGAGTCCCGATCTCGTCCCTCCGGCGAAGGAAGCGCTCGTCGAGCTCGCTGCGCAGGTCGCCCTTGGCGACGGTATCGGCGAAATGGACCCCCACCGCCAGCGGGACGGTGATCGAGCGGGCGAGGAGGACGCCGAGGAGGATCGATCCCAAGGCCGCGAGGCCGAGGACGACGATCATGAGGACGCTCGTCTGGCTGGCCAGAACCCGGTTCCCATCCATAGCCGCCTTGGCGGTAGCGAGATTCTGGCCGATCATCGATTCGAGGGTGGCCTGCACCGCGCCGCCGTCCTTTTGGCCTTCCGCCTCTATGAGCGCCCTCCCTTCGGCGTCCTTTTGGGCCTTATCGAGGACGACGAGACGATCGACCAGATCGGTGAAGGTTTTCCATTCGGCCATCAGATTGTCGAAATTCTTCTGATCCGTTTCGTCGCCCCCGATGGTCTCCTTATATGCGGAGGCATTGTCGTCGAAGGCCTTCCTGAGGCCGCCTATCGACTCCCGCGCCGCGTCCCCCGCGGCGCCCTGATACTGCACCATGTCCTTGATCGCCAGGAAGACCCGCAACATGGAACTGTCCATATAGGTGAGGTGGGTGATCGGCACCGTCTCGTTCGCGTACAAATCATGATCCGCGTTGGCGAGCCGCCCGATGCTCGACACTCCGACGCCGCCGACGGCCGCGCCGAGGAGGGCGACGGCCAGAAAGCCTATTATCAGCTTCAGCCCGATCTTCATGCGTTTCCTCCCGGAGACAGGATCGACGATACGGCGTCACCAGAAAGCCTAGGTTATCGGATGCGATTGTCAAGGACGGCCGATCATTCTTAACATTTGGGGTAGGCCATTTGATTGAACTCGGCGACCAGGCAAGTGCCTGGTCTACCGAACCCGACACCTGCCTCGTCGCTTCCGGCGGCTTCGATTTTCGAGGAAGATTTCTCCAGTGGTCGCGGAGGAATTTACCACTGATCCAGCCGGCCGCGACCACTGGTCAAATCTCTCTCGACCACTGATAAATTCCTCCGCGACCAGTGGTAAATTCCTCCGTTTTCAACTGGTCCAATCAATTCCGACAATGGGTGTAATGTTTCCATCTATCCAGCCCCCTCCCCGGAATATGCGCATGAAGTCCACCAAGGCGGTTTACGGCGTATTTAATCCTAGAAATGCCGGCTTTCGCAGCCGCCCCAGGTCATGGATCGAGAAAAATCGCAGTATATATGGAAGATGAGGAGCACATGGAGGCCGTAAAGAGCGTTCTAGCCTCCTCAACAAGGCTTTTTCAGGGCAAAAATAGGCATCCCTTCAGCTCGGCAACCCTGCCCGAGCATTCGGCAGACGAACCGGTAACCCAATACACCACCCTAGCCACTTCTCCACCAGGCGGGAGCTTAGCTTTTCGCGACAAGCAAATACTTTCAAAAAAAACTTGAGATAGACCCTGAAGAAGCTTACAATGCCACAAACATAGGACGGCATGCATCAAAGATCTTGTTTCGGCAGACTTTCCGCAACCGTTCTACATCCGTCCCCCCGATAAACCGCATACCAAACGGCTTTAGCGGGAAAATCTCCTTATCACTTACTCGCACATGCACTTTTCCCCGAAGATATCCTCCAAGGCGGGCGGGCAGATAATTATATTACTATTACTATCGCTGGCTGGCGTTATCCAGCAGTACCTAAACCTGGGCGTCATCGATGAGCTGGAAATCGCCCTGGCGCCGGTGGTGTTCGGCGGTGGGAGACGCCCTTTCGAGAACCTACGCGAGCCGGTGCAGCGGTTTCGAATTGACAAGGTGCATGAAAGTCCGGCTGCTACACACTTGCGCTATGTGCGTGAGTAAGGGCGGCGTTAGCTGGGCCCTGCGGGCGCTGAATGGAGAGTTGACAATATCATGAAGACGTATTACATTTTGTAATACGTGGAGGATACTGATATGACTACGGTTAGATTGCCTATAGAGCTCGAACAAAAACTCGACTCGTTGTCTAGAACTAAGCATAAATCAAAGACCGAATTGATCAAAGAAGCTCTAGAATGCCTTTTTTCTCAAGAGGAAACTGAAAAGGACTCATATGAGCTCGGAATAGAGTATTTTGGGCGATATGGTAGTGGGGACGGGAATCTATCAGCAAACTTCAGAAAAATCTTAAAAGGCAAAATGAATGCTAAATACAATACTCATTGATGCAGGGCCATTGATAGCACTTTTTGATAAGGATGATAACTATCATAAAGAGATAGTTAATTTCATAAAGAACAAAAAATATAAGTTCGTAACGACAATAGCTGTACTTACCGAAGTATCACATATGCTTGATTTCAATGTTCAGGTTCAAATTTTGTTTCTTGAATGGGTGGCAAAAGAAGGAGTGATTTTGCATGAGATCGGGCAAAACGACATTGCTCGAATTATTGAATTAACAAAAAAATATAGTGATAGACCGATGGATTTTGCCGATGCAACATTAGTCATCGCGGCAGAGAAAACAGGTATAAACGCAATACTAAGTATCGACGCTGATTTCGGCATTTATCGGTTACCTAAGAAATCAAAAATAGAAAATGTTTTCCGAATAAGCAGCTAACAACCGTTGTGTGCCACGATATCCGATGGGCATCTCTGAGCAAGTGGCGAAGGAGGTGTCATAAGAGCCGTACGACAGATGATATTGCCGCGCCTCCTGTTCCGCGCGCAGGAGGTCAACCTCACGATGCGTAGGATGGAACGCAAGCTCGGGATCACGATCCTGAGCAATGCCGAATAGGGCAATTTTTCGCCTTGGATAGTCCACAAATGTCGCCAGATTGAGCCAAGAATGAGGCCTGTATCAGTTAAAGAAGGAGCCGGTACCACTGATTAAGGAGGCTAGGACCACTGAATCTTGGCCACTATCTAGCTCGATACAGGGCATATCTGGCTCGCTATAGGCTCTATCTGGCTGTATAATCTTGATATCTAGCTAGATATCACCCATAGGTGGCTTGATACGAATCGTAGCCAGCCAGATAAAATAGGGAAATCAGTCTTTCTGAGGCCTGGGAAGAGCGAAACGCCAACCTTGACCAGCGGGTGAGACCCTCGGCAAGGTCGCCTAAGCCATTGCTACAGCGAATAGTGGACCTCCTTGCCTCAATACATACGACGTATAACAATGGGCTTCCTCGTGAGCGAAAATCGAAGATACAGATTGACAGCCCGCAGCGGCGGCAATAATCTGAATCCCGTCCCATTTATCGATACCAAAACACGAGGAGCTCGCCGTCATGGTCGTCTCCATCGCTGGCCATTCCGAAGGATTTCTTGCCGTCCGCTTTCCTTATGACACAAAAATCGTCGGCGCGATGCGTACAGTCCCCGGTCGAAGATGGTCAGCCGGCGACCAAGCCTGGCTCATTCCGAACGGTAGAGCGGAGGGAGAAAGGCTGCTCAATGCCCTTTATGATACGGGCATGTTCAGCCTTTTCGATTCAAGCGACACGCGCCGCGACGATTCTTTCGACGAGACGTTGCACGCCCTCGGGCGCGCCCTCGAATCCCGCCATTACAGCCCCCGGACGATTCAGGCCTACGCTCACTGGGTCAGACGCTTTCTCGACCTGCACAAAGGTCGAAAGCTCGCCTCCCTCGGCGAAAAAGATATAAACGCCTTCCTAAGCCACCTCGCCGTAGACGGAAACGTCAGCTCCTCCACCCAAAACCAGGCCCTTGCCGCCCTCCTCTTCCTCTTCAGACAGATTTTAGGAACTCCGGTCGGAGAGCTGGGAGAGGTCATCCGCGCCAAAAAGCCGATACGCCTCCCCGTGGTCATGAGCCGGGCCGAGGTCAGGACCGTTCTATCCAAGCTCGACGGGGACAAATGGCTCGCCGCCGCGCTGATGTACGGCACGGGAATGCGCCTCATGGAGTGCCTGACTCTTCGGGTCCAAGACATCGATTTCGAGCAGAGCCAGGTCCTGGTGCGCAATGGCAAAGGCGCGAAAGACCGCGTCACCATGCTTCCCGAGACCTTGAAAGGAAAGCTTCGGGAGCATCTAGCCCGCGTCAAGACTATCCATGAAGCCGACCTTTCGGAAGGCTGGGGCGCCGTGCCGATGCCCGATGCCGTGGACCGCAAATATACCAAGGGAGCGACCGAGTGGCCGTGGCAGTACGTCTTCCCTCAGGAACGACGCTGGAAAAACGCCGAGACCGGCCGACAAGGCCGCTACCACATGGACGAGTCACTCATGCAAAGGGCAGTCCATACCGCCGTCCTCAAAGCCGGCATCGCCAAACGCGTGAGTTGCCATACCTTCCGTCACTCGTTCGCGACCCATCTCATCGAAAACGGCTACGATATCAGGACAGTCCAGGAGCTCCTCGGCCACAGCGACGTGAAGACCACCATGATCTATACGCACGTGCTAAATCGCGGACCTTCGGGAGTAAGGAGCCCGATGGACCTGTTTTGAGACGCAGAGGTTATCGGGGATCAGTATAAGACGCCAATTTGGAAGACGGTTCGATCGCATAGTTCGAGGTGGGGAAGGGAAAGAAAAAGGAGTGCACCGGATATTCGGTAGACTTACAATGATAAGTAGAATCAGAATTTTGATGATTTACTTTGAACGTTCTAATTATTGTTAGGTCGACGCCTTCGGCGCAGAGCGATGAGGAAACAATCATGAGGCTTGTCCTGAGAGGCAATTCTGAGTCAAATAACCTTGTATCGGCTTTCGGCAAAACTATTATGGAAACCAGGCTGACTTCATTTTTAGGCTATCTGATTTCTCTTAATATTATTCAGCTAAATGGATATTTAGATATCAATTATCCAATATCAAAAATTGTCTTAGAGAAAAGCCTTAAAACACAACGTTGTGATATTGTTATTGAAACTATTAATAATGATGTTATAATTGAAGCTAAAGTTAATAACAAATACACGACCTTACAAATTGAGAAACAATATAAGGAATACTCAAGCAAATATAAAAAAGCAATAAAGCGCGTATCATTAACAAGAAATGCGAAGTTATTTAGCAACCCAAATATATTAAGCAAATCATGGCAGTGTGTATATCAATCGTTATCAACTGCTGTCAATTTGAACAGCAAACAGAAAGTCCTAAGCGAGGAATTTATGAGCCACTTGTCAAGCACTGGTCTTGTTGACATTCGTAATAAGGAAGTGTATGCGAGAGATGTGAATAAGGTGCCCGATTTGGCCTTTTTTCTAAAGGCACAAGTTTATTTCGCAAATTTATAGAGAATATCTATAAATGCTCCTATTTTGCTCCATATTTCGGCAATAAGATATCCGTAATTTCTCCTGGAATAAAAGAAGGCATGAGCTACATAGGTAAAATAATATCTCATATTGAAGTCAATAATTATCAAGAATTGTCAGACGCAATACGAAAACATATCAAAGACCAAAAAATAAAGATCAATAAGGAATACGTTGATGAATTGCTTGAGGAAGCAAGAAATGACGATAATTATAATGATGCCATTCCTGTTGTTTAACTGCCTTAGCGTACTTCAGAAGTGGCTATCCAAGACTCGATTTCCAAATATCAACTGATAAAGAATACTCCAAGATGATTTTATGAACAGTAAACACATATATGATGTCAAGAAAGCCTTTCCAGATGTTACGTTTGAATGGGATGAAGAGCTGACAGAAATCGAACAACAATCTTCAATCTGACAATTTCGGGCCGACAATTGCCCTCGCAGGTTAATATAGCGTTATGTCGACGCGTCGAGCGGGGAGGGAGATTTGAAAGATCACCTAAGTAACACCTACAACATTAACGCAATTTACCATTTCACGGACAAGAGAAACCTTCCGAAGATTCGTCGGGCAGGTGGCCTTCTACCTCGAAGGTCCCTGGGGCAAGATCCATACTTCCCTGGGGGAAATCAGTGGTCGATAGAAGCAGACAACATGTTCGGACTAGACCAACATGTTCACTGTTGCTTTCTTAGTGAACATCCTATGGAGTATCTAGCCAGAACAGAAGGCAGAATTGATCCCGTTTGGCTAAGGATTAGTACCGCCATACTTCGTGATCCGAGAGTTCGCTACACCCCGGGTGTTTCCAATCAACGTGGAATCCCCCAATATAACAACCAAGAAGCAATTGATAGCCTAGATCTATTTCCACTATACGGGTATATTGATTGGAAGGTGCCCGAGGAATTGGCACGGCGAAAGAATGCGGAGAAATTTGAAATTCTCATACCGTTTTTGATTCCGGTTGATTTCATTGGAGGACTCTAGGTGGCCAGGCGACCTGTCTTCGTTCCCAAGAAGGATAAAATTGGAGTTGAAATTTTGGAGGTCGACTTTGTCTGGTCAAGCGGTTACGCCGTTGTTCAGAAACAGAAGTCGATCGACTCTCTACACTCGAATCTGTCGAAATTTGGACCCAGGAATCCGCTTGAAATATCGAGCAAGTCTAGAGAGGACTTGGGAGTAAAGTTAAGTGCATTTAATCTCTCAACAACAACCCAAATAAAACAGAGACCGTTCTCGGTCGAGGTCGCTTTTCAGAGTAGCAAGATATTCGAAGGTGGTGGCCCCTACCTTGACCTCCTCGAGGTTGATTCTCGCTCTGCAAAAAAAGACCAAAGAATCCGGAACTCAGGCAGATTGACGGGATTTGTCTTTTTAGGGAGACAATTCCCTATTACTCCGCCAACTTTTTTCTACGATTGGCTATACATTAACACACTGCTCAAAAACGAAGAGCTGTTACCCCAAGTCGTAAAACGCGATTCGTTCACAGACATTGAGTTCAACCCAGAAAAGTCGATTAATTGTCAGGCCTACAGCGTTGCCCTCCTAGTAAGCATGCTATTTCGCGGAATCAGCCACAATCTCATCAAAGATCCAGACCGGTTCTTGGATTTTAATAGAGAAGAATACGAGAATAGGTGGAAGAACCGGCGGATTGATGAGCAGATGCACTTTGACATAACATCCAATTCAACATGACAAAATCTACTATTTTGCAGGTCAATTGGGCGTTAGGTCTATTGGAGAAAAAGTAAACAAATGAAGACTAGACATCGTACTCTTTGGTCCTTTAAAGCAGAATTACTCCAGAAATCCAAAGAGGCTGCGCTCGCAGCTATCAAGATCTTCAATGATCCACTGATCGGATTCAAGTCTGAAGCCTACATTGTTTTGATGATAATTGCTTGGACGTATTTGCTGCACGCTTTCTACAGAAGCAAAAAAAAAGATTATCGCTATTATGAAATCAAAGGAAAGAGGAAAAAGTACGACACAACAAGACGAGGCGCTCAAAAATATTGGGATCTTGAAAGGTGTCTTTCAGAGCCAAGTTGCCCACTCGACCGACATGTTAAGAACAATCTGCTTTTCCTGATCAACATTCGCCATGAGATTGAGCATCAGATGACAATGTCCCTGGATAACTATTTGAGCGGGCGATATCAAGCATGCGTGTTAAACTTTAATCGCGCTTTGAAAGAGCTGTTCGGAAACAAAAATTCGATTGAAAGGTCACTGACATACAGTCTACAATTTTCACAACTGAGTGAAGAGCAACTCACAGGAGGAGTCAAAGACCTCCACCAAAGGTGGAGGCTTGGGATGTGTGAACCGCTCAAAGCGGTTTTATTGGGAGCCACCCTACGGGTGGCGGCCTAATCGGCCATCAGGTCTAGTTGATCCTGGCGTTTATCTTCATTCTCCTGATTTTTGATATAGTCTCGTATCATTTTTTCATCCAAGCCTACTGTTGAGACAAAATATCCCCTCGCCCAGAAATGCTGCCCGGTGAAGTTCTTCTGCCTTCCTTCAAACGTTCTCGCTATATGAATCGCACTTTTTCCTTTCATATAGCCGACCAGTTGGGCTACCGAGTACTTTGGCGGTATCTCGATTAACATATGGATATGATCAACCATCAGATGTCCTTCCAGAATTTTTGACTCTTTGTGACTGGCCAACTCATGTAATACTTCACCCAACAACTTTCTCAATTCTGCGTAAAGCTTTTTCTTCCGGTATTTCGGAATCCATACGATGTGGTATTTACAATCCCACTTTGTGTGATTTAGACTCTGATACTGATCCATAGAATCTCCTGTTCGTGTAACTTTGGCGGTTCACGTCAGGAGATTCTCTTTTATTCCCGTAACTGTCAAACTCTAGGAGTCACCCCAGCAAAGCTGGGGGTATACCGTATTAATTAAGTTTGATGATATTCCTGAACGCCTAAGAGCTTACATCGCCGAGTTTGACAGCAGTCTTTCCGAGGAAGAATACAACCACCCCGACTATTCGTATCGGCTTGTTTTCACTAAGAAGCTTGTAAACCGACCAGGGCAAGCAGACAAAGTAGTTGAATTTGTCAACTCTAATTCTGAAATTGCGAAGACAATCGAGAAGGAATTTTGGGTGAAAAAGGAAGTTGAGCGCCCAAAATACCGAGCAACAGAAGTAGTGGAGGAGGTTAGGAAGAGAGGATACCCAAATTTTAGAATGCAGCCAGATCACACCATCTTCTGGAAAAAAGATGACGCAAAGAATCCTGGAAAAGGATATGGCGTAAGTATCCAAGGCTATTGGTATTGGTACGATTCCTGGATTGACCGATGTGCAGAACTTTGTGAAAGTGAAGGCGACAAATACCGTACAAGGACCTAACAAAGTTTTCAACCTGACTCGGCGGACAAGCCGCCTCGCAGGATAGAACAATAATGTTAGAACGACGCGTAAAGCGCGCTATATTTATGTACATATGATATATTGAGTTATGTAATTCAACTGATTTTTGATATCTTCTTGACAGATATATCTGCATGGCGTATATTTAAGTATGATTCAGTCATTTGGAGATCCGGAAGCGGAAAGAATCTTTCACCAGGAAAAATCAAAAAAGCTTCCTCCGGACATTCAAAAAAGAGCTCTAATCAAGCTCTTAATGATTGATGCCTCTATAGATGAAGACGATTTGAGGATTCCTCCATCTAATAGATTTGAGCATCTTAAGGGATCATTGAAAGGCTTTTGTTCTATAAGGATCAATGATCAATGGAGAATAGTATTCAAGTATAAGGATGGAGATTCATTTGAAGTTTCTATCGGTGATTATCATTAGGAGGATGTTATATGAACAAGAACAGTATTGAAACTCCTAATATAGGAGAAATTCTGAAGGAAGAGTTTTTGGATCCTTTGAATATTACTCCGTATAGGCTTTCAAAGGAAATAAATGTGTCCACAAGCACGATATTGGATATCATCCATAATCGCAGGAAACTAACTGTAGAAATGGCGCTAAGGTTATCAAGATTTTTTGGCAATTCCCATAGATTTTGGCTGAATCTTCAAAATGAAATTGAAACTAGAGAAACGCAAGCGAAAATAGGAAAGGATCTTGAAAAGATCCGTGTATTTGTGCAATCAGCATAAGGGATAGTAAGTTCTAACAACGATTTCAAGCTGTCAACGCGGACAAGCCGCGTTGCAGGCTTAAATCAATGTTGCACTAAACCGCTGCGCGGTGGATGATGATGGGAGCGCGGTTGCCCTTCGATTTCGCGAGTGCCTTTTGTAGCCTTTGTTGATTTCTGCTGCCTCTGCCATCATGTCGGCGGAGGTATCCCATGCAACAAGAACTCGAAGCCATGCGCAAGGCGCTGGTGATCCGCAATTACGCTACCAAGACGGTCAACACCTACGTCTCCGTACTCAAGCGCTTTCTGGAGCAGCTCGACAAACCCATCAAAGACGTAACGCCGGCGGACATCCAGGCATGGCAGTTCGTCATGGTCAACGACCACAAGATTTCCTGGTCGCTTTTCAACCAGATGGTCTGCGCGCTCAGGTTCTACTTTCAGAAAGTACGCGATTGCGACTGGCCCGTCGACCGCATCCCCTTCCAGCGAAGACGCAAACGATTACCCTCCGTGCTGAGCAGGGAGGAAGTCGCTCGGCTTCTGGACGTGGCGCGACACAATCCCAAGCACCACGCCATTCTCTCCACACTCTACAGCACGGGCCTGCGTGTGGGCGAACTCGTCAAGCTTCGGATTCCCGACATCGACAGTCGCGCGATGCTCGTGCACGTTCACCAGGGGAAGGGAGGAAAAGACAGAGAGGTGCAACTCAGCCCCCAGCTCCTCGTGGTGCTGCGAGGCTATTATCGCTCCTGCCTGGTCAAGCCGAAAACCTGGCTGTTCCCGGGAGCTCGGCCCGACAGCCCGATGGATCCAAGCGGCATCCAGCGAATGGTTCCCGCTCTCGCCCGCAAGGCGGGCATAGAAAAGCATGTCTCACCTCATACACTACGGCATTGCTTCGCAACCCATCTCCTGGAGGACAGCACCGACCTGCGCACCATCCAATCCATGCTTGGTCACAGCAATATTCAGACGACCGAAGTCTATCTCCACGTGGCGGCGCATCACCTTCAGACCGTACGCAATCCCCTCGACCATCTTCCGACCGTCGGCGCGCCGTCTTCGGGGAGGGGACGATGAGCAAGCTGGGCGAGATCGCGCTACGGGGACTGGAACTCTCCTCGCTCAATGGTCGAGAACGAAGCGTCTTACGTCATATCGCCGACTGCCAGACGGAACGAATGGGCGGCAACGTCCTATCCTGCGAGTGTGGGCATCGTGAGGTTCACTACAATTCCTGCCGTGACCGGCACTGTCCGCTCTGCCAGGGTGCGGCTCGAGCGCGGTGGGTACAAGCCCGCCTGAGCGAACTCCTCCCCTGTCCGTACTTCCATGTGGTCTTCACGGTTCCTCACGAACTCGTGCCCCTGGCTCAGGCCAATCGCCACCTGTTCTACGACGCACTCTTCATCTGCGTCCGTGAAACCTTGCTGGCTGTCTGCGCGAAGGCCGAGAATCTCGGCGCCCGCGTGGGCGGCATGGCCATCCTGCATACCTGGAATCAGAAGCTCGCCTTCCACCCGCACCTGCATTGCATTATTCCCGGTGGCGGCATCTCGCCGGACGGCATCGCGGTGGGTAGCGGGAAATCCAACCTACCTCGTGCCGGTCAGGCGATTGTCCGCCGTGTTTCGCGGCAAGCTCCTTAGTCACCTGGAAACATCCATCGGCGAAGGTGAACTTCAGGGTGACGAATCGGCCTTGCGTGCTTCGCTGCGCAAGGCC
>CAVZVX010000117.1:0-39788 GCA_963778775.1 uncultured Spirochaetota bacterium | reverse complement strand
CGGCAAGACGATCGCCGTGATCGGCTACGGCAGCCAGGGTCACGCTCATGCCCTCAACCTCAAGGATTCCGGGCATAAGGTCATCGTCGGCCTATACGAGGGATCCAAAAGCTGGAAGGATGCCGAGTCCAAGGGCTTCAAGGTGATGACGGCCAAGGACGCGGCCGCCGCGGCCGACTTCATCATGATTCTCATCAACGACGAGAAGCAGGCCAAGCTCTACGCAGAGAGCATCGCTCCCGGCCTCAAGGCCGGCAAGACTCTCGCCTTCGCCCACGGCTTCAACATTCACTTCAAGCAGATACTTCCCCCCGCCGATGTCAACGTCGTGATGATCGCGCCCAAGGGGCCGGGCCACACCGTCCGCAGCCAGTACCTCGAAGGCAAGGGCGTACCCGATCTCATCGCCGTCCAGCAGGACGCCACCGGCGACGCCAAGAAGCTCGCCCTCGCCTACGCCTCGGGCATAGGCGGCGGAAGGGCCGGCATCCTCGAGACGACATTCAAGGAAGAGACCGAGACCGATCTCTTCGGCGAACAGTGCGTCCTTTGCGGCGGCGTCACCGCCCTCATGAAGGCAGGCTTCGAGACGCTGGTCGAGGCCGGTTACCAGCCCGAGAGCGCCTACTTCGAATGCATCCATGAGATGAAGCTCATCATCGACCTCGTCGTGCAGAAGGGCATTTCCTTCATGCGCTACTCGATCTCCGATACCGCGGAGTACGGAGACTACACGGTCGGCAAGCGCATCGTCACCGCGGAGACCAAGAAGGAAATGAAGAAGGTCCTCGGCGAGATACAGGACGGCAGTTTCGCCCGCAATTGGATCCTCGAGAATCAGGCGAACAGGCCCTACTTCAACCGCATGCGCGAGATAGAGGCCAGCCATCTTTCCGAGAAGGTAGGGAAAGAGCTCCGCGCGATGATGAGCTGGACCAAGAGCGCAGAAGAAAAGGCTTAAGCGCGATCCGACACGGAGATCATGGAGGACACCGAGAAGATGGGTGAAGAGATTTTCCTCGAAGTTTATCGCCCACTATTCTTGCCTGTCTCCCTCCGCGGCCTCCTTTCCTCCGCGATCTCCGTGTCCATCCTTCCGATGATTCTCCTCCCCTGGAGCAGGCGTGCCGCGTAGGATCGCGATCTTCGATACGACGCTTCGGGACGGCGAAAAGGCGCCGGGCTTCTGCATGAGTCTCGACGAGAAACTCGAGGTTGCCCGGCAGATCGCGCGACTCGGAGCCGACGTCATCGAAGCGGGCTATCCCGCCGCGAGCCCGGATGATTTCGCTTCGGTCAAGGAGATCGCGAGGGTCGTGCGCGGACCCGTCATCTCGAGCTTCGCGCGGGCGGGAGACGAGGAAATCGACCGAGCCTGGGAGGCGGTGAGGGGAGCGGAAAGGTCGAGGCTGCACCTTGTCCTCGCCACCTCGCCTCCGGGCATGAAGCGCGCTCTCGGGATGGGGCCGAACGATCTTCTCGACCTGACCGCGCGGATGGTGGGACGGGCCAGGAGTCTCTGCCCCGAGGTCGAGTTCTCGGCCGAGGACGCGACGCGTTCCGATCCGGACTTCCTTTGCCGCGTTTTCCAGACCGCGATCGAGGCCGGGGCGACGATCGTGAACGTCCCTGATAGCCTCGGATATGCGGTGCCCGACGAGTACGCCGGCCTCATTCGGAAGCTGCGCGCCGGCGTGCCGGACATCGACAAGGCCGTGCTCTCGGTCCACTGCCACGACGATCTCGGCTTGGCGGTAGCCAATACCTTGGCGGCGATAGGCGCGGGAGCGCAGCAGGTCGAATGCACCGTCAACGGCCTCGGGGAAAGGGCGGGCAACGCGGCCATCGAGGAGCTCGTCATGGCGCTCTCGATAAGGTCGGAAATCCTGGGCGCCTACTGCGACGTGGACGTCACGCAGATTTACGGCACATCGAAGCTCGTCCAGGCGGTCACCGGCGTTCGGGCCCAGCCCAACAAGGCCGTCGTCGGCGACAACGCCCTCGTGCTGCGAGGATGAGGACGGGCTACTCGGGCGCGACTCGAGATGACGCCCGAATCGATCGGCATGCCGACGACCAGACTCGCGCTCGGCAAGCACTCGGGGCGCGTCGCCTTCGAGGAACGACTCGCCTCCATCGGTTACCGTCCGAGGCCCGACTCGATCTCCGAATTGTACGGAAGCTTCAAGGAGCTGGTGAATAGGAAGAAGACGGTGACCGATCGCGACCTCGAGGCCCTCGTGCTGGGCGCTTTCGCCCAGGGCTCGGGGACCTACCGCCTGGATAGGTTCGTCATCAATTCGGGATCCACTATCTCGGCGACGAGCGCGGTCAGGCTCGCGATGCAGGATGGCGTCCTTTGCGAGCGGGTCTCGGTAGGCGACGGACCCATCGACGCCAGCTTCAAGGCCATCGATAAGGTAGTGGGCAAGCATCCGATCCTCGAGGCCTTTTCCCTGGACGCCGTGACTGAGGGCAAGGATGCGCAAGGGGAGGCTAGGGTGAGGATTCAATGCTCGGGCCGGCGCTACAACGGCCGGGGGCTCTCTACGGACGCGGTGGAAGCGAGCATCAAGGCATACGTAGCCGCCATCAACGTCATGACGCAGGATATGGAGGATAGGCATGAGCCGGATCGCGGTTCTTGACTCGACCTTGCGCGACGGGGCGCAGGGCGAGGGCATCAGCTTCTCCGTGACGGATAAGCTCAACATAGCGCGCGCCTTGGACGAGCTGGGCGTCGACATCATCGAGGCCGGCAATCCCGGATCGAATCCCAAGGATCTCGAATTTTTCAAGGAAGCGCGCGGCCTAGAACTCCAGCACGCCGTCCTCGCGGCCTTCGGCCCCACGAGGCGCCGCGGGGCGAAGTGCCAGGAGGACGAGGGCCTCAAGAGCCTCCTGAGCGCGGATACGCCTATCGTCGTGCTTTTCGGCAAGAGCTGGGACCTGCACGTGAAGCAGGTGCTCAAGGCGAGCCTCGAAGAGAACCTCGAGATGATCCGCGATACGGTCGCCCATTGCAGGGCCGCCGGGCGCCGCGTCATCTACGACGCTGAGCACTTCTTCGACGGCTATAAGGCCGACGGGAGCTACGCCCTTTCGACGCTGCGGGCGGCCGCCGAGGCCGGGGCCGAATGCCTCGTGCTCTGCGATACGAACGGCGGCAGCCTGCCCGGCGTCGTCGGCGAGCTTACCTCGCGGGTATTGAAGGAAATCGGCCTGCCCGTGGGCATACACACGCATAACGACTCCGGCCTGGCGGTGGCCAACGCGCTCGCCTCGGTCCAGGCGGGGGCTACCCAGGTCCAAGGCACCTTGGTCGGCTTCGGCGAGAGGTGCGGGAACGCCAACCTGTCTACCCTGACCGCGGATATCGTCCTCAAGCTCGGCCTCGAATGCCTGCTGCCGAACTCCTTGCCCAATCTTTCCCGAGTGACTCGCCGCGTCGCGGAGATAGCCAACGTCAACTTCGACGAAGGCCTGCCCTACGTAGGCTTGCACGCCTTCGCCCACAAGGGAGGCATGCACGTCGACGCGGTGGCGAAGACGCCCATCTCCTTCGAGCACGTGCCGCCCGAGACGGTCGGTAATGTGCGGCGCATCCTCGCGAGCGAGGTCAGCGGACGTTCCGTCGTCCTCGATCGCGTCAAGCGCCTCGACCCGACGGCGACCAAGGATTCGCCCCTCGTCGCGCAGGTGGTCAAGCGGCTCAAGGAGATGGAGAGGTTGGGCTACCAGTTCGAGGGAGCCGACGCCAGCCTCGATATACTCATGCGCAAGGCCGCAGGCAAGTACAAGCCCTTTTTCGAGCTCGGCCGATACAGGACCATAGGGGAGGAACCCGCCGAGGGGAGGGTATCGGCCCAGGCCATGGTCAAGATCAGGGTCGAAGGCGAGGACGCGATCAGCGCCGCCGAGGGAGACGGCCCGGTGAACGCCCTCGACCTCGCCCTCCGCAAGGCCCTCGAGAGATTCTACCCGGCCCTCGCCTCGATGCGCCTGACCGATTACAAGGTCCGCGTCCTCGATACGATGGGAGCGACGGCGGCCTCGGTGCGCGTCCTCATCGAAAGCTCGGACGGGGAAACGGCATGGACGACGGTCGGCGTATCCACCGACATCATCGAGGCCAGCTGGCTGGCCCTCGTGGACTCCATCGAATACAAGCTGATCAACGATATCGAAAAACGCTACAAGGCCTACATGTGAGGCTGCAATCGGATATTTTACGGAGGCCAAGATGAAGCACAGCATCGCCACGATCCCCGGGGACGGAATCGGGCCCGACGTTGTCGAGGCGGCCGTCGGAGTCCTCGAGGCCGTCGCGCGCCGCTTTTCCTTCGAGCTTTCCTTTACGGAGGCCCCGATGGGCGGCTGCGCGATAGACGAGTTCGGCGAGAGCCTGCCCGCCGAGTCGCTGGCCATCTGCAAGAGGAGCGAGGCCGTCCTCCTCGGTGCGGTGGGCGGCCCCAAGTGGGACGATCTCCCCGGGGACGAGAGGCCTGAGGCGGGCCTCCTCGGCATCCGCGCGGGCCTCGGAGTCTACGCCAACCTCAGGCCGGCGATCATGTTTCCCCAGCTCGCGGGCGCCTGTCCCCTCAAGAGCGCCCTCGTCGAGGGCGGGCTGGACATCCTGGTCGTGCGAGAGCTCACGGGCGGCATCTACTTCGGGGAACGGGGACGCAGCGCCGACGGCCTTACGGCCTGGGATACGGAGCGCTACTCGAAGTCGGAGATCGAGCGGCTCCTCAAGGTAGGCTTCGACGCCGCCGCGAAGCGCAGGAACAGGCTCTGCCTGGTCGACAAGGCGAATATCCTCGAATCGTCGCGGCTTTGGCGCGAGACCGCCAAGGAGATGGCGCCCAAGTGGCCCGGCGTCGAGCTCTCCTTCATGTACGTGGACAACGCGGCCATGCAGCTCATCAAGGCGCCCCGTCAGTTCGACGTCATAGCGACGAGCAATATGTTCGGCGATATCCTCTCCGACGAGGCGAGCATGATCACCGGCTCCATCGGAATGCTCGCCAGCGCGAGCATCGGCGGCGCCGGTCCGGGGCTCTACGAGCCGATACACGGATCGGCCCCCGATATCGCCGGCCAGGACAAGGCCAATCCACTCGCCGCGATTCTGTCCGCGGCGCTGCTCCTCAGGCACTCGCTCAAGCTGGAGGCCGCCGCGCGGGCGATCGAGGAGGCCGTGTCCGCCGTTCTCGACTCAGGCTATCGCTGCGCGGACATCGCGACGGGAGCGCCCGGAGAAAAGCCGGTCGGCACCAAGGCAATGGGAGAAGCGGTCGTCAAGGCCGTAGGGGAGGCGGGGAAATGAGAAGCGACATGGTAAAGAAGGGCGTCGAGCGCGCTCCGCACCGATCCCTCTTCAAGGCGATGGGCTATACCGACGAGGAGCTCGACAGGCCTCTCGTGGGCGTCGTCAACGCGAAGAACGAGATAATCCCCGGCCATATCCACCTCGACACGATCGCGGACGCCGTGAAGGCCGGCATCAGGAGCGCGGGTGGTACGCCGATAGAGTTTCCCTCCATCGGCATCTGCGACGGCATCGCGATGGGCCACGCCGGAATGAAATACTCCCTCGCCTCGCGCGAGCTCATCGCCGATTCGATAGAGTCGATGGCGGAGGCGCACCGACTCGACGGTCTCGCGCTGGTCACGAACTGCGACAAGATAGTCCCCGGCATGATGATGGCCGCAGCGAGGCTGAACATCCCCTCCGTCATCGCATCCGGAGGCCCCATGCTCGCCGGGCGCAAGGACGGATCGGACATGGACCTCAACTCGGTCTTCGAGGCCGTGGGCAAGTTCCACGCCGGCATCATAAGCGAGGCCGAGCTCGCCCGTTGCGAGGATTCGGCCTGCCCCGGCTGCGGATCCTGCTCGGGGATGTTCACCGCCAACAGCATGAACTGCCTCACCGAGATACTCGGCCTCGCGCTTCCCGGGAACGGCACCATCCCCGCGGTCTACGCCGAAAGGGTGCGGCTCGCCAAAAGGGCGGGCGCGGCCGTCATGAATGCCATAGAGAAGGATATCAAGCCGAGGGACTTCCTCGACGCGAGGCAGTTCCGCAACGCCCTGGCACTCGACATGGCCCTCGGCTGCAGCACGAACAGCATGCTCCACCTCCCCGCCATCGCCCACGAGGCGGGGATAGAGCTCCATCTCGACCTTGCCAACGAAGTGGCCGCGAAGACGCCGAACCTCTGCAGGCTCGCGCCTTCCGGACCGCATCATTTGAGCCAGCTCTACGAGGCGGGGGGAGTCTTCGCCGTCGTCAAGCAGCTCCTCAAGAAAGGCCTCATCGACGGAAGCGCGCGCACCGTCACCGGCAGGACGATAGGCGAGATCGCCGCCGAGGCCCCCGACGCCGACGGCGTCGTGATCCGCCGAATCGAGGATCCCTACTCCGCGACGGGCGGGATCGCCGTGCTCCGCGGCAATCTCGCCCCCGACCGCGCGGTGGTGAAGCGCGCGGCCGTCGCCCCGTCCATGCTCAAGCACAAAGGGCCCGCGCGGGTCTTCGACTCGGAGGATGCCGCCAACGCGGCGGTCCTCGGCGGCAGGATCAAGGCCGGCGACGTCGTCGTCATCCGCTACGAGGGCCCGCGGGGCGGCCCGGGGATGCGCGAGATGCTCGAGGCGACGAGCGCCCTCGCCGGCATGGGTCGCGACGCGGATACCGCACTCATCACCGACGGCCGCTTCTCCGGCGCGACGCGCGGCGCGGCGATCGGCCACGTCTCGCCCGAGGCCGCGGCCGGAGGGCCGATCGCGCTCGTGCGCGAGGGCGACGTCATCTCGATAGACATCGATGCCGGGAAGCTCGAGCTCGAGGTGCCGGAAGCCGAGCTCGCCGCGCGACGCGCCGAATGGAAGGCGCGCGAGCCCAACGTGAAGACCGGCTGGCTGGCGCGCTATGCGGCGCTGGTCTCGTCCGCCGCGAGCGGCGCGATCCTGTCGCCGCCGCCCGGCCGGGGATAGATGGAGAATCCGGGAGGATCGCGATGGAAATGACTGGAGCTCGCATCGTCGTCGAGACGCTCATCGAGCGACGGCGTGGATACCGTCTTCGGTTATCCGGGCGGAACGATCCTAAACGTCTACGACGAGCTCTTCAAGTGCTCCGACCGGGTTCGGCACATCCTTACGGCCCACGAGCAGGGAGCGGCCCATGCCGCCGACGGCTACGCGCGCTCGACGGGGAGGCCGGGAGTCGTTATGGCCACGAGCGGCCCCGGCGCGACGAATCTCGTAACCGGCATCGCGACGGCCTACATGGACTCGAGCCCCCTCGTCGCCATCACCTGCAACGTCCCCAACCCGCTGCTCGGAAAAGACAGCTTCCAGGAGGTGGACATCGCGGGAATCACGATGCCCATAACAAAGCACAACTACATCGTCAAGGACGTCGCCGTCCTGGCCGAGGTCCTGAGGCAGGCCTTCGAGATCGCGACGACGGGGAGGAAGGGGCCCGTCCTCGTCGATATCACGAAAGACGTCACCGCGGCGAAGGCCGAGTGGCATCCGGCCGATTCCGCGCCGACCCGGGCCGCCGACCGGGTCAAGGATCGACCCGCGCTTCGGGGCGAAGCGCGTCCCCCGGGCCTCCGAGAGCGATCTGGACCAAGCGGCAGAGCTCATTGCGGCGTCTCGGGCCCCCCTGATCTACGCAGGCGGCGGCGTCATCGCCGGCGACGCCTCGGAGGAGCTGCGCGCCCTCGTCGAGCGGCTTAAGGCGCCCGTGGCCCTCAGCCTGATGGGCCACGGCGCCTTCCCCTCGGGGCATCGCCTGTTCACGGGCATGATCGGGATGCATGGCACCAAGGCCTCCAACATGGCTTCGAGCCGATCGGACCTCCTGGTAGCGATAGGGGCGCGCTTCTCGGATCGCGTCGTGAGCGACGTCTCGCGATTCGCGGCCAAGGCCCGCCTCCTCCATATAGACATCGATCCCGCCGAGATCAACAAGAACGTCCCCAGCTTCAAATCCCTCATCGGGGACGTCAAGGTCATACTCGCCGGCCTGCTCGAGCGATTGCCCGAGAGGGAAGAATCGGGTTGGAACGGCGATATCGACGCCTGGAAGGCCGAGGTCCCCTCCGCCCACGGGCGCGACGTCCCCCTCCATCCTCGCTTCGTCCTGGAGGAGATACACTCGCGCGTCGGCGACGACGCGATCGTGACCACCGAGGTCGGGCAGCACCAGATGTGGACCGCCCAGTTCTATCCCTTCGCCAAGCCGCGGACCTTCATCTCGTCCGGCGGGCTCGGGACGATGGGCTTCGGGACTGGCGCGGCCATGGGCGCGCAGGCGGCGAATCCGGATCGCCAAGTGGTGCATATCGCCGGCGACGGCTCGTTCAGGATGAACAGCGCCGAGCTCGGCACGATTTCGTACTACGACCTGCCCATCCTCATCGTCCTCATGAACAACGGAACTCTCGGCATGGTGCGGCAATGGCAGAAGATGTTCTACCAGGGTCGATACTCGCAGACCACCCTCGACAGGCCACCGGACTTTCTCAAGCTGGCCGAGGCCTACGGGGTCAGGGGATTCCGCGCCCGCAACGAAGGGGAGTTCCGCGCGGCGCTGGAAGGGGCCCTTTCCGTACGGAAACCCGCCCTCCTCGAGTGCATCCTCGACATCGACGAGAAGGTCCTGCCGATGGTCCCCTCGGGCAAGCCCATCGACGAGCTCATCCTCGAGCCGCCGGAAGAATGATACCAATCCTCGGCGTGGCGGGGCGGCCCGTGCTCCATTCGATGAGCCCCGCGATCTTCCGCGAGCTCTTCCGCGCGTCGGGAATCGAAGCCGCGTATACGCGCGTGGCGGCGACGAGCGCGGCCGAGGTCCTCGACCTCTTCCGCTCTCTCGGCATGCGGGGGATGAACCTTACGGCCCCCTTCAAGGAAGAGGCGGCGAGGCTCGTCGACGAGCTGAGCCCCGCGGCGCGCGATCTCGGGGCGGTCAACTGCCTCCTCGCCCTCGAGGGCGGCCGCGTCCTCGGCGCGAACACGGATCCCCAGGGAGTCTCGGGCGCGCTCGAGGCCCACGGCGTCGCGATCGAGGGAAAGCGCTGTCTCGTGATCGGAGCCGGCGGGGCGGGGAAGTCCGCGGCGCGCGCGCTCGTCGCCTCGGGCGGCGCGGTCGTCGTCGCGAACAGGACGCGCGCGCGGGCGGAAGAAGTCGCATCGGCCCTCGGCTGCGCGGCGGCGGGCCTCGACGAGCTGGCCGCGCTGGCGGCGGGTGCTTCGGTGATCGTCTCGACCCTCACTTCCGACGCTCTTCCCGATCCCGATTCGTGGCTGCCCCGCGATTCATGCGCGGCGATCCTCGACGCCGATTACAAACGGGGGGCGCTCGCACGCCATGCGGCGGCGCGGGGCCTCGTCGTGGCCACCGGGGCCGAATGGCTCGCCCATCAAGCCCTTCCCGCCTTCGAGCTGTTCATGGGAAGGGCAGCCCCGAAAGAGACCTCCTTCGCCGCCGCCTTGGCGGACCGAGCCGCCGCCCGGCCGCCCGCGGCGAAGGGGCGGAAGATCGCCCTCGTGGGACTGATGGGGGCGGGCAAGACGGCGGCGGGCAAGGAGCTCGCGAGGCTCCTCGACGTTCCGTTCGTCGACGCCGACAGGGAGATCGAGGCCGACGCGGGGATGTCGATCGGCGAGATATTCGCCCGCGAGGGCGAGTCGAGTTTTCGCGCGCGCGAGCTGCGCATAATCGATCGCATAACCTCCTCCCCCGGGGCGTCCGTCCTTTCGACCGGCGGAGGGGCTCCGTCGATCGCCGAGGGCGCGCGCCTCCTCGGAGAGCGATGCGTCAACGTTTGGCTTTACGTCTCTCCGGAGACGGCCGCGGAGCGGACGCGGGGCCCGGGCGCCGCCGCCAGGCCCCTCCTCTCCGGTGGCGGAGTCCTCCGGGACGATGGAACCGACGTCGGGGCGAGGCTCGCCCGACTCGAGGCCGAGCGCCGGGGCGCCTACGCGTCCTGCGCGGAGCTGACTGGTGTCCACCGAGGGACGCGACGCGCGTCTCGTGGCGGAGATGATCCATGACGAGATCGATCGCGTATCGTAACGCGGGCGGGAGGGTCCGCGCCCCGGCCTCCAAGAGCTCCATGCAGCGGGCCACGGCCTGCGCGCTGCTCGCCTCGGGCGAGTCGATCCTCCGGTCGCCGAGCCGATCGGCCGACTGTCTCGCCGCCCTCGGCGTCGCGCGGGCTCTCGGCGCCGGCATCGAGGATCGGGGGGACGCGATCGCCATAGGAGGAGCCGATCGCAGGCGGGCGCCCGAGGCGGAAGGCAGGGCTTCCGGACCGGTCGCGGCCCCGACCAGGAAGCTTTCCTGCGGGGAATCGGGACTCTGCATGCGCATGTTCTCGCCGATAGCCGCGCTTTTCGAGGGCGAGACGGAGCTCCTGGCCGAAGGCTCCCTGCACGGAGCGCCCGGTCGGCATGATCCCTCCGCCCCTCGCCGATCTCGGCGCCCGGTGCGAGACGGCTTCGGGACTGCCTCCCGTGCGGGTTCGCGGGACCCTTGCTGGGCGGGAAGGCGACGGTGGACGGACGGGCGAGCTCGCAGCTCCTCACCGGCCTCCTCATCGCGCTGCCCCTGGCCCGTGCCGATTCGGAGCTTTCGGTCGAGGGCCTCGCGAGCCGTGGCTACGTGGATCTCACGCTGGACACGATGCGCGCCTTCGGAGCAAGGGCGGAGCGGGACTCGGGCTTCACCCGCTTCCGCGTGCCTTCCGGCCAACGCTACCGGGCCGCCGATTTCCGGGTGGAGGGAGACTGGAGCGGAGCCGCCTTCCTCCTGGTCGCCGGAGCGATCGCGGGGAGGACCGCCCCTCTCCGCGTCGAGGGTCTCGATGCTTCTTCCTCCCAGCCCGACCGGGCCATCCTGAATGCGCTCCGCCTCGCGGGCGCGAGGGTCGAGGCCGGAAAAGGCTTCGTGAGCCTGCGGCGCGATAGGCTCATTCCCTTCGAGTTCGACGCGACCGATTGTCCCGACCTCTTTCCGCCCCTCGTCGTCCTGGCCTTGGCCTGCGAGGGCGAGACGAAGCTGAGCGGGGCCCATCGCTTGAGGGGCAAGGAGAGCGATCGAGCGGCCGCTCTCGCCGAGGGATTCGCCGCACTGGGCGCCTCCATCGCGGTGGAAGGGGACCTCATGACGATACGCGGGGGCCCTCGCCTGGCGGCCGGAAGGATCGACTCTCGCGGCGATCATCGCATCGCGATGGCGGCCGCGATAGCGTCGCTGCACTGTGACGGAGCCGTCGAGATCGGCGGAGCGGAGTGCGTGGCCAAGTCCTGGCCGGGCTTCTTCGAGGACTTCGGCTCGGTCGCGACTGCGGCGGATGCGGTGGGCTCCTAGAAATAGACTTCGGCGAAGATGCGGGAGCGGGGAACTCCCCGCTCCCGCAGGAGAGCGTAGGCCTCGTAGATCATGTCGCTGTTGCCGCAGAGGTAGCAGTATCGCGAAATCTCCACCGGCCGTTCGGCAAGCCAGGATGTGACTCGGCCGGCATAGCCCTCTCCCTCGCTCCGCCCTCCGCTGATGCAGGGAATATAGCGGTCGGGAACGAAGACTTCGCGGTCGTAGAGCTCGGCGGCATCCCTCACCCCGTGCAGGAGAATATAGTTAAGGCCCGGACAGTCCCGGACGAAGCAGTGAAAGGGGGAGACCCCCGTGCCGGTGGCTACGAAGAGGAAGCGAGCCGAGGACCTCGAGCCTTGAACGATGGAGAAGGATCCGTGGGGACCATCCACTTCGAGTTCATTACCCGGGCCGGCATAGGCGAAGGGCAGGCGACAGTCTTCCCTCGTGTATTTCCTTGACGAGGACTTCGAGAAAGCCATCCTTCGGCGAGGAATAGAGCGTGTACTCCCGCCGGTCCGTCCCTCGCGGCAAGCCGAGATTCACCCATTGACCGGCGCGGAAGTCGAGGCCTTCCCTCGAGAATCGGAGCACGAAGGCGCCGGGTGAAAGGTCGCGGACCTGAAGGACGCGGTGGATGCCCGCCTTCCTCCGAAGCGCGGCCGGCGAGCGCGGCGAAACCTCTATCATTCGAACGGGTCGGGCTTTCGCGCCGCGCGAAGGCGCCGGACCCCCTCCCGGAAGCCTTCGTACTGCTCGCCCGCGTGGTAGGAGGACCGGACCAGCGGCCCCGCCTCGCAGTAGAGGAAGCCTTTCTCCATGGCGACCTCCTTGAGATGAGCGAACTCGTCGGGATGCCAGTACCTGTCCACGGGGAGATTGTTGCGCGTGGGCTGAAGGTATTGGCCGATATTGACCATGTCGACTCGAGCCGCGCGAAGATCGTCCAAGGTAGAGACCACTTCCTCCATTGTCTCTCCCAGCCCCAGCATGAGGCTCGACTTGGTGACGCCCTTCGGGTCCAGGTCCTTGGCGAAGCGGAGGAAGTCCAGCGACCTGTCGTAGCTGGAGCGCGAGCGCACCAGAGGGGTGAGCCTGCGAACGGTTTCCAGATTGTGGCTCACCAGGTCCGGACCGCTCTCGACGACGGCGCGTATGGACTCGACGGAACCCATGAAGTCCGAAGTGAGGACCTCGATCGAGCAGGCCGGCGCGCGCGCGCGGATCGCCCGGACCGTCGCGGCCATCATGGAGGCGCCGCCGTCGGGCAGATCGTCCCTGTCGACCATGGTGACGTGCGCGTGCTTGAGGCCCATGCGCAGAACGGCCGCTGCCACGCGCAAGGGCTCCAGCCGGTCCACTTCGCCCGGAATTCCGGTGCCCACGGCGCAGAAACGGCAGCGCCTCGTGCAGCTGTCCCCCAGGATCATGAAGCTCGCCGTCCGATGCGCGCCCCAGCACTCGTGGAGATTGGGGCATTTCGCCTCTTCGCAGACGGTATGAAGCTCCTGGGCGCGCAGGAGCTCCTTGACGGCGACGTAGCTTTCCGTCGTCTCGAGCCGGATCTTGAGCCACTCCGGCTTTCGTCGCGGAGCGCCCTCGTTAAGGCCTTGTTCTTTAGTCGACTGGAGATCGGACATCCGTAAATATTACTAATAATAAAGGTTTTTTAAAAGTCGGACGACTATTGGAAAGGATACCCTGAATTGCGGATTTACTGACCCGGCAATAAATCAGTTGACGCGAGCATCGAAAAAGACCGCGTGGCTAAGTCCTTTTTCGATGAAATGGGCGCCAAAGGGTAGGCTCGCACGGTTGGGGAAAAACTCCCAGACCATGACGGCTTCGACGCTCCGTGGGGCCGGGACCGGGAGATGGCTGGGACTGCGAACGCTGATATTCACTCCGCCACAAGCCCGGGAGCTTGTGGCCGGATCCCTTCGAACAGAGTACTTGCCTGGAATTAACCGAAATATTACATACATGAGTTATCATATTCATGCAGGAAAGGCAGCGTCATAAGGGCTCGCACGGCAGTGTGCGGCCGGCATCGCCGGGGCCATCGCAAATGGCCGCCTGCCGCGACTTCTGTCCCGATGTCTAGACATCACATTGTGATGATTTCAATTTTCGAAAGGAGCTGCTTCATGAGAGATCGCAATCGGATCCCGCGCGTACTCGCCGTCGGCTTTTTTTTGATCACCGCGGCAGTCTTGCCACTCGGTATCGCCGCTCAGTCAAACCAGGCCATACCCCCAGTCACCGCCCAGCCCGACGTCAAGGCGGATGTCGCTCCATACTTCACCGACCCCTCGAAAGACCCGAGCCTGTCCCAAAGCGAAATGGAAAAGCTGCTTCAGCAGAAAGTGAAGTACGTATTTGTCATTTTCAACGAGAACCATTCTTTCGACAACGAATTCGGAACCTTCCCGGGGGTCAATGGTCTGTATTCCGACGGCCTTCACCCGCGGTCCGCGTCGGATACTCCCGGATTCAGCCAGGACTACATCGGTGTCGACGGCGTTCACGTCACGGTCCAGCCCTTCGGCATCGGATTGGACCGTAACTCTACCGTGGTGGACAGCGTCGATCACTCCCACAAGGGTCTCGCCAGCAAGATCGATGTCGTCGACGGAGTGGCCCGGATGGACGGGTTCGCCAAGGATGAGTACCTGCGCTTCGCTTCGAAGGGCGGCGCCGCCAATGTCGCGCAGGGCACGCAATACGCCCGCCTCGTCATGTCCCACATCGACGGGGATACGATTCCCTTCATGTGGCTTTGGGCCAGCCGGTTCACGATGTTTGACAATATTTTCGCCACGGAGGACACGCCTTCCACGCCGAACGCCGTCGCGATCCTCGCGGGCCAGTCCGGTGAGACCCAGTGGGTGAAGCACGGACCGGACGGTCAAAAATACTCGGTAGGCGGTCATACCGGCGCGACTCAGGGAGCGCCTCTCGTCAACGACCCGCAACCCTTCTATGGATCACAATTCGATACGACCGCGAGCGGTCGGCAGCCGCCCGCTCCCAATGAGTATTACGGCGATTCCAACATCGCTACCAATCTCACGTTTGCCAGCCTGCCCCTGACCTTCCTCGGTAAGAACATCGCGTCGGGACTGGCCGGCAACCGGAATCCATCATTCGATCTCGCGGATGTTCAGCAGGATATCCCCTATATCCAGGGCATGGGGACCGCGCCGGTGAGCTGGCGCTGGTACCAGGAAGGCTATGGCCTGGAATCTACGGATTCCGCAGGATCGGCCTCCCATGCGTCTTACGTCAGCCACCACAATGGAGCCCAGTATTTCGGATACATCGCGAACACGCCGGAGGTTACTTCCAATCTACGGGGAATGACGGATTTCTTCACCGACATGGCCAAAGACGCTCTTCCTTCCGGAGGTGTCTTCTACATTCGGGGGGGATACACCAACCAGCTGGGAATGAAGCCGGTGATTTCGAATCCCGCCACGCCCGCGGATGAGATCGCGGCCATCGACAAAGCAAAGGCCGGAGACGACGATCACCCCGCGTATTCGGACCGCCAGCTCAGCGAAGCCATGGTCGCCCGGACGATCAACGCCATCGCCTCGAAGCCCGAGATTTGGAGCCAGTGCGCGATCATAATCACCTACGACGAGTCCGACGGTTTCTACGATCACGTTCCTCCCCGGATTCTTTCCTACGGACCGGACGGCCTGCCCCTCGCCCGAGGGGTGCGGGTCCCGCTGATCCTCATTTCGCCGTTCGCGCGAACCCATGTAGTATCCCATGTCGAAGGGGACCATAACTCGGTGATCGAAACGATCAATGACATCTTTGGACTGCCGGCCCTGTCCAGCCTTCCCGATGAAGCGCAGGCCCTCAAGGCCGGTAACTCCCCCGACTTCGACAAATTTGCTCCGGCCGGATTCGAGCAGAAGTACCTCGGTCCACGGGACATGAATTCCGCAATCACCGATAGTCTGTTGTCGGGCTTCGACCCGATGCGGCTGTTGGGGAAGTCGAAACCCCTCCCGGCCTCCTTCGCGATGATTCCCGACGATATAGTGAACACACTGCCCCACTATGGCGGACATGGCCTCGGCGCCATTGGCATCGTTCCCGAAGACGTCAGCCAGGGCATCAAAAATGCGATTCCGGAAGGATTCAACCCCTTGCCGAGTACCTATCCGAACGCGAACTGAGCATCTAACAAAGGAAACGGTATGCGGCTTCTCTCATTCTTGATGCTTGGGGTCGGCTTCTGTTCCTGGATGATCCCGGCCTCGGCCGAGTCGGTCCTCGAGCGTGTCAAAGAACGAGGTGTCCTCTACTGCGGCGGTGTCGCCCGCCCTGGGCTGGCTGACCAGGGCGGCGGGGCGGGCTGGCATGGACTGGAGATCGACATCGGGCGCGCGATCGCGGCTGCCGTCCTGAGCTCACCCGACAAGGTCGAGTTTCACGCCTATGCGACCGACGAGGATTTCGCCGCGGGAGCGAAATCGGATGACCTGCTGTTCCTCACCGGTTCGGAAATATCAAACCACCGCCTCGCCGGCCTGATCGTTCCCGGCCCTGCGGTCTTCGTGGAATCCCAGGGGGTCATGGTGCCTGGAGACTCGGATATCCGGCATCTAAAAGACCTCAAGAACCGATCGATCTGTTTCTACATCGGTAGCCCTTCCGAAAACGAGCTGAACGCCTATGCCCAAAGTGCCGGGCTGAGCGTCTTTCGTCGTCCCTTCTCCGAGGTCGGCGAAATGGTGGACGCGTACGCGGCGCAGAACTGCGACGCCATTGCCGGCGAGGTCACGGATCTGGCGGCGATCCGTGACGAGGAAGAGGTCAGGCACCTCGCGAGCCGAATCCTTCCCGAGACCCTGGCTGACTATCCCGTGCTCGCCGCTACCGGGACCTCCGACGCACAATGGTCCAGTCGCGTCGCCTGGACCGTGTACACACTTATCAGCGGCGAGCGTCAGGAAGGCCCCTGGCATGCGGGCGGCGCCGGCGCCATGCCCGTGGACGCGCCCGAGCTAGGTTTGCCGGAAGGATGGCAGGGCGCTGTACTCAAAGCGGTAGGAAATTACGGAGATATCTTCAGCCGCAATCTTGGGGTTGGATCAGCCCTGAACCTCGAGCGCGGCATTCATGTAGATCGCGTCGAGCCCGGATTTCTGGTGAGCCCTTTTCTCGACTGAGGCATTTCCCCAGCCTCCGACACCGGAGGGGATGTTCTCCTAGACAAATACGGCTAATCCGCCGTGGGATATCCCGAGCGCGCTTAAGCTGTCGGCCTTGGCGTTATCGGAGAACTGCCTCAGGCTCCGCGTGACGAATCATAGTAAGCGTTAGCCCTTTCTTCCATTTTCTCCATTTCTTGAGCTATTTAATCTGACCAGATTTCTAGGAAGAAATTCTTCAGTGGTCGCGGAGGAATTTACCACTGGTAAAATCCTCCGCGACCACTGAAGGACATAGCCCTGGACCACTGGTAAATTCCTCCGCGACCAGTGGTAAAATCTCCTTCGACCACTGGTCGTTTTGAATCCGACAAAGCTTGTCATATAAGAGTCTTGCAGTTTCTCGCGCTTCTTGATGTTTGGATGAAGCGCTACGAAACATGCGCAATGTTTGGTTACTTTTGCAAGAATCGTCCGTCTTTTGCAAAAGCCACATAAATGAGCAGCGATTGAGGGGGAAGCCTCGGCTTCGCTTTGAGCCCGCGCTCCTTTTAATCCTCGATGTTTTCCCGGAGTCCCGCCAGGAACTTGCGCATCTCGTCGTAGTCCCGTTGGCGGATGATGTGCGTAAGGTAGGAGAGCTTTGAGTTGATGAGCTCGATCTGACGGATCGTATAGGGATTGAACATGATCTCGGCAAGGAGCCTGTCGTCCTCCGACAGTAGGCCCTTGGCGATGATCATGTGCCGCTTGAAGTTCGTGCCCGGAGTCTCCTGCCGCTTCATGACCGAGGCGAAGACCATCGTGGAGGCGAAGGGCGTCGCGAGGGAGTAGGCGACCATCCTGTCGTGACCCTCGAAGTCGTACTCGAAGATGTGGATGCCGAGCCTCGAGTAGAGGGCCTTGAAGAACTCCTTGCCCTTGGGGTCCGACTCGGAAATGATCGCGGCGCTCTCGTCGTGCAGGTCGCGGATGTTGCCGAAGGTCGGGCCGAACATCGGGTGGCTCGAGACGAAGGGCCTGCCCGACTCGCGATAGAACTCGGCGAAGCCGGTCTTGACCGAGGCGATGTCGGCGAGGATGCAGTCGGGACCGATATAGGGCAGGATCTTCCTGAAGACCTCGACGGTGTCGCCGAGGAAGACGCAGTTGATGACCATCTCGGGGTCGAAGTCCTCGATCTCGGCGAGATCGAGGATGCGCCTGACCTTGATGAAGTACTTCATTCGCGCGATGTCGGAGTCGTAGACGCAGACCTCGTGCTCGAGGCAGAGCTCCTCGGTGAGCCAGGCGCCCATCCGCCCGGTGCCGATTATCTGTATGCGCATGCCTAGACCTTCCTCTCGACGTAGCAGCCGAGGAGCCGGAAGTCCCGCGCGACGTCGGCGGCCTCGGCGATGGCGCGGGAGACGCGCTCCTCCTTTTCGGATCCGTCGAAGTCGAGGAAGATGGCATAGTCGCCCGGCTTGTTGGGGACCGATTCTATGCGGGTCAGGTTGATGCCGGCGCGGGCGAAGATCTCCAGGGTCCTGAAGAGGGCGCCCGCCTTGTCCTCGGTCGAGAAGACCGCCGAGCACTTGTTGCCCCCCTCGTGCCCGTCCTCCTTGGCGAGCACGAAGAAGCGGGTGCGGTTGTTCTCGGAGTCCTGGATCTCGTCCTTGATTATCTCGAGGTCGTAGATCTCGGCGGCGAAGCGGTTGGCGATCGCCGCGCTGTCCCGCGGCCTCTCCTGCGCGATCATGCGGGCGGCCCCCGCCGTGTCGTAGTAGTGCCTCGCCTCGAGCTTGTTGCGGGCGAGGAAGTTGCGGCATTGCGCGAGGGCCTGCGAGTGCGAGTAGGCCGAGCGGATCTCGCGGTGATCCGTCCCGGGGACGGCGAGGAGGCAATGGGAAATCGGGATGTCGATGGCGGCGACGATCTTGAGGTCGGTGTTGATGAGGATCGAGTTGACGGGGCCGACGATGCCGCCGAGGCTGTTCTCGACCGGCACGATCCCGAAGTCGAAGAAGCCGTCGCGGACGGCGTCGAAGACGTCCGAGAAATCCCGGCAGGGCATGGCGGCGACGGAGCCGTCCCAGGCTCGGGCCGCCACCTCGCTGTTGGCGCCGTGCTCGCCTTGGAACCCGACCGTCTTCGGCTTCCGCTCCTGTATCGTTTTCGCCTCGAGGATGAGGCGCCTCCAGAGCTCGACCGTGAATTTCGGCTCGGCTAGGCAGCGCGAGGAGCGTTCGATGCGCTCGAGCACCGCCTTCTCCCGCCCGGGGTCAGAGATGTCGCTTTTCAGCGTCCTAGCGAGGAGCGCCTTCTCCATCCTCTCGTCGATGAGGGAGAGCAGTCTCGCGTCGATCCTGTCGATGTCTTCCCTGAGGTCCTTGAGCGTCATGCTTCCTCCACGGTCTTCACGCCCGCCGCGGGCGCTCGCCCGATCGGCGTCTGCCTCGCGGCGAGGCTCAGGTCGGCCAGCGCCACCGCGCATGCCGCCTCGAGGACGACAGCCGCGCGCAAGGCTATGCACGCGTCGTGGCGTCCTCCCGGGGCGAGGATCGTCTCCTCGCCCGAAACGAAATCCAAGGTGCGCTGGGGGGCGGAAATCGTCGATGCCGGCTTGACGGCGACACGGACGACGATCTCGTTGCCGTTGGTGATCCCGCCGTTGATTCCTCCCGCCCCGTTCTTGGAGGTCATGCCGCCTCGATCGACGAAGGGGTCGTTGTGCTGGCTGCCGCGCATGCGGGCCGCGGCGAAACCGTCGCCGAACTCGACGCCGCGGACGGCCGGGACGGCGAAGAGGGCGTGGGCGATGACCGACTCGGCGGCGTCGAAGAAGGGCTCGCCGAGGCCCGGCGGCAGCCCCTTGACGCGAATCTCGACGAGGCCGCCGATCGAGTCGCCTGCGGCCTTGGCCTCGTCCGCGGCGGCCTCGATATCGACGCGGCCGCCTGCCTCGAGGAGTCGCGTCTCGAAGGACGGAAGGGCCGGAGCGGCGCCCGGAAGCGCGAGCCCGGCGAGGACGCGCTTGGCGATCGCTCCGGCCGCGACGAGGCCGGCGGTGACTCGCCCCGAGAAGTGCCCCGAGCCGCGCGGGTCCGAAAAGCCGCCGTATTTGTAGCGCGAGGTGAAATCCGCGTGGCCGGGTCTCGGAACGCGCTTGAAGGCATCGTAGTCGGAGGAGCGGGTGTCGGCGTTGCGCATGACCACGCAGATCGGCGAACCCGTCGTATGTCCCTCGAACAGGCCGGAGAGGATCTCGGGAGAGTCGGCCTCGTATCGGTCGGTCGTACCCGACGCCCCGGAGCGGCGACGGGCGAGGTCCCGCTCGAGATCCTCGAGGGACAGGGCGATCCCCGGGGGGGATCCGTCGACCACGACGCCGACGGCGGGGCCGTGGGACTCGCCGTAGATCTCGACGCGGAAGCATCGTCCGAAGGTGTTCATGGGGCCTCCATGACGAAGGCCTGGAGCTCTGCCAGGGCCAGGGCCTCGACGACGACGGAACCGACTGCCTCGGGGATGACCATCAGTATGTCGGATCCGAGACGCTTCTTGTCGGCCGCGATGGCGCCGGCGACGGCCTTCCTGAACTCGGGACCGTCGAGGGTCTTTCCGGCTGTCATCGCCGCGGCGGCGCCTATCGACGAGGGAAGCCCGCAGGAATCCAAGACGCGCGTTATGCGATCGCAATCCGCCGCGCCCAGGCGGCCCATCCGAAGCGACAGGCGGCAGGCGGTGGCGAGGCCGGCCGCGACGGAATGGCCGTGGGGGATCCCCGCGACGGCCTCGATGCCGTGCCCGACGCTGTGGCCCAGGTTGAGCTTCCGCCGCTCTCCGGATTCGCGCTCGTCGCGCTCGACGACACCCGCCTTGAGCTCGACCGAGCCCGCGACCAGCCGCTCCAGCGTGGCGGTTTCCGGTCGCCTGCCCTTCGACGAGGCGCTCTCGACGAGCTCGAAATAGGAGCCGCCCGCCAGCACCGCGCACTTGACCGCCTCGGCCATGCCCGATGCGAACTCGATGTCCGGGAGGGTTGCGAGAAGGGCGACGTCCATCGTCACGAAGCTCGGCTGCGAGAAGCTGCCCACGAGGTTCTTCACTCCTCGGAAGTCCACGCCGTTCTTTCCTCCGACCGAGGCGTCCACCATCGCCAGGAGGGTCGTGGGAGCGAAGCCGAAATCGACGCCCCGCAGCCAGGTCGAGGCCGCGAAGCCGGCAAGATCGGATATGGCGCCTCCCCCGATCGCCAGGACGAGGCCGTCGCGTCCGAGCGAGCTGTCCAGGAATGCGCCGTAGAGAGCCTCGAGCGAGGCGAGGGACTTGGCCGCCTCCCCGCGCTCGACTTCGATCACGGGGCAGGGAGGGAAGGTCTGGCCGTGGATGCGACGGATCAGACGATCGGTGACGATGATCGTCTTGGCGGGATCGATGGCCGTAGCGATCTCGGCCAGGGGGCCGAAGGCGATGCGCGATTCCCGCCCGCCTTGGCCGCGGAGCGTGATTTCCATGGCTTCACCCCCCTAGTCCATCGCGTCCGCGAAGGGGTCGCGCCTGGAGCCGAGGACCCCTTCTCGAGCGGCCGGGTCGCCGCGAGCGGCCGCGTCCGCCTCGGCCATGGCGCGTTCGGCCATGAACTCCCGCAGGTCTGCGACGCGCCGCATCAGCGTCTTGAACGCCTCCGGCGTTAGCTGCTGCTCCTTGTCGCTCATGGCCGTCTTGGGATCGACGTGGACTTCGATCTCGAGACCGTCCGCGCCGGCCGCGACGGCCGCGAGGCTCATCGGCTCGATCATGAAGAGGATGCCCGTGCCGTGCGAGGGGTCCACGAGGATGGGCAGGTGGCTTTCGGCGTGGACGGCGGGAATCATGCTGAGGTCGAGGGTGTTGCGCGTGTAGGTCTCGAAGGTGCGTATGCCGCGCTCGCAGAGTATGACCTTGTCGTTTCCCTCGGCGAGGATGTACTCGGCGCAGTTGAGCCATTCCTCGAGGGTGGAATACATCCCCCGCTTCAGGAGGATGGGTTTGCCCGACTTGCCCGCCTCCCTCAGGAGGGAGAAATTCTGCATGTTGCGCGCGCCGATCTGCAGGATGTCGGCGTACTCCCCGACCCAGGAGACATCGCGCGTGTCGACGACCTCGGTCACGATGGGGAGGCCCGTCTCCTTCTTGGCCTTGTCGAGTATCTTGAGACCCTTGAGGCCGAGGCCTTGAAATGCGTAGGGCGAGGTCCTGGGCTTGAAGGCTCCGCCTCGGAGCATCTTCGCCCCGGCGTCGCGTACCGCCACGGCCGTCCTCAAGGTCTGCTCTTCCGTCTCGACCGAGCAGGGCCCCGCGATGACGAGGAATTCCTCGCCTATTCGGACGCCCCCGACCTCGATTACGCTCCTGGCCTCGTCGGGTTTCCTCCCGGATAGCTTCAGATTGTTCATGCCGTTTTCACTCCATTGGGCGCCGAGCGCGGCATATTGCCTCGATCGGAAAAATACCATATAAAGGGTAGCGTTTTCAAAACAGACCCTGTCTTGAGGCCGGCTGAAGGCTCGCCGCCATATCCGCCGCGACGCGGCCGGGCATCGAGGCTTTCCGGCAGTATCTCATGCCGACGGCATGAGACGATACTCTCGGGGGCCTTTTTACGTTGGAGGTTGCTCCCGTGCAATATCTCTCTTCTCGCGTCCGCGGCCTCTCGCCATCCAGCACCATCGCCATGAATCAACGGGCGCGCAAACTCCGCGAGGCGGGCGTAGACGTCATCGACCTCACCGTAGGAGAGCCGGACTTCCCGACTCCCGAGCCCGTGCGCGAGGCGGCCAAGCGGGCGATCGACGAGGGCCACAACTTCTACACGCCCGTCGCGGGCTATAACGACCTTCGCGAGGCCGTGTCGCGCAAGCTCGCGAGGGAAAACGGCCTCGCCTATCCGGCCTCCCGCGTGATGGTCTCCGGCGGCGCCAAGCATTGCATCGCCAATTCCCTGCTGGCCCTCGTCGACCCGGGCGACGAAGTCGTCGTGCCGGCCCCGCACTGGGTGAGCTACACCGAGCTCGCCAAGCTCGCGGGGGGTATCCCCGTCTCCGTGCCCACCCTCGCGGCCGAAGGCTACAAGCTCTCGCCCGAGGCCCTCGAGACCGCCCTGACGCCGCGCACCAAGATCCTCATCCTCTGCTCGCCCTCCAACCCGACGGGCGCAGTCTATTCCGCGTCCGAGCTCGAGGCCCTCGGCTCCGTGCTCGAGCGGCATCCCCGCGTCTGGGTGATCAGCGACGAGGTGTACGAGCACATCGACTACACCGGCGCGCCTCACGCGAGCCCCGCGGCGATCCCCTCCATCGCGGAGCGGACGGTGCTGATAAACGGCGTTTCCAAGGCCTACGCGATGACGGGCTGGAGGATCGGCTACCTCGCGGGGCCCGAGGCCCTCGTCGCGGCCTGCATCGACCTCCAGGGCCAGATGACGACCAACGCCTCCTCTATCGCCCAACGCGCGGCGTTCGCCGCCCTCGAGTCCGGGACGTCGCTCATCGGCGGCATGCTCGAGGCCTTCCGCCGCCGGCGGGCCTTCGTGACGGCGGGCGTCTCCGCCCTGCCTGGGCTGGGTCTCGTGGAGCCCCAGGGCGCCTTCTACGTATTTCCCGACGTGTCGTCGCACTTCGGCTCGCGGGGCGGCGGCCGGGAGATCGCCGGGTCCGACGATTTCGCGGAATTCCTCCTGGACGAGGCCCGCGTCGCGGTCGTGCCCGGCTCGGCATTCGGCGACGACCGCTGCGTTCGGATATCCTTCGCCGCCTCCGACGCGAAGCTCGAGTCGGCCATCGGCAGGATGGACGAGGCGCTCCGATCGCTTAAAAAATAAGTCAGCATCGCTCATCGCGACGTCCTTCCGGGATATTGCTGCTGTGGATTTAGCCGGTCCAAGGGCCGGCTTGGTTCGCCGGCCTACGATTTACTCGCTCGCTTCGCCCGGCCGGTCGGCGAAGGAGCGGCGATAGGAATAAAAGAAGAAGTAAGAGTAGGTGAGGATGTAGCGGATGGAACCGGCGGCACGCATCTAGCAGAACTTACCACGCCGCCGACTGACCAGTCAAGTTCCTGTGGATAGAATCACACTTGTCGAGTCGCACAAGGGAAATGGCGTTGTTGCATGGATGCCGACTTGAGGGAAGCAAGCATGGACTTTCCCCGACCTCTCAGTTCACGAAGCCGTCAAGGGCGATGGATGGAGTCAGGCCGACCGGGTAGCGACCCATTGTCGGCCCGACGCGCGACCGTCGGCTATAGCCGGTCAACTTCCTCTTCGCGACGGGCAAGGGCGACATCGACTAAATTTAAATTTTCCCCCTCATCAACAAGGTATAATGCGTCATGCGCTTTATCCTCTTCGCCGAGGGAGTGGTGATTCTATTCTTCACCTTCGCCCAGCTCATAGCCAGGAATAAGCAGCCAATCCACTATTGCATGATCCTCGGGTGCCTCACGCTCGCTTACATGCTCATGTACTTTTGGGCCGTCGATGCCGGGTTTCTCGTTCGTGTTCCGGCTCTCGCCGGCAGTTACGTGGCAGCCACGTTCCTGGCAGCGCCCTCGTTCTACCTTTCCGCTCTTTCCATCCTGCACGAAGGCAAGCGGCCCGTCCGCAGGTATGCCGTCTATTTCATTGTTCCCGCTATTTTAGCCGCAGGCTCGCTTCTATACGACGCTCTCACTGTCCCGGAAGAACCGCTCCCGGAGATCCCCGGCCATTTTTCGAGTCCGGCGCGGACGATTCTTGCCCTCGTAGCCACGCTTTTGTTTACCGCCGCGATCGTCCTGGACCTCTTTGCCGCGCGCAGGCTCCGGAGAGCGGACGATGTCCCGCATGGAGGAGAGTTCCGCGGTCAGGTGACGTTGCTTATTTGTTACCTTGCGGCCGCAATGATATTGATTTCCAGCTTCATTTTTCGAAACGACCGTCTGGCCATGGCGGGATGCGCGACAATCGGCCTCATCGCGGTGGCCTATACCTTGTTGCACATGGGCTTTTCCTATTTCTCCCAGGACCGCCCTTCGATGCCCCGTCGAGCACGTCCCGAATGGGACAAATCGGCGGAGGAACTTGCTTCTCGGCTCCAGTCACTGATGGGAAAAGCAGCTCCATACCGCGACGAGGAGCTCTCGCTGCAGGCCCTTGCGCGCATGCTGGGAGTCAAGCCCTGGCGGCTCTCGTATCACCTGAATTCACGGCATTCGTTCAACTTTCGCGGGTATATCAACGACTGGCGGCTGAAATCCGTATGCGAGGATCTCCGGAAATGCCCTGGTCGCTCAATCCTCGACATAGCCTTCGAAAACGGCTTCAATTCCAAGAGCAGGTTCAATTCCCTATTCTTACAGAAATATGGCGTGACGCCCAGCGAGTATAGGCGGCAGAATCGCGAGATCGGCCCTGGCTCGAAGAACGCAAGAACGACGTAAGCTCGCTTCTCCGCTCCCTCGTCTGCGAAGCCCGGCGTCGTACTCCCTCCAGTCTTGCCCCCTGAACCTGAGCTTAGGGATGTGGTGGCGGCATTTTGCGCCGTAGGCATTTGGCATGGTTCAGTATGCCGTATTCGGATGTGCTACTCCAGCTGGACAACCAATAAGCGCCCTAGGCGGTATCCATGCAACAATGCCCTTTACCTGAATTTCGCGATCTCCACTTGCACCATCGCGTCGCACTTCTCGTTGTCCTCGACCCCGGCGTGGCCCTTGACCCATCGGAACCCGGGCCTGACGCGCGAGGCGACCGCGTCGAGCTCTTCCCAAAGCTCCTGGTTCTTGACCGGCCTCTTGTCCGCCGTGCGCCAACCATTGCGCTTCCAGTTGGCGATCCAGGTCGTGATGCCGTTCTTGACGTACTGGGAGTCGGTGTTGACGACGACCGGGGCGCCGGGCGCCGAGCGCTCGGCCTCCTCGAGGGCGGAGATGACGGCCCTGAGCTCCATGCGATTGTTGGTCGTATTCGCCTCGCCGCCCGAGCCGGTCATCACCTGCTCGCGATCCGCGTGACTCGCGCCGTGATGCGCCTCATGGCGCATCACGAAGGCCCAACCGCCCGGGCCCGGATTGCCCGAGCAGCCGCCGTCGGTGTAGATGATGATCGAGTCCATCGGGCGGAGTATGTCCGATTACCTGAGAATGGTCGAGAGGGCCGGCACGTAGGTCACGAGGATGAGGACGACGGCCTGAACGATGAGGAAGGGCCAGACGTCGCGCACGATGCGCGGCACCGGCTTCTTGAAGGTGTAGCTCGCGAGGAAGATGTTCATTCCCACGGTGGGCGTCAGGAAGCCGAGGAGGAGGTTCATGATGAAGATGACCCCGAACTGGACGGGCGGGACGCCGAAGGCGGCGGCTAGCGGTATGAGGAAGGGCGAAACGACCAGGATCGCCGAGAAGATGTCCATGAGGCAGCCGACCGCGATGAGGAACAGGTTCAACAGGAGGAGAAACACGAACTGCGAGTCCACGCGGGCCTGTATCCAGGTCGTAAAGGCCGCGGGAATGTTGGCGTCTATGAGATAAAAGGAGAGTCCCCTCGCCGCCGCGATGACCATGAGGGTGCCCCCGACTATCGGGAAGGCCTTGCCGAGGGCCGCCACGAGCTTCTTCGGCCCGAGCTCGCGCTTTACCGCGGACTCGACGACCGCGATGTAGAGGACGGCGAGCGCCCCTATCTCGCGCAGGTCGGCCAGGCCGGTGAAATAGAGCAGGACCGCGGCGACGGGGACGAGAAGCTCGAGCGCCGCCGGCTTCAGGGCGCCGGCCGCCGCTCGCGGGCTGAACGCGCGCTCGCGGGCCGCCCGCTTCGGCGACAGGAAGATGCCGGCTGCGCACATCCCCGCGATGAGGATGACGCCGGGGACGAGGGCCCCCTTGAAGAGCGAGACGATGCTGAAGCCGGCCGAGGAGTCGTAGAGGAACTGGGCGTTGACGCCGTATACGATGACGGCGGCGCTCGGCGGGATGAGGAGGCCGATGTCGCCGCTGGCGGTTATGAGGCCCCGGCTCCTGTCCTCGGAGAGTCCTCCCGATTGGTGGAGGACGGTTGCGAGTATGCCGCCTAGGGCGACGATAGTGACGCCATTGATGCCGGTAAAGGTGCTGAAGACGGCGCAGGCGAGCACGGCCGCGATCGCCTCTCCGCCGCGAAACCAGCCGAAAAGCTCGCGGAACACCGCGACGAAGCGCCTGCCCGCCCCCGACTCGGCGAGGAGGATTCCCGCTATGCCGAAGAGGGGCAGGGCGGAGATCGAGCCTCCCTTGAGGAGGGAGTACGCCTCGCTGGTAGCCAGGGCGATGTAGGAGCCGCCCCCTACGAATAGTATCGCCGCCACGCCGCTGAGCACGGTGAAAATGGGCGCGCCGAAAGGCACGGCGAGGACGATGAGAAGCCCCAGCGGCAGGCCGTAGGCGGCCACGAAAGCCCCGACCGAGGAACTTGCGGCGTCCAGGAAAGCGGGGGCCGACCCGAAGAGGGCAGATACGGAATCGCGGATGGACGAGACCGCGAGGAGGCTACCCAGGACGACGCCGAGGACCGAGGCGGCGATGGTGCAGGTCGGGGCCCTCCTGCCGCGAACGGAGCTTCGGATCGTGAAGGCCGTCATCAGCGCCATGCAGAGCGGCATGACCGCCACGACGTATGTCATCGGTATGATCCATACTCGCGCGGAGGGATCGAAGCCGGTCAGCGTAAAGGAGAGTGCCGCCCAGAACAGGCATGCTTGCGACCCGATCGCGATGAAATCCCCGAAGCATGCGAGAATGAACCGGACCCTGCCCCGTCCGGAGGGGCTTTCGCCGCCAGAAAGGGAGAGCTGGCGCTTGTCGAGCGAGGCGAGGGCGGCGGCGGCATAGGCCAGGACGATGGTCCCATGGTCGGCTATCGTTCCTGCCGAGGCTATCCCCTGCCAGAAGAGCCGGGTAAGCGTCAGATCGGCGATCGGAAGTATGATTATCGCGCCTACCGCAAGGGACGCGATGGCGATCAAAACGCCTCGAAGGGCGCGGATCATGGGGCCATCGATCTCGCTGGCGAGGGCTCCCCGGTCCTCGCCCTTCACTTGGATTTCCGAACCGCTGCCAGCGCCGAGTCCATGGTGTCCAGCATGTCCGAAGAGAACAGTTGGGCGATGAGGCTATACCGTCTCTGCGCGATCAGCTCCCCCCATTTCGCCGCGGCATCGGGTGGCTCGGGCGGCGTATCGATCCCGTCCAAGGAGGCGATGGCCTCGGCCTCGAGCTTGGCGCTGTCGAGGCCGATTTCCTTGGCCATGTCCCGTACGACCTGCTCGAGCCGGGGTCTCAGGTCGGCGGGCACTTTGTCCCAGCTGGACTTGTTGAAGACGATCGAGCCGATGAAAGGGGCGACCTTGAAGCTCGACATATAGGCGATCTTGCCCCGAAGCTGAGACCAGAGGCTGGCGATGTAGATGGGGCTGACGCAGGTCGCATCGACTGTATTGGAGTTGACCTGGAGCAGGAAGTCGGCTGTCGTGCCCTTGACCGTCCTCGCTCCGACGCTTTCCATCAGCTGGATGACCTTGTCGTTGCTCGGGTCTATGGAGATGCGGAGCTTCGAGAGGTCGGAGGGGTAAAGGATGGGAGTCTTGGAGAAATAGCGTATCCATCCTCCCTTCGAGATGGCCAGGACGGCGTAGCGTTCCCCGAGCTTGGACTTGATCAGAGGCTCGACGGCGTCGAGGACGGCATCGAATTCCGCGTCGTCCCGGATGAAGCTGGGCATCGAGAGGGCCAGGCTGTCGGGGTAAAGCTCGGCAAGGCCGAAGGTGGTCAGGAGGGCTCCGTCGATTCCGAACCTCATCTTCTGGATGATATCCGACTCGGTCGAGACGTGGGCGCTTTGCGGAAAGACTATATTGACTTGCCCTCCGGATACCCGGCTGAATTCCGCCGCGAGGCGCTTGAGGCCGAGGTCCCAGGGACTGTTGGCGGGAACGTTGGCCGCCATTCTGAAGGTCAATGCTATGGCTGGGGCACCCGCGAAGACGGGAAGCCCGGCTAAAGGGACGATGACCGATAGGAGAAGGACGAGAACTCCGTTGCGAGCCTTCATGGGGCGGTTTCTCCTTCGGGTAGGACGAAATAATCGCCCGCGTCGGCCAGGAGCCTGCGGGCGTTACGCTGGGCGAGAACGGTCTCGAGCCGGTTCGAGGGAACGGCGTTCGGGTCTATGGCCAGGGCCTTCTCGAGCGCGGCCTTGAAGCCCTTGTAGTCGTTCTTGGGGACGCAAACGAAAGTGGCATAAGACACGAACAGGGAGGCCGTCCCGCCCTTGGAATAGACCAAGGCCCTATTGTAGGCCTCCTCGGCCTTGGCTTGGTCGCCGCCGAGGTAGCTCGGCATTCCGCCATAATACGAAAGGTAAATCGCGTAAATCGCCCCTTTGTTCCAACCCGGATCGAGCTCGGCGGCGCACGCGAGGAAGAGGGAGGCGGCGCCGAGATAGTGCGCGCTCTTGAAGTCGAGGGGATTGAGGCCGAATCCCGCCAACACCGAGACGGCGCTCCAGTAAAGCAGGGGAACATCGGACTTGCGCAAATGCGCGAAGTCGGCCTTGCCATTGACTGCGGCCTCGACTATGCCGGGAGAGCGCCTGTCGAGGGCCTCCGAGAGGAGACGGAAGGCGCGGCGGTATAGAGCTCCGGCTCGTTGGTCGGCCTGCTGCTTCTCTTCGAAGCGGTCGTCGGGGAGGGCGGCGGCCGGGCCTTGAACGAAGGCATTGGCGTACATCACGTATAGGGAAGCCATCGTTACGACTTTTTCTTGGTTTTTCGGATCGGCCTCGAGGAGGGCTTCTTCCGCCATGATGAAGGTCGGCAGGGCTCCCGCGGCCAGCTCGGGGTCCTCCTCGCCGGTAATGACCGTTTGCAGCTTCGACGCCGCTCCGAGAACGGCGCAGGAGCCCAACAGGACGACAGCCATCGCCGCCGCCGCAGCCAGCCTGAGATAATTCATCCCGTCAGTATGCTATGACGGCGCTCGAATCGCAACCGGATTTCGTTTGAGTCCATTAAATTGACAGAATTCTCGTTTAGGACTAGTTTGGCATTACTACCGTGATTCGGGGGTGAAGATGCGGATTCGGTCGAAAATGTTCCTCCTCGCTTCCAGCGCCATGATTTTCATGGCGGCCATCGCGGCGGTCTATCTGGTAAGCCAGGCCTCGAGCGCGAAGATCGAAAGCGAGCGACGAATACTTCTCGCCCTGAACGATTCCGTCAAGGATTTGATCGGAGCCATCAATATCCTCGATTCCGGACAGATAGACGCTTCCGAGGCGCGCTTCAAGGCTGCAGCGGCCGCGACTGACGCGGGATTCGATGCCGCCGGACGCCTGAAGTACCTGCCTCGCATCAACGCATCCCTCAAGGACGCCGTCGAGATCATCCAAAACCTTCGCGCCCTCGCCTCCGACGACATCGTCAGCCTCGCGTCATCGTTCGCCGCGCTGAAGGCCGACGCCCTCAAGTATTTCATGTCGACCAGGGAGACTACGCTGCGCCAGTTCTATACCGACGAGTATTCCAGGAAAAAATACGATTTAAAGGAAGTCTATAAGCGCCTCGACGACTTCGATACGCTCTCGGCGGGACTCACCGACACGCTCCTGTCCTCGAGCGACGTGATCGCCGAGAAGAACGCCCTCATCGACAAGGAATTGACGGACCAGAGGGCCCGCAGCCTCGTCCTTACCGCCGGTATAGGCGCGGTGCTCGTCGCCCTCGCCCTTTTCCTTGCTTTCCGGATGAGCCGTTCCCTCGCCATGCCGATCATCTCGATCGAGCGGACCATAAAATCGATGGGCGGGGGAGATCTCCGGGAGCGGGTCGAGGTCTCTACGAAGGACGAGCTCGGCCTCCTCGGCTCGAATCTCAATTCCTTCCTCGACTCGTTTTCCCTTTCGATCGGCGAGATACAGGCCGTATCGAGGGAGAACGAGGAGCTCAAGCGCAAGCTCGTCCAGGCGCTCTCCGGCGCATCCAGCTCCGCGGTCGAGATAGACGCCGGCGCCTCGTCGATCAAGCGCCAGGTCGAAGGCCTCGATTCGAGGATAATCGGGGCCCACGAATCGTTGGAGGGGATGACTCGCGGGATAGCCGAATATACGGAGCGGATTTCCGAGCAGGATACGATGATATCCTCTTCCTCATCGTCCATGGAAGGCGTCCTCGACTCCATGGACTCGATCGGCACGATCGCGCAAGGGGACCGCTCCGCCGCCGAGAGGCTGGTGGCGGCGGCCGGCGAGGGCAGGGTGGTCTTCGGGGAGACCTTCGAGAGTCTCTCGGGGATCGCCAAGAGCGTCGAGGACGTAAACGATATGTCGAGGGTGATCCAAGAGATCGCCGCGAGGACCAACCTCCTGGCGATGAACGCGGCCATCGAGGCGGCGCACGCCGGCGAATCGGGGAAAGGCTTCGCGGTCGTCGCGGACGAGATCCGCAAATTGGCGAGCGCGGCCTCGGAGAGCTCGAGGAAGATCGGCGATACGATCCACTCGGTCGGCGATCGGATGTCCAAGGCGGCGGGCGCTCGAGACCGAGCCTCGGCTACCTTCGAGGCCATGGACGCCCAGATCCTCAGCGTGACTTCATCCGCCTCGAAGATCGATTCCCTTCTCGGAGAGATCAGGGAGAAGACGGGCGCCGTTCTCGCTTCGATGCGCGCCCTGAGCGAGACTTCCGCCAGGACGGCCGAGGGTTCGGCCGGAATCCGGGAGGCCGCGGGCTCGGTAGGAGGGGCCGTTACGGAGGCCGCCCGCGTTTCCCAAGAGGTGCGCTCGAACATCATCGAGATCGTTTCCGGGCTCGGGGAGATATCGGCCTCGATCCAGGACGTCTCGGGTCTCGCCGGCAAGCTGGGCGAGGCGAGCGCGCGGCTGGACTCCGCCGTTAACGCCTTCAGGACAGGAGCGATCGGCGATCCTGCCCTAACGGCCTAATTAAGGAGGGATGCGGCCGGGAGACTCTCCGGCCCCACTGCCGCCGCGAGGTCGGCTAAAGGCCGCCCAGGAAGGCCTGCCGGTCGAGCTCCTGAACCGACGTCTTGGCGCTCGCCCCTTCGCGAAGCTGGCCGTAGACGGTCATGTCCATATATCGAAGGCTCAATGGGCGCTCGAGGGCCATCCGGGTCGTCTTGTCCTCCCAGCGGCACTCCTTCGGATCGAGAGACGTGGGCTCCCCGTATTTCGCGACGAGGCTCGTATACGTCGAATAGTGATCGACCTTGTCGGGATTCAGCTCGAGGATCATGACCCAAAGCTTGCCTTGATAGAATTGAAAATAGCCGCGTCTGACGAAGGAGAGGCCCTCGACCTCGATCAGGCTCTGATTGGGTGAGGGCAGCAAGGAGAGATCCTCGGGCCCGCGGTAGGAGAATATCGGATCCTTTTTGAGGGCCGCTATGACCGAGTCGAGGTCCATCCCGAGCTCGACGCCGTGGAAGGACCTGGCCGGAGCCGCGGGCCCTGCCGGCGCTTGAGGCGCGCCGCCTTGAACCGCTCCGGCGGCCGCGTCGCTCGGGGCCGCGTTCGGGCCGGCTGCGCCCGATGGAGCGACCGTAGTCGATGCGGCGGCCGCGGAAGTGGCGGCGGACTGCGCGCCGGCGCCGAACGCGCCGGCGAGGCCGAAAAGCAGCGCGAGGAAGGGCGCGAACGCGGCTCGGTTTCCCCTCATCGTCGATTACCTCGACAGGGCGATGCTCAGGGCGGTCGAGAGCTTCAGTATCTCTTCGTTGCTCTTTCGCACTCGGGAGCAGAGCACGGCCGCGATGCGTCTCACGATTGAAAGCCCGATTTTCGGCTCCTCGTCGCAGAGCCTGGAGAACTCGGACCCGTTCACGCTATAAAGGACGCAGTCGCTGCTCGCGGTCACCGTCGCGCTCCGCGGCTCGGGCCCGAATACCGACATCTCGCCGAAGATCGACGCCTTGTCCGCGGAGAGCTTGTTCATCGACTTCTCGGCGCTGGCGAAATCCCGGTCGCCGAGCTTGAGAGTGAGGTTCTTCGTGATGTCGACCTCGCCCTCGACGAAGAAATACATGGACTCGCCCTGCTCCCCCTCGTGCATGATGGTCTCGCCCGATTTGAAGACGACTCGACGCGAGATAGCGAGAACCTTGGCCAGCTCTTCTTCTCCGAGCTCGGCGAGTATGCCGACCTTGCGCAAGAGGGATATTTCCTCGATCTTCTTCTTCGCCATGCCGCCGTCCTATGCCACGACGAAGGCAAGGTCGCCTTCCCGCATCACGTAGTCCGCTCCCGGGGCCAGCCTGACATTGCTGCCCGCCGAGGTCTCGGCGGCGAGGTTGATTTCGGCTTCCATGAATTTCCTTTTGATGAAGCCGTCGATGGCGCTGGTGCCGTCGCCGAGGATGTCGTCCAGGGAAACGCCCTTCTCCTCGGACAAGACACCCACGAGGACGCCCCTTCCGTTGGACAGGAACCAGGCCGAGGCCTCGGCGAAGGTCTTGCCGACGAGCGACGAGGGAAGGGCCGTTTCCTTGAGGCGCGGCCCGCAACCGGGAGTCAGGAGGCAGCGGGCCGCCCGCGGCAGGCCCTTCGACGCGCAAGCCGACGAGAGGAGGTAGCCCGAGTACTCTCCGCCCACCACGACGTTGTCGACCTTGGCGCGGCTCAGGTGCTGCTCGCTTTCGGGATGGAGTATTTCCGCGCTCACGTCTATATCCGGATTGAGGGAGCGGATCGCGAGGCAGGCCAGTATCGTCCGCTCGTCGGCGTTGTTGAGAGAGTTCCCGCCCGTAGAGTCGGGGACGACCACGCAGGCGCGCGCGCTGCCGGCCGAGGCCCGCTTCAGGACCGCTTCCTGGGTGAAGTCGCCGCGGACGAAACGGAGGTCAAGGCCGGGAAAGCGCGCCTTTTCGGCGTCGAAGGCCTCCGCCTCCATCCAATCGACGAGAACGACCGGAACCGCCTTCGCGCCTTCCGTCGCCTCGAGGTCCGAGAGCACGGATGCCGCGTTGGGATTCCAGCCGCAGATGATGAGGTGGTTCTTGATCCTGAGATCCTGCAATCCCTTTCCCTCCCGAATCCTGCGCTCGACGAATATCGAAGCGACCGTGCCCGAAATGAGCGAGGTGATGACCATGCCGGAGAGGATCGACGCGATTCCCGCGATCTTTCCCCCGACCGTGAGGGGATACTTGTCTCCGTAGCCGACGGTCGCGAGCGTGACTACCGCCCACCATATCCCGTCGAAGAAGGAGTGGAACATCCCCTGGCCGGGGCGGCGCTCGATGAGCCAGACGATCAGCGCGGAAAGGAGGACGGCCGCGGCGAAGGAGCCGAATATCCCGACGAGGTTCGATCGCTCGATGTCGGTCCACAGCAGAGAGCCTCTTTTAAAGAAGTCTCCGATCCGGTCGTCTCCTCTTTCGGTGGACGCGGAGCCCTTTTTCCTATTGTTCTCGGATCTCATCCCGCGGTCCCCCGCTTAGCAATATCGGCGGATACGGCTTCCTCCCTTAGCTCCGCCCTGGGTATAAGTGAGGAATGGACGATATCGACCGCCTTCCCCTCGTCGTTTACGAGGACGAATGCCTGGTCGCGGTCCGCAAGCCGGCGCGCATGCACAGCGCGCCCGGCCTCGGAGCCGGCGATCTTTGCGCCTGGGTTTTCCAACGCTACCCCGAAGTCGAAACGGCCGGAACCGAGTCCCGCCGGCCGAGGCGCTCGCCGGCGGAGGGGGGACTCCTCCATCGCCTCGACTACGAGACGTCGGGCATCGTCCTCTTCGCGCGGGATTCCGCGGCCTTCGATTCGCTCCTTCGGCAGCAGGAACGCGGGACCTTCTACAAGGAATACCTTGCGCTTTCGACGGCCTCTCGCGAAGGCATGCCGGCCGGCTCGGCGCCGCGGAAGGCCTTTCCGACCGGCCTCGACGCCGGAGCCTGGGCCGATGCCCGCGATCGGCTCGATGGAAGCGCCCTCGCGGCCATGCTCGACGGCAAGAGGGCCGAGCCCGCTTGCCGCGTCGCCTCTCGCTTCCGGGCCTATGGCCGCAGGGGCTCGCGCGTAGCCTGCTCGGACCCCGGCGGCGGGAACGGACCGATCTATACGAGCGATATACTGGCCTGTTCCGAGGCTCGCAGCGAGGGGGAATCCTTATCGGGTCCTAGCCGCTCGAGTCCAACCTTGGAGATCCGAGTAGGCCTATCCCGAGGCTTCCGCCATCAAGTGCGGGCCCATCTATCCTGGATCGGCCTGCCGATATCGGGCGATTCCCTTTACGGAGGGGCGTCCGACGAGCGCCTCCGCCTCTATGCCGTCGAGTTGTCCTTCGAGCACCCCGCGACGGGAAAGCGCCTGTCTTTGACCGTGAGGCAATAGGAGCGCCGGACGAGGTTTGTTTCTTGATGACAGGCGTTACCGCCGATCGTTGCTTTTAGGGCATAACTCCGATACGCTTAATGGCGATGACAGCAGCTTCTTCCTTCGATAGTCTCGTGGCCGAGCTCAGCGCGGAAGAGCGGAATCTGCTCCTCGAACGCATCAAGACGGCCATGCCGGTCTCGAGCGAGCCCCTGTTTCACGCGTCTTCGGCCCCCGACACCTTGAGCGCGACCGCACTCAAGCTCGAGGAACTCGGACTCGCGGCCAGGTTCGTCCTCTTCCTACGAGGGCTGTTCACCGGCAAGAGCAGGGATGAACTTTTGCGCGGGGACGCCCTTAAGGAGATAGGCCGCAAGGTCGAGACCCGATATCCGGGAATAATTGACAGGCGCAAGGGCCTCGTGCTCGAGCCCGTGGCCGAAGAGCTGCGGGGCCTACGGGACGCGGCTCGCTTTTTCTACGATGCCCTGGATCGAAGCGTCGAGAAGGATAGGGCCGCCTTCTACGCCTTTTTGGGATCCATAGAACTGCCCCTGACGCACGATCGCCTCCTCAGGGAGGCGGATCCCGCGGCTATAGCCGCCTCGATGACCGGCCTGACGGGGCAGGCCGAGGACTCCGAGGTGCGGGGCGCGGCTTTGACGGCCTTCGATAGCGCCTTTACCGGCTTGTCGGACAAAGGCAGGAAGGCGATGTACCTCGACCTTCGCAGCGTCCTGTTCCTCAAGCGCCTTTCGGGCTTCCTGTTCGATCGGCTGATAGGCGTCTTCGAGCCGGGCGCTTTGCCGAACGAGAGGCTTTCCGCCTCCTTCTTCGAGCTGCGCGAGCTCCTTCTGGACCTGGGGGACATCCTTTTCTCGATGTCCGAGGCTCCTTCGACCGAACTCATGGAAGCGATTTTCCTTTTCGCCGACCGCGAGAAGATCGGAAAGGGAAAAGAGGAGGCGGCCTCCGTCCTCGGCGACGACATGGCCAAGGCCGAGACTTTCCTCGGACGTATCCGTTCCTTCAACTCGCGCCTGCCCCTGGGAGCCCTGTTGCGGCTCGTGTCGGGAGATCCGGAGTACCTGCCGCGCGAGCTTCCCGGCGGCGAGGATTGGCTGGCCATCTACAAAGCCTTCTGGCGGGAACGCATCGAGTCCGCCCTCGACGAATGGAAGGCCGAGCATCGCAACAAGGACCTCATGGCGGAGATCGCGGCCTTCGTCGGGGAACCGGGACCGGCCGGCTTCGCCAATATATCCCGCGAAGGGAAGGATAGCTCTCCTCCCCTCCGCCTTGCCGTAGCCTTCGTATTTCTCGACGCTTTCTATCGAGGCCCCTTCCTCCGGGAGCTCAACCGGCCGATGAAGGTGGTGCTGGTCGACGGAGAGTTCTATCGCAAGGATAACAGGATCGAATTCACCGACGCCTACGACGCCCTGCTCCGCCTCCCCGATCTGCTTTCGGTCCTCGACGCCAAGATGGGCCCCGATGGCGAGATGGGCGCCGCTTGGCTCGCCACATCGCGAGAGCTCGGTTCGAGCTCCGTGAAGCGGCACAAGACTCGATCGATCATCAGGGTCGCGGAGGAGGAGGCGGAGCGCATTCTGAAGCGCGAAGGAGGAGCGCTGAAGACGATGGTCCACATCCTGCGGGGATTCCTCAAAGGGGAGGCGGGGGGGCGCTACGACTCCCTCGCGAACCTGTCGTATATCGACGGAAAGGCGAACAAGGATTTCCTTCGCAGCCTGGATCGCGCCAAGGACCGTTGCGAAACGGCGCTGAACCTCCTCTCCGAGCTATCCGGCCTCGACTTCTCGCAGGAAGATTGAGCCATGATACAGACGAGGGCCTCGCTGCCCGCCGGCCCCGGCTTGGGATTCGCCGCAGCCTTCCCGGGACCAGGCTCCGAGGCGGGCCCCATGGCTCTCCTCTCCTTCGCCGCCGCGGGCGACATGAAGTTCGGCGATCGGCGCAGCGCCGTGAACCGCGATGCCTTTCTCCGCGACGCTGGCTTGAGAAGCGAGCTCGCCATCGGCCTCGAGCTCGCCCATTCTCGCAACGTGGTCTTCCCTTCCGGAGCCGAGGACGCGGTCGAGCTCGCGCGGGCCGCCGGCGGAGCCGACGGTCTCGTCCTTCGCGAGGATCTGGTCGCCCGCGGCTTCGCCGCCTCCGTGACCGTCGCCGATTGCATGCCCATCTGGCTGCTCGATCGCGGATCCGGGGCTATGGGCATGCTCCACTCAGGCTGGCGCGGGACTGGGATACTCGCCGTCGCCGTCCGCGCCATGACCGATCGCTTCGGCTCGCGTCCTTCTTCGTTCTCGGTCATCCTGGGGCCGGCCATCGGCGCCTGCTGCTACGAGGTGGCCGAGGAGAGGGCGGCGCGATTCTCGGCGGAATTCGGCGCCGAATGCGTCCGGAGGCGCGGGGCCTCCAGTTTTCTCGATCTCCGATCCGCCAACCAGTCGATTGCCGAACGCCTCGGCGTCGGGCATCTCCTCACCCTGGAGTCCTGCACGTCCTGCGACGAGAGGCTCGGCTCCTATCGCCGACAGGGCGGGGCCTCCTTCACCAGGATGCTCGCCGTCTGCGGCCGGTCGTCCTGCGAACCCGGCACCATGCCGGGCGGGAAACGGACCTGAGACGCGCTACCGCGGCCGCGGCTCTCGCGATGTCCATGGCCTCGATGGCGGTCTCCGCCGAGGAAGGACCAGGCGTAGCGCCCGGCGCGCAGGACTACGAGGGGAGTTCATCGTCCTCGAGGAGACCCTCCACGACGCCGCGCGCCGCGTGGACAGGACCGTTCCAGTCCGCCTCTCCGTGGCCCGCGGGGGCTCCTTCGAGGTGGAAGGGGGCTCGGGCTATCCCACCCTGCGCGGCATCCCCGCCTTTCCCGATGGCTCGCCTCCACCGCGGATCAATGCCCTGGAGCCAGGCTCCACCTGGACGGCACCCGGAGCGCGGGCCCTCGATTTCGAGGATTCCGGCTTTTCATCATCATGCCTTTCCTGGCCGAATATCGCTACTCGGGGAGGACCGGATACCGAGGGAGAAGCGCCCTGAGTCTCTCGGCGAAATTCGCGACCCGCTGGAAGGCCGGCGACTCCGGCGAGATCGAGAGCGCCACCGGGACCCACGACTCTGGAATCTTGCTGGATGCCGACACGCTTTCGACCCTGTTCATCCGCGACCGCTTCGACGAGACTTTCGCCCTCGCCGGCGGGAGAGCCGGGAGCAGCGAGCGGCGCTCGGGCTTCAGCCTCTATTTCTTCGAAGGTCGGTCCCCCTCGATCGAGAGGCCGCGGGCGAGGCGATCGTCGCCGCCGTGACGACGCGAAGCCGGAGCCGTTCCGGACTCGGCCGCAAGGCCGCTCCTCCGCCGGCTAGTGGCGAAGACTTCGCCTCCGGGCGCCGGGACCGGGCAACTCGACGCGGGCGAAGGCCCACCCTTGGCCGACGGCAGGCGAATTCGCCGCCGCAGGCATCGAGCTCGACTCGAGCCCCGAGGGCATGGTCCTCCGCGTCAAGGACCTGCGCTTCGTCGCGGACAGCGATGTCATCCTGAGCAGCGAGCTCTGGCGCCTCGACGCGATCGCCGCGGCGCTGAAGGCCCTGCCGGACAGGTCCTTCCTCGTCGCCGGCCACAGCGCCGCCGTCGGCAAGGCGGAGGGCGAACTCGAGCTTTCGATCAGAGCGCGCCAAGCGCGTGGCCGACGAGCTGGCCGCGCGCGGCATCGCGGCCTCGCGCCTGCTCTATCGCGGTTTCGGCTCCTCGCGCCCCCTCGCCCCCAACGACAGCGAAGAGGGGAGGGCGAAGAACCGCCGCGTGGAGATCACGATATTGGATTGATCGTCGGGAACAGGTCGGCCCTCGACTCGAAGCTCGTCCTGCGCGGCTCCCTCCAAGGCCAGACGATTCGACGCGGCTCGCGATTCCAAGACCTCGCCTCGGTCGCTTCTGGGTTGTTTGTCGTAATTTATGGCAGCTTCTTCAAAATGCCTCCGCATTTTAAAGAGCCTTACCTGACTTATTTAATTATATTACTGGGTAAACGATGGCTCCCTCCTTTGTCAGTCAGCAGTACGAGGAGAGGCACTTATGGAAAAAGCGGATCTAATCGGTCGAATCTATGAAAGCGTCGGGGATAACGGGGTCTTAGCCGAGACGCTCTTCCAAATTGTGAAAATTACCGACAGTCGGAGCGTGCAATTCAACGTCATCGATAATAGAGGCTCCTGGCCCGTCGGAATTGTGGCAGGCGTTGATCCCGCATTACTGCCGATTTATGAGGAACGCTATGCCTCGAATGATCCGAGAATAGCCTTTCTCATGAAGCATCCCGGCCGGGCGCTGGCCTGCCACCAGATGGTGACTGATCATACGGCATTCGAACGCTCGCCCCTCGTGAACGAATTCCTGGACAAGAACGAGGCGCGATTCGCGATGGGCGCGACGCTTACGTTAGACTCGCGATATTCCGCCCTCCTCGGCTTCATGCGATCGAGAAGCGATGGACGATACGATGGCGACCAACTTCACCGCCTCGATCGACTCCTTCCCCATATTCAGCGAGCGCTGAGTCTCCATGTCCGATTGGGCAGGCTGGAATCCCGGCTGGCATCCTTGGATGCCTTGGTCGATCGCCTCTCCGCGCCGGTCCTGTTGGTCGGCCGGAACGGCGCACTGCTACACGCCAATACGGCCGGCTCTGAGGCGCTGCGCCGGGCGGATTACCTTGTGCTACGGCATGGGCTCGTCCAGCCGCGAACCGCAGGTCATGAGAGGCGCTTCGCGGATATGCTGGCGGCCGCATCCTCGGACGACCCGAAGGTAATGGCTTTGAAGGGAGGC
>CAVZVX010000116.1:0-20739 GCA_963778775.1 uncultured Spirochaetota bacterium | reverse complement strand
TATCGGAGCCTTCTCGTACGCGTGGCCGGCTACTCCGACTACTTCGTCGATCTGGACAGGAACCATCAGGAGGAGATTATCAGCAGGACCGCGCAGGAAGGATTCTGAAGACGCAGGATACCCCAGCCGCCGCAATGGGCGATTTTCATCGATCCCCCTCCCAGTCCGTTTCCGATACGGATTTGGAATCTATGCCATTGAGTTCAAAATGCTTTCGGACCGCATATGGAATGCCCTGAATGGCAAAGATCGTATTTAGCGGTCTCGGCAAGACCTTCGCCCGTCAGTGTAAGTCTTGCCGCCATCTCTCCCGCTTGACATCGGCGGTCCCATTCGGGTATAAAGCCTTCCGTTCTACGCGGCGATGGTGGAACTGGTAGACACGCCAGCTTGAGGTGCTGGTGCCGAGAGGTATGGAGGTTCAAGTCCTCTTCGCCGCAAAGTACATCGGGGAAAACAATTATCGAGAGATCGAATACCTCTGCGCAACGCATGATACCCTGAGAGGGCCCATGAACCTAGTCATCGAAACCATCAAATCGAGAAGGAGTATTCGCTCCTTCAAGCCGGACGCTATTCCCAGGACCGATCTCGACCTGGTCCTCGACGCGGGCCCAAGCGGATTTCTACTATGGCGCCCCGGTGGTAGTCATCGCCTCGGGCGAGGTCGAAAGTCCGACGATAGCTCCCGACTGCGCTCTCGGAATCCCGGACAATCATGCTATCTTCGGCTCCATGGCATTGGGGTATGCCGAGGGGCATGCTCCGGCTCCGCCGCCACGAAAGGCGGGCCGGACGGCGATAATCGAGTAAGTCGCCTCGGCCGCGCCGGGGCGCGAAGACCGAACGCGGGGGGGCTGGCTCCTTTTCAATTTGGGTAATATTAGCCAAATCATATATAAAAAAACCAATCTAATCGTTATCTTATTCTCTCAGAAGTATCCATCTCTTCCGGGAGGATTATATGCGAACGATAGTCGTCAGAGCTCTGGCTCCCTTGTTGCTAATGTGCATCGCGGCCGGCATAGCCTGGTCGCAATCCCCGGACTCGATCCTCGCGAAACCCAAGCCGGACGGAAGCAGCGTATTGACCGACGGGCAGGGCATGACCCTCTACTATTTCACTAAGGACGCGAACGGCGAAAGCGCCAGCTCCGGCCAGGTCGAAAAGGCTTGGCCCGCATTCTATGCTGCCTCGATCACCGTCTCTCCGCCCCTGAAGGTCGAAGACTTCGGCACGATCACTAGGGACGACGGGTCCAATCAGACGACCTATCACGGTTGGCCGATGTACTACTGGTTCAAGGACAAGGCGCCGGGCGACATGGGTGGCGAGGGAATCGGTAAGGTTTGGTACGTTCTCAAGGCGCCCGCCTACACGGTCATGATCGGCACGAGCCAGACCCTGGGCAACTATCTAGTCGATGGAGAAGGCAATTCCCTTTACTACTTCACCAAGGACAGCTCCGGCGCAAGCGCCTGCAACGGCGACTGCATCAAGAATTGGCCGGCCTTCACCGCCTCGAGTTTCGTCCTGCCCTCGGCGCTGAATCCCGCCGACTTCGGGACGATCACTCGTTCCGACGGAGCAAGCCAGGTCACCTACAAGGGCTACCCGCTCTACTACTGGAAAAAGGACAGCATGCGCGGCGAAGTCACGGGGCAGGGAGTCGGAAAGGTTTGGTACATTGTAGATCCCGAGAAGTTCATGTCGGGGAAAGGCTCGTAGAAGCCCGATCCCCTATTGCGAGAGTTCTCCCGATGAGGCATGGCCCAGCGAACGAATAAAAAAATCTACAAACGCGAACCGCCGATGTTACGCGAGCGAGAGATTCCGTGGAACGGCTCGATACCATTTTTATAATCCTCATCTGTACATAATAATAATGGTATGTTAAATTCAATAAAATATGGGTTATTCGACTCATAATGACGAAGGAAGGAGATTTGGAATGCCTGAAGCGAAGAAAGAACCGAAACCCAAGGTATCAAAGGTAAAAATTGCAAAAGGCAGATCGGTTTCGACGGTTAGGAAAGGCTTTGCGGATAAGCCGAAAGCGAGCCCGGTCAAAGCTCCCAAGGCGATGAAGCCCGAGGTCAAAGCCATCGCGAAAGTCAGAGTCAGGAAAGCAAGAAGTCCCAAAAAAGCCAAGGGCAGTTTCGCAGATCTCATAAAGAAGCAGGCGGAGCTCGAAGAAGTCAAGAGGGAAGCGAAGGCGGAACTCAAGAAGCAGTATGATAGCCTGCTTAAGGAAGCCGAATCCATCAAGGGCCAGTACAAAGGGCTCTTCAACGAATCCATAGAGTCCGCTCCCAAGCCGAGGGGAGGACGGGCGAGGAAGGCAGTCGGGAAGGTCCCTGGTGTGGTACCCTTCGCTCTCGAGGAAGTAAAATCCTTCATCGAGCAGAAAGAGGCTGGAATGGACAAGATCAAGATCCAGCACAGAAGACCGAAGTCCGTGGCCAGGATGGAGGATGCCTATAGGCGCTCCGAAGACGCCGAAGAGATATTGAAGATCCTGAACAAGTAAAGTCGAGCCCGGCGGTCTTGCCGCGCATCGTCATCGCTCGAGGCGAATCCTCATCCGGTTCCCGTTGCGCGATCGGCCGCTCGTTCCAAAGCTTCGATTTCCCCGGCATCGAGCTTCCAGCCGAGGGCGCCGACGTTCTCCGCGAGGTGCGCGACGGTCCGTGCGCCGGGGATCGGGATCGTTCCCTTGGTCGCCGCCCAGTTGAGGGCGACCTGGGCGGCGGTCTTGCCTCCGCGCGATTCGCCGATCGAGAGGAGGAGGCTTCGAAGGTCTTCGAGCCCCTTAGCGTCGGTCTTGGGGGCCATCAGCTTCCTGAGCCCAGGTATGGTCGGCGATGCGGCCGGCAAGATCCCGGAACCGAGGGGCCGATAGGCGATCACGGCCACGCCGAGCTCCCGACATGCCGATATCGTCCCATTCAGCTCCGAGCGCCGATTGAGGAGGCTGTACTCGATCTCGTCGCAGGCAAGGGGGATGCCTCTCTTCGCCAGGACCTCGTGAGCCTTCCTGACCTGGGTCGAGTCGCAATTCGATACTCCGACGGAAACTGCGAGTCCCTCTTCCACCGCGTCGCCCAAGGCCGTCACCCAGGTTTCGAGAGGGATCGGCGGGAGAGGGAAGTGAAGCAGGTAAAGGTCGAGTCTCGTCAACCCGAGTCTATCGAGGCTTTTCTTAAGCGCCGATCGGAGGGAGGAGCGCGAAAGCCGCCAAGGCCAAGGGAAGAATTTCGAAAGGATGACCGGCCGGACGGCGGTCGGGATTCCATCTCGACGTTCGGCAAGCGCCAAGGCGATGCTTCGCTCGGATCCGCCTGCTTGATAGATTTCGGCGCTGTCGAAGAGCCTGATCCCGGCGGCCATCGCCGCGTCGAATAGCTCTCGGACGCCGGATAATGGTTTCCCTCCTCGACCCCATACGTTGGTTCCAATGCCCATCAGCCCAAAATCCATGGTAGATCCTCGCTTTCCACAATAGTAAGATATCGATTTTCAGTGGTTTTTTTTGCCTTTCGGAACTATTATTCCTCTCTCATCCGTCCGATCGGGGCTCGCGCGTCGGGACCGGAGGCTGTCCGATGGCGCGGCGCGAGCAGGGTCCTCACCTTTACGGCCATCGCGCTGATGCGGGATATTTAGCCTATTTTTAACACTATGGTTCGAATCTCGCCGATAGACTCCAATCCCATAAGGCATATCGTTCTTCGGGGGATCCGATGATCCAGACCAAGCCATGGAATTGGGACATGGTGAACGAGGCATACTGGCTGGAGCCGGCTCCGGATGTCAGGAGCCTGCTCGAGCGCTGGAAGGATGCGGGCTTCTCGCGCGTCCTCGATTTGGGCTGCGGCCTCGGAAGGCACGCCCTGCTCTTCGCGCGCGCGGGCTTTTCCGTCACCGGCTTCGACCTTTCGGAAATAGGCCTGACGAAGCTCCGCGAAAGGGCCGGCGTCGAGCGGCTCCACGTACTTACCGCTATGGGCGACCTTCGCGAGCTGCCCTTTCGTGACGGGGCCTTCGATTGCGTCCTCGCCTACCGATCGATATATCACTGCGACTACGCGGGCCTCGTCGACTCCATCGGCGAAGCGCGAAGGGTCCTCGTCCCCGACGGCGAATTCTTCGCCAATTTCCTGTCGAAGAGCTCGTCCTACTATCTGGGCGGCGCGGGAGCCACCCCGGATCCCAGGATCAGGATGAAGGTAGAGGAAGGCGGGGCGATACTGCCTCACTGCTACCTCGACGAGGAGGAGCTGAGGTCCCTGCTGTTGGATTACGATATCGCGCGGATCGACGCGGATCAGGAGCCCGAGCGGCCGGGAGCCAGCAGGTACTATACGGTCCTGGCCTCCCCTTCGCTCGTCCGGCCGCGGGCCGAGCGGGCGAAGGTCGACCGAGCGCAGTCCGGTACGGCCCTTTCAGTCGCGCCTTCCGATTGTTAACTCAATCCGGGGATTCCTCGAAGAGGATATCTTCCGCGTCGGAGCCGTAGATCTCCGCCACAATCTTCTTCTTGAGTTTCTTCGAGTCGCCGTCGTACACGATCGCTCCCTCGCGGATGCCGATGATCCTGTCCGAGTATTTTATGGCCACGTCCACCTGGTGCAGGTTCATGAGTATGGTGATCTTCATGTCCCGCGATATGCGATACAGGTGATCCATGATCGTCTTGGAGGACTTGGGGTCCAGGGAGGCGATCGGTTCGTCGCAGAGGATGAGCCTCGGGTCCTGCACCAGGGCCCGGGCTATTCCCACTCGCTGCTTTTGGCCGCCCGAGAGCTGATCGCACCGCTTGCGCGCCTGGTCCGCGAGGCCCAGGCGATCCAGGACGTCCATGGCGTGCCTCTTCTCCTCGCGGTCGTAGATCCCGAGCGAGCCCTGCAGGGTGGACTTGTAGCCGAGGCGGCCATGGAGGACGTTCTCGATGACCGTCTGCCGGGGCACGAGGTTGAAGTGCTGGAATATCATGCCAATGCGCGTCCTCGCGCGGCGAAGGTCGCGCCTGCGCAGCGAGCGCATGTCGATCCCGTCGAACTCGATCACTCCCGCGCTCGGCTCTATCATGCGATTCACGCAACGAAGCAGGGTCGACTTGCCCGCTCCGGAGCGGCCGATGACGGTGACGAATTCCCCCGCCTTGACCTTTAGCGAGACGTCGGCCAGGGCCCGCACGTCCTTATAGTACTTCGTCAGGTTATTGATCGCCAGGATCGCCATGGGTCAGCCTCCTTGTGGACGAAGGCGCCGCTTCAGGCTTTCGAGGGCGCCGAAGGGGGCCCGTATGTCCCCCATCGCGTTGACCGAGCCCAGGCCGCCGTGGTCGTCGCTCCCGCCTGTCAGGACGACGCCGGGCCAGGCGCGCGCCCTCGCGAGCACCTTCTCGTGGTCCGCGAGGGAATGGCTCTCGTGGTAGAGCTCGATGCCGTCGAGGCCGGTCGCGAGGAGCTCGTCGAGGAGGTCCCAGGAATCGAGCTGGCCGGGATGCGCGAGCACGGCGATCCCTCCGTCCGCATGGATGGCGGTCAGGGCGTCGAAGGCGTCCGCGTAGCGGATGTCCCCGGCGCATATCCCGCCGGGACCGAAGGTCCTGCGGTACATTTCTCCGTAGATGCCGTCGGCGACGCCCTTCCCGACGAGGACGGCCATCGCGTGCTGCTTGTAGAGCGTCAGGGCCCCCTTGGCAGACGCCTCGACCTCCCCGATCGTTATCGGATAGCCCGCGGCGGACAGGATCGCCACCTGCTCGCGCGTCCTCGCGTCGCGCGTCTCGAGCAGGGGACGACAGAGGGCCTCGATATGCGACGCGGGCGAGGAGTATCCGTAGCCGAGCACGTGGGCCTTCCGCCTTCTCTTGAAGTCGTAGGCCGATATCTCGACTCCCGGGACGACGACGACGCCGAGAGAGCGCCCCAGCTCGACGGCCTCCTCCAGGCCTTCGGTCGTATCGTGGTCGACGACGCCGATGTAGTCGAGGCCCCGTGCCTGGGCCATGAGGACGGCTTCCTTAGGGGAATAGGACCCGTCCGAGCGGGTGGTATGGACGTGGAGATCGCCGATCATGGAGCCGCCCCGGCGAAGCTTCCGAGAGCCATGCTGTACACGCGGTCGCAGAGCCCCTCCATGAACTGGAGATCGTGGAATATCCCGAGCATGGTCGTTCCCTCGGCCTTGAGCTTCTCGATGAGCTCCTTCACCTTGCCCTTCGCGTGGTCGTCGAGGCTCGCGGTCGGCTCGTCGAGGAGGAGGAGCCTGGGATGCCTCACCATCGCGCGCGCGACGTTGAGCCTCAGCTTCTCGCCGCCCGAGAAGGTGCTGGCGTAGCTGTCCCAGAGCTCCCGGTCGAGCTCGAAGTGCCGGAGCATCTTCTCCGATTCCTCGCGGGCGAGGTCGCGCGACATCCCCACCTCGAGGGCCGCCTGCTCCAGCGCTTCCATCGCGGTGGTCCGGGGCACGAGATCGAGGAACTGACTCACGTAGCCGATTTCCCGCTTCCGCAGATAGATGACCTGGCGCTCGCTCGCGCGGAAGAGGTCGATCTCGCCGAAGCGCTTCGACTGGTAGACCGCCTTCCCGCGCTGGGGCAGGTAGCTCCTGTAGATCAGCTTCAGGATCGTCGACTTGCCCGAGCCCGAGCGTCCGATGATTCCGATGAACTCGCCGGCGGCGACGTCTATGTCGATGCCTTCGCAGGCCCGTATGCGCTTGCCGAGCTGGTGGACGGTGAAGGTCTTGCCCAGGCCTTCGATGGAAAGCATCGCGTCTCTCATTCCGCGTCCGGCCCGTCGTAGGTCCTGGCGAAGTCCTCGGCGCTCCCGCAGAAGTCGGCCAGGCGCTCCTTGAGAGTCGCGTAGGGCCAGTCCCACCAGGCGATCCTCGCCATCGCCGCCGCGATCTCCTCGGGGAAGCGGTCCTTGATCCTCCGGGCCGGCACGCCGACGACGACGGCGAAGGGAGGGACGTCCTTCGTGACCACGGCCCCCGAGCCGACGACCGCGCCGTCCCCGACCGTCACGCCCGGCATTATTATCGCGCCGTGGCCGATCCAGGTGTCGTGCCCGACGCGCGCTATCCTGGACGCCCGAGCGGCGAAGAAGGCCTCGTCGTCGACGTCGTCGAAGCCGTAGAGCCGGCGACGGTAGGTGAAGTGGTGAAGGGTGGGACGGTCCATCGGATGCATCGTCGGGCCTATGCGCACTGCCGCGGCGATGTTGGCGAACTTCCCGACGATCGCGTTCTGCAGGAAGCAGTAAGGCTGCGTGTAGGAGAAATCGCCGAGCTCGACGTTCTCGTAGTATCCGCCTTCGCCCAGCTCGGTATAGGCGCCGAGCCTGACGTTCTCGACGCGCGAGCCCTCATGCACCAGGGGAGCCTCGGTCAATCGCCTTTCCATCACGCCCTCCTGTAGTCCGTCGTCATGATCATCCGACCGTCGACGAAGACCGCCGTCACGGCGGGGAAGCCGCCGTCGATCCTGTCCACGATGATTATGTCCGCCTTCTTGCCCGGCTTGAGCGAGCCTATATCGTCCCCCATCCTGACCGCCTCCGCGGGATTCAGGGTAGCGAGCCTCGTCGCGCGCGGGAGCCCTACGCCCTCCTCCCGCGCGAGGCGGAAGACGGCGTGGAGGATGGAGGCGGGGTAGTAGTCGCTGCAGAGGATGTCGGCCGAGCCGTCCAGGAAGGCCTCCATCGCCGAGAGGTTGCCCGAATGCGAGCCGCCCAGGAGGATATTGGGCGCTCCGATGACGGTCCGCATGCCGAGCCTCCTCGCCTCCCTCGCCGCCTCGAGGGTGATCGGGAACTCGCTTATCGTCGCGCCGAAGCCCTGGACGAAGGCCAGCTTCTCGACGGTGTCGTCGTCGTGCGAGGCCACCGCGATGCCGTTCGCGATGGCGAGCCCGGCGATGGCCCTGATCGTCGACTCCTCGAGCTTCGCGCGGCCCTGGAGGCGGACGATGGTCGCGTCGATCTCCTCGTCGGAGAGGTCGCGATATCCCCTGATGGTGCCGCGGTACATCTCGAGGTCGCGGTATTGTCCCTGCCCCGGCGTATGGTCCATGAAGGAGACCAGGTGCACCTTCCCGTCCCTGATGTATCCGCTGAGCTCCTCGACCCTGCGGAGGTTGTCGATCTCGAAGCGCGCGTGGAACCTGTGGCGGATGAGGTGCCGCGAGGAATGCGAGGCCTCGATGATGTCGATGAAGCGCTTGGTGTTCTCCGGATCGCGGATCGGGTTGGAGTCGAAGACCATGTGGTCGTAGAGGGCCAGGGAGTGGAACATGGTCGTGATGCCGTGGGTCGCCAGCTCGCGCTCGGCCTCGCGCAGGCTCAGGGCGAAATCCATGATGCTCGTCGGGCGCGGCGCGGCCATGCGCTCGATGTAGTCGGCGTGGATGTCGACGAATCCCGGCATCACGAACCGGCCGCGCGCGTCCACGACGTCCTCGGGCCGGAGCCCGGCGCTTCCCCGCGGCACGATATCGGCGATCGCGCCGTCCTCGATCAGGAGGTCCATGCCGCTGGCGATCTCGTCCTCGCCGACGATCTCTCCGTTGGTTATCGCGTACATTCCACCGCCTTTTTCAGAGCATCGAATGGACGAGCTCTTGCGTATAGGGTTCCTGGGGGTCCTCGAGGATCTGGTCGGTGAGGCCTTCCTCTACCACCTTCCCGTTGAGCATCACGATGGTCCGGTCCGCGAGCATTCTGACCACGCCCAGGTCGTGGGAGACGAGGAGCATGCCGATCCCCAGCTCGCGCTGGATCTGCTTGACGAGGTCGAGGACCTTGGCCTGCACCGAGAGGTCGAGGCCGGTCGTCACCTCGTCGAGGAGGAGGACGGGCGGATTGTTGGAAAGGGCCTTGGCGATCTGCACCCGCTGCTGCATCCCGCCCGAGAAGAACTCGGGGGCCTCCCTCATCCGGTAGGAAGGGATGTTGACGTGGGCGAGGAGGCCGACCGCCCTCGCCTCCATCGCCGCGACGTTGCGGCCTCCGGCCGCGATGAGCTTCTCGGCCACGTTGGATACCGCTGAAAAGCGCATTTTCAGGCCTTGGACGGGATTCTGATAGACCTTGCCGAGGAGGGAGTTGCGGATTCCCCTCTTGGCCTGGGCCGAGACGGAGAAGATGTCGACGATCCCTCCCTCGAAGGACGAAAGGTAGGCGGAGCCCGAGCTCGGCTCCAGGTCGTAGTAGAGGCAATTGAGGATGGTGGACTTGCCCGAGCCGCTCTCTCCGACCACGCCGAGGACCTCGCCCTCGTAGAGGCAGAGGGACAGGTCCCTGAGGGCATACACCGTCCCGCAGTCGGGGCAGTAGTTCCTCTCTAGGACGCTCTCATCGCCCGACGAGCAGCGGGGGCAGCGGGGCCCGAACCATTTGGTGAGCCCCTCGAGCCTGAGCGCCTTCGAATCGAAATCGTCGGTCATGAGCTCCCCGCGGACGCGCCGGTCCTCGCGGCGCAATAACTGCTGTCGTTGCATTGATATTCAGCGGCCCCCGTCGCGTCGTCGATGATCTCGTCCATGAAGACCCCTTCGGCCCCGCATCTGCGGCACCTGCGGCCCGCCACTGCCTCGACCTCGAAGGGGTAATCCTCGAAATCCAGGGAGGCGACCTTCGTGAAGGGCGGGACCGCGTAGATCTTCTTCTCGCGCCCGGCCCCCAGCAGGATCAGCGCCCGCGAGCGGTCCATCTTGGGATTGTCGAAGCGCGGGATCGGGCTCGGCGCCATCACGTAGCGGTCGTTGGCCATCACGGGATGGTCCGCTCCGGTGGACACGCGGCCGTACTTCATTATCTCCTCGAAGAGGGCAAGATAGACGCCCGAGTACTCCTTCTCGGCATGGAGACGCTTGGTCGCGTACTCGCTCGGCTCGACGAACCTGAGCGGCTCGGGCATCGGCACCTGGAGGACGAGGATTTGCCCCCGCGCGAGGGGAAACTCGGGTATGCGGTGCCGGGACTGGATGATCGTAGCCGCGCGAGCGTCCTCTGTCGTCTCGATGCCTGTGGTGCCCTTCACGAGGCGCTTGATGCTGACGGCGTTCACCGATTCGTCCGCGCCCTGGTCTATCACCTTCAGGACGTCGTCCCGGCCCACCAGGGAGAGGGTCAGCTGCAGGCCGCCCGTGCCCCAGCCCCTTGCGATGGGCATCTCCCGCGAGGCGAAGGGAACCTGGTAGCCCGGTATCGCGACGGCTTTCAGGATGGCGCGGCGCACTTCGCGCTTGGAGCCCTCGTCGAAGAAGGCGAAGTTGTACAGGGCCTGTCGCCTCATTTCCTTTCCCTCGCCTTGCGCACGCTGTCGAGCTTCGACTGGAAGGTCACATAGTGCGGGAGCTTGAGATGGGATATGAATCCCGTGGCTTCGACCGAGTCGACGTGGAGGAGGACGAATTCCTCGTCTTTCACGGCCGAACTCTTGTCGCCCGACTCGAGGCACTGGTCGAGGAGGCTCATCGCGATCGCCTTGGTCTCGTTCTGCCCGAAGGAGGCGCCGAAGCCGATCTCGAATTCGATGTCCGTCCTGTCGATCCGCCGGCGGACCTGCACGGGCACCAGGGTCTCGACGGCCGTGATCCGTATCTCGCCGACGTAGTAGGAGTCATCCGCGGCGCCCGTTCCGGCCGCGCTCTCCCCCGGCGCGCCGGAGTCGGCTGGTCGTCCCGCGGAGGCCAGTGGGTTAGGGACGTAGACGGCGACGAGGCCGACCCTGAGCTCGCCCACGGTCGGATGCAGGGTGGCGCCGTAGCCTCGGAGCGCGGCGTAGCCGAGGGCCGTGACGGCGCCTGTCTGTCCGCGCGCGAGTATCTGTAGGCGCTCCGATCGCGAGGTCGGGAATTCGATGGCCCGCTTCGTCACGTCCCGCGGCTCGGCGTCGTCGATCGGCCGCGCCTTCAATAGGCCGAGGGAGCGGACATAGTCGATCGCCCCCGCCTGCGGCTTTTCAGGAAGGGCGGTCCCCGCCTCTCCCGAGCCCGCGCCGACGGAAAAGCCTTCGGCGCCGAGGTCACGAGCGAGATACTCGCCGACCCAGCGCGCGGCCTCGTCGTTCGTCTCGTCGAGAAGCTCCGAATCGATGAGCCTATGCGTATAGTCGCAGGAGGCGCCGAGGATCTGTCCCCCTGGGATCTCCTTGAAGCTCGCGGAGATTCGCCGCTCGACGCGCATGTTCCGCGGATCGATCGCGAGGGAATAATGCGAGCGGGGAAGGGTGGAGCGGAAGGCGCGCATGAGGAAGACGGCCTCTTCCGGGCTTCCTTCGGCCTGCTTTATGGCCAGGGCCGCCATCTCAGCGTCGTAGAGGCTGGCCTCGGACATGACCTGGTCTACGAGGGCGCGCATTCCCGCCCGGACGGCATCGACGCCGATCGCCGTGCCGTTTCGAAGCCTCATGTATTTGAGCCGCTCGATGGATGCCTCGATGGCCTGTGCCCCCCCAGTTACCGCGACGTATCCCATCCTAGTCCTCCTCCCTGACGACGGTGGTCCGGGGCAGGGCCGCGAGCCTGAAGCGTGGGTCTACGAGGATCAGGTCGACGCCCAGGGGGAATTCGACGTTTTTCGCGGCCCTCGCCGCGACCCATCCGCCTTCCATGTCGACCTTGAGGCGGGCGGTAGACTCGATACCCGGGCCGGAAAGGAGAAGGCGGCCATCCTCGCCCAGGGAACGGGCCTCGATGACGAGGGTCGCGCCCAGGTGGGGATCGACGAGGCTGCCCGATCTGGCCCGGGCTATCGCCTCCGCGGCCGCCGTCCCGCCCATGACGAAGACGAAGTCCGCCTGGCCTTGTTCGGCAGCCTTCGCGTAGGTCATGTGCGAGATCGCGTCGCTTTGGGCGGCCGTGTCGTCCGACACGACAGCGAAGCTGGTCTCGGCGTCCAATAGGGCCAGCGCGACGAGGAGAATCCCTTTGTTGAGAGGAAGGTCGAGGTCGAGCAGCTCGGCCTCGCGGGATAGATCGACTATCGCGCCGGGACCGGCCATGGCGGCCAGGATCTTCCGGAAGACGAGCTGAAGGTCGTGGACCGCGTCGAGCCTCATATCCTTCAGCCCCTATCCATCGACTCGAAGACTACCCGCGTCCGGTCGACGCGCGCCGCCTCGTCCGTCTCGCGGCGCATCATCCGCGCCTCTTCTTCGAGGAGCCTTTCGTCCCATCTCGAGGCTTCCTCGAGGCCCGCGTTGAAGGCCGCGTCTATGACCGCCAGGTCGCGGGCGGCTTCCGGCTCGTCGCCGGCGATGATGCCGATGCCGATCCGGCCCTCGATCTGGACCTTCGCTTCCGTGACGAGAAGCTCTCCTATATAGAAGAGGCCGTTCTTGGCCGTTTCCCTCGCCTTGATCATCACGAGGCCGCCGCGCGGCTCGTCCACCGTCGCGATGGGACGGCGATTCGACACGGCGAGGCTCAGCTCGCGCCTGAGCTCCGGAGACCCCTCTACCAGTATCCTAGTCCTTCGCGATCGTTCCATCGACTCACGTCTCCCGACAGCGGGAACATTGACCGGCGATCGTTCACGGGCGGTTTCGATACGATGAGAATTCCATGAATATTCTCCGCGGGTCTTCGCCTCTGTACATTTAGCGGGCGATTTTACATACTCCCGGCACGATGAAGAAGATTCGGGTCGGCGTAGTCTTCGGCGGCAGGTCCGCCGAGCACGAGGTATCACTCCAGTCCGCGAAAAACGTGCTCGACGCGCTGGATCGCGAGAAATACGAGCCGCTCCTGATCGGCATCGATCGGGAGGGACGCTGGCATCTGGAAGAAAGGACCAGGCTGCTCTTCGATGCCGCCCCTCCGCTCCCCAAGCTGGACGGGGACGGCTCCCGAGAAGTGACGCTCGCGGTCAGGGGAGAGGGGAGTCGCCTCATCACTCTGTCGGGATCGCGGGAGTCCTCCATGCTCGACGTGATTTTCCCGGTCCTGCATGGTCCCTACGGCGAGGACGGTTCGATCCAAGGACTTTGCCGCCTGGCCAACCTGCCCTGCGTGGGAGCCGGGATTCTCGGTTCGGCGGTAGGGATGGACAAGGACGTGATGAAGCGGCTCCTGAGGGACGCCGGTATAGCCACAGCGCGGTTTCGCGCGATTTCGCGCGGGAAGAAGCCTCTGAGCTTCGACGAGGCGAGCGCCGAGCTGGGATCGCCCGTCTTCATCAAGCCGGCGAATATGGGCTCCTCGGTGGGCGTGAGCAGCGCATCGACCCGGGCGGAATACGAGGCGGCCGTCGAAACGGCCCTGCTGTACGACTCGAAGGTCCTCGTCGAGGAGCGCATACTCGGTCGCGAAATCGAGTGTTCCGTCCTCGGCAATGCCGATCCCATCGCCTCGGTCCCGGGCGAGATAGAGACCGGCGCAGGCCATGCCTTCTACGATTACCGGGCCAAGTACATAGACGAGAACGGAGCCGTGCTGCTCATTCCCGCTCCCCTCGAGGCTTCTGTTTCCGAGGCCGTACGCCGTATCGCGATTCGAGCCTTTACCGCGCTGTGCTGCGAGGGGATGGCGAGGGTCGACATGTTCCTCCGCGGCTCGGAGGAGCTGGTGGTGAACGAGATCAATACGATCCCGGGTTTTACCCGCATCAGCATGTATCCGAAGCTATGGGAGGCGAGCGGCGTCTCCTTCGGGGAGCTGGTCGACCGCCTGATCGCCCTGGCCATCGAGCGTCACGAGGTCGAGCGCGGCTTGAAGACCACGCCCTAGCTCCGGGGCCGAAGGCCTAATTCTCCTTGAGATTCCTCTTTACCCTTATCGCGATGATTTCCAGGATGATCGCGAAAGCCAACACGAAGTAGGTGATGAGTCCCAGTTCCCCGAGGTCGAAGTAGAAAGAACTCGCCATGAAGAGGTCGAAGCCTATGCCGGCCGCTCCCGCCGCGGCGCCCATCGCCACGACGTTCGTGAAATTCATCTCGAACCGAAGGAAAGTCCAGGATATGAGATAGGTCGTAGTGGAGGGAAGGACAGCCTGGAACACGATTTGCCACCAGTCGGCGCCGGTGGCCTCCAAGGCTTCGATGGAGCTTCGGTCAAGGCTCTCGAAGGATTCGGCGTATGCCTTCGTCAGGTAACCGATGGAATGCATGGACAGTCCGATCACCGCCGCCGTGCTGCCCAATCCTGCGGCTACCGCGAATATCAGGACCCAGAGGATCGCCGGAACCGCCCGGATGAAGGCTACGATGGCCTTGACGACGTTCGTTACGCTCTTGGGCGCGAGGTTCCGGGCGCCGAGTAGGCCGAGGAACAGCGCGATCGCCCCGCTGAACAGAGTGGTCAGGACGGCCAGGCCGATCGTCGTCAGCAGCTCCATGAACCCATCGGCCACGGAGAGGCGATGCGAGTGCGGGTGAAGGAAGATGGTACGGAAGTTACGTAGCGTTTCCCCGATCGCCTCGCGAATGTCGGCGCTGCCGTAATCCATGGTCATGAAGGCATAGACCGTTAAGGCCACGAGCGTAATCGCGGTGAATCGAATGACCATCTTCGAGCGGTCGCGGCTCATTCGCTCCTTCACAGGATTACCTTCCTGATATGGTTCGAAATGCCCTCCAGGGCGATGACCGCGATGACGGTTATGACGACGACCAGGCTGGCCGCATGGTAATTGAAGGATTTGTAGTAGATGTCGAACGCGAAGCCGATGCCGGTCCCGGTAAGGAAGCCCACCAGGGTGGCGTCGCGGATGTTGGTCTCGATCGTGAACAGCAGCCAGCTTACGATTTGAGGCGAGCTGCAAGGCACGACTGAACGGAAGACGACGTGAAAGTACGAAGCCCCGGTAGCCTTCAGCGCCTCGATCGTGCCCGTATCGACTTCGTCGAGCGCCTCCATGAAGGCGCGGACGAGAAAGCCGAGCGAGCCGAAGAACAGGGCCAGGAAGCCGGTGAGGGAGCTCTGACTGAAGGCGAGCATGAGGATCATGGCCCAGGCCACGAGGGGCATGTTCCGGAAGAAGGAGCCGATGCCGCGCGCGACGGCCGTGAAGGCGGCGTGTGCCCTCGTGGGCCTGGATCCCATGAAGGCAAGGAACAGCGCCGGCACGGCCGCCGTGACGGTCGAGGAAATCGAGATCAGGATCGTGTCCCACAGCTTGGCCATGATGTCCGGGAGCTTCTCCAGGGACTTGCCGTCGGGATAGAAATTGGACAGGCCCCATACGAAGGCCTTGAAAAGGCTGGCGAACCCCCGTCCCACGTCGTATTGGGTCAATGCGATCGAGACTATCATCAGGACGATCAGCAGGCCGAAGAGCATGAGTGAATTGTTCCTTCGCCTTATGAAAACATCGGTCTGCATGCTCTATCCTGGGACGACGAGGGGCGCTGGCTTCGACGCCCCTCAGTCAGGCTCTTCGAGTCCGGCGCTTACTGAATTCCGAGGATCTGCCTCATCGGGTCGTACCAGGCATCGGTCACCTTCACGAAGCGGTGGGGCTGGACGAACAACCCTGCGCCTGAACTGCCCTTTGGCTGGAAGACCATCGGGTCGTTGGTGACCTTGTCCGAGACCAGGGCCTGGGTGATCTTGTCGAGCGTAGGCTGATCCAGGAAGGCGTCGTTGGCCTCGAAGGGGGTATTTTGGACCGGTATCGACTTGACGATCACGAATTGGGCGTCGGCGAGGGTATCGAAGGGAGCGTCGGCTCCCTTCTTCACGGTGTAGACCGCGCCCTCCTGGTTGTCGGTGCCGGAGCTAAGATCCAAATAGCTCCTCACGTCGACGTCGTCCACCGCGGAGATGTCGACCTTGCCCATCAGCAGATTCGCCAGGGATAGCTGGTGGGAGCCGGAGAACATGACCTGGCCGAAGAATTTATCCTTGCCGCCCTGCATGAGGTCGTCCCTGGTAAGATTCTTCCATTTATCCTGTCCGTGGAAGTAGGCCATGATGGCCGAGGAAGGCATGTTGAAGCCCGAGGTCGAGCTCGTCGAGACGAAGGACACTCTCTTCCCGACGATCTTGTCGATCGAATAGGCGTCGCCGGACTTATACAGGCCTTCGTTTCCCTTCTTCACGAGGAGGCGACTGTGGTACATCGCATCCTGCGCGGTTCCCGAATCCCCGCTCTCGACCACAAGCGGGACGATGTGGGGATTCTTCGCGTGGCCGGTCATGTACTCGAAGGGTCCGAACCATGCCAATTGCGCGTCTCCGGAATCCAAGGCCGCAATGGCGATATTGTAGTCCGTCGTCAGTCTGTCCTGGACCTTGGCGCCGGTCGCCTGCGCGATGACCTTGTCGAACTCCGCTCGGAAGGCCTTCTCGTTGTCTCCCGAGTTGTTGGGCAACCAAGCCAGGGTCACGACTTTGGGCTTCGAGCATCCGGCAAGCAGAGGCGCGACGAGCAAGGGCGCCATCAAGACTCCGAGCAGCAGTGCATTAGCTCTCTTCATTATCCGCTCCTTTCGTTTGTTCTAAACGCGACTCGCGTCTAGTCGGAAGAATCACGAATAATGGGATAGCAGGGTAATGTGTAGATGGTATTAGGTTCTTATCAGAATTAGGTGAGGCCGACTCCGGGGACGGTCCCGGGTCGCGCCGCGAATTCCTTGACGGATTCCTCGATCCGGTCCCTTACCTGCCTGACCTGCTCCATGATTTCCTCGTCGCTTCCCGTAAAGGTCGATGGATCGCTGAAAGGCCAATGGAGCTTTTCCGATAATCCGGGGAAAATCGGGCATTTCTCGGCCGCCTCTTTGGAGCAGACGCTCACGACGACCTGATAGACTTTCTTGGCGTTGAAGAGGTCGAAGACGCTTTTCGTCGGATTCCCGGATATATCGATACCTTTTTCCAGCATGGCGCGGATGACATAGGGGTTGAGCTTTCCCGGTTCCAGCCCGGCGCTTTCCGCCTCGAATCTGCCGGCCCCGTATTTTTTCATGAAAGCCTCGGCCATCTGGCTGCGGGCCGAGTTGTGAACGCAGAGAAAGAGAACCTTGGTCATCCTATGCCTCCGGGCAAAGGATACGGCAATATTGTTAAGATATGGTTAGCAAATGGCAAGATGCCGAAAAATTAAGCCGATCTCTCCGCATTACGCGACTTGTCTCCTTTTTTGCGCGATTGGCCATATTCGTCCCATTATCATAGACCTACAGTAATATCAGGATCGAGACCGGGACTCGAAGGGCGAGGAAGGGCTTACCGGAGATGACGATCAAGGAGCGGCGGATGAAAAAGCGGTCCATGCTGAAGCCGGTGGTCTGCGCCCTGGCTATTTTTTCGATCGGCGATGCGTATTGCCAAGGCGGAAGCGGACCTGCGCTCTCGGTAGAGACGAGCGTCGTCGATCCGTTTTTCTCCATTTTCTTCATGAGGTGCCATCTCGATTTCACTCTTCGCGACGCTCTTCTTTTCGGGGCATATTACCTCCGCGCGGACAAGACCTTTTCCGGTCAGGCCTATCCGGGAAATTACCAGGGCATCGCGCCGATAATCGGCTATCGACGGTTCCTCGTGGGTAAAACATATCTGGAATATCAGTTGCTCCCCATGTATGCGGTCTATCGCGAGGCGGACGACGGCAGCGACGCGAAGGGATTCGAGCTGTGGAATGAGCTGCATCTCGGGTACCGCCTGGATTTCACGATTCGGAACTTCCCGCTCTTCATTAATCTTCAGGGATTGCTCGGCTTTTGCCTTCTTAAGACCAATGAGCCGCAGTCGTTCGCGAATATCGAGGCAACCGATCCCGCGTATTATTTCCCGAATTTCTACGTCCTGCCGAATATCCTGCTCGGGATTCGATTGAGGTAGTACGGACGCATAGGAGTCGCCATGTCGAGGAGAGCAGCGTATCTGGTTTTGCTTTTAGGACTATGCGCGGCCGGATCGAGCGCACAGGACAATGCGGCGAAGAACAGCATCGGAACCTCGCCCTTCATCCTGCTGACGCTCATCCCCGATTCGGGAACCGCCTATTGCGAATTGGAGTACGGGAGGGAAGTGAACAACCGTACCAACCTGCTGGTCGGGTTCGATATTTTTCAATATGCGTCGCCATTGTCGAAACCCTATTCGGATGCATCCGATTACCCAGGGCATGTCCTGTCCTTCGGGTTGTTCGCCGCCGATCAGATATTCCTCTGGCGCGGCCTGTTCGTCGCCCCGATCGTCAATCCATGTCTCGTCGATTATTACGATCTCGGCGGCAAGTTCGTGCAAAGCGGGTTCATGCTGCTGCTTTGCGCTCGGACAGGGTATCGCTTCGAATTCAAGATTTTCGGGCAGGCGGCCTATTTCGAGATAGGCGGCGAATTCGACTATTGGCCCTTCAATCTGAACGAGCCGCGGGATTTTTCGGATTTGGAAAGCCGGTATAATGATTATTCCTTCAGCCCGGCGATGAATATCGGAATCAAGTTTTAACCGGAGATTCACGGGATCCTCATCGATCGATCCTAGGCTCCTGAAATGAAGCGACGCTCGGGATTCCTCTATCTTCTCCTCTTCGGAGCGTTTCCATTAGTCGGCGTCGCGCAGACGGTCGCCGTCGCCACGGCAGATCACGGGGGTCGCGGAACTCGCTTCGCATTGAGCGTGGGCGATTTCTCGGGCGGCCTCGGTCCCGGAGGCGTGCCGGAAGGCTGGCAGCTCGTGAGGCACGCCGGAATCCCGCGGCTCCGCGCCGCCCGCGATGGCGCCATCCCCGCAATCGAGATGTCCTGCGCCAGAGCTTCCTTCGGGCTGCGGCGCAAGCTTGCCGTCGACCTCGGCGCGTATCCCAGGCTCTCGTGGAAGTGGCGGGTCGATAAGCTCCCCATGGGGGGCGATTTCCGTTCTGCCCGAGCCGACGATCAGGCGGCCCAGCTTTATGTCGCTTTCCCGGGCATGCGGGCGATCGGCTATCTATGGGAGACGGAATCGCCCGAGGGGAAGTCGGGCGACGCGATCGGAATCCCGCCCTTCGCTCGCGTAAAGGTCATCGTTTTGCGCTCCGGCAAGGCCGATACCGGGCGCTGGATGACCGAGGAGAGGGATTTGAACGCGGATTACCGACGCCTATTCGGCGAGGCCCCTCCGGGCCTGAAGGCGATCGGAATGCAGATCTACATCAATTCGCAGCACACCGGGACCGACGCGGCCTGCGCCTTCGCCGATATCGCTTTCCTCAATTGACGGACAGAAGGAGAAAGCTCATGTCGTCTTGCTGCGGCGTACCGCGCCTATATCCGTCCAGGGCGGCGGGTATGACGTCCCGAAGCCGCTCGCCGCGAGCGATCGCCGAGCCGACGGTCGAGATCAGGCGCTGTTCCCCAAACTCGGCGGCCTGCGAGTCCTCCTGTTCGATGAGACCGTCGCTGTACAGCAGGAGCCTATCGCCGGCCAGCAGGCGATAGGGATAGATGGCAGGATCGAGCTCGAGGTCGACCCCGATGGGGAGGTTCCCGCGGGGCCCCTTCAACGAGCGGGGGTTGCCGTCGCGAAACAGTGCGGCGTGCGAGTGGCCCATGTCGGCGAACAGAAGGCGTCTCTGTGTTGGTTCGTATATGAGGAACACTCCGGTCATGTATTTTTCCATATGGAAGGTCGCGACGATGGACTCGTTCAGGCCGATCACGAGCTCGCGCAGGTCCCGCCTGAAGTCGAACATCCTCAGCATCCCCCAGACCATGGAGACGATGATGGAGGCGGCCACGCCCTTCCCCGATACGTCGCAGAGGGCGAGGAAGAGCCGTCCGTCGTCCACCTGCTTGGTGAAGTAGAAATCGCCGCCCACTCCCTTGGCGGGCCTCGACCAGGCCTCCGTGCTCCAGGCGTCCCCGCCATCGTGGCCCTCGCCGACGAGGAGGCGTTCCTGGAGGCGTCCCGCGAGCTCGATGTCCTCCTGGGTCATGCGAGAAAGGTAGTTGGCCAGGTCCTGAGAGGCGAGAAGGGCCTGGAAGCCTCCGTTCTCGCCGACCAGTACGCAAAACTCGTTGCCGCCGCTCCGCGGGAGGGCGTTCGAGCTCGGCAGCATCCGCTCCGCGACGGCGAAGAGGTCCACGTGGGCGTCGAAGGCAGGGACTTCCTCGACGACTTCCGCCACGAGGCTCCTGCGAAGGACCTCGCGGCCGAAAGGCTTGCCGAGGAGGGCGAAGAGGCGGTCCCTCCGCAGTATCCCGAGTACTTCCCCTTCGTCGTCTACCACCGCGACGGCGGGGATATCGAATTCGTTCTGTAGCGCGTCCGCGACGAGCAGTAGACTGGTGCTTGCCCTGACGTAATGAAGATACTTCGCCGCGTGAAGGGCCGAGGAGCTGTACATCCGAATGGTTCCGGATTTTTCGAACAGCGCGGACGAGGAGCCGCCGATTTCTCTTGTGTCTATCATGATGATGAAGTCTCTGCCTCGCGCATTAGGATTCGGTTAGCCGCCGGTGAGATATCGACTTTTAACTCGGCCGGATCTTGTCCTTCGAGCCGCGAATCGGCTACATGGGCTATATGGAATGGAAGGTTCATGCCCGAGACTCCAGCGGCTTCGAGAACGTGGAGATGAAAGGCGATTGTGACCTCTACTCGGCGCCCGCTTTCGCGAAGGCCATGCTTTCCCATATCGCGGAGGGGAACAGGAGGCTCCGCATCGACCTCTCCGGCGTGGACTATCTCGACAGCACGGGAGTAGGCGCCATCATCCGGATACTCCAGGAAGCGAGGAAGCGCGGCTGCGAGCTCCATTTTACCGGGGTAGGAGGCACTCCGCGCAAGG